>JASFBA010000034.1:0-59309 GCA_036172265.1 Chloroflexia bacterium
GTAGCCCTCATCCTCACCCCGTGGTTGTTTACCGCATTTCAGATACACCGCAGAGGCGCAGAGAGCGCCGAGAAAATCTATAAAAACTCTCTGCGTGCTCGGCGTCTCGGCGGTAATCAAATCATCATTGCACCGCAGAGGCGCAGAGAGCGCCGAGGAAATCTATAAAACTCTCTGCCTGCTCGGCGTCTCGGCGGTAATCAAATCAATTGCACCGCAGAGGCGCAGAGAACGCCGAGAAAACCTATAAAACTCTCTGCGTGCTCGGCGTCTCTGCGGTAATCAAATCATCATTGCACCGCAGAGGCGCAGAGAGCGCCGAGAAAATCTATAAAACCCTCTGCGTGCTCGGCGTCTCTGCGGTAATCAAACCATCATTGCACCGCAGAGGCGCAGAGGGCGCCGAGAAAACCTATAAAACTCTCTGCGTCCTCTGCGTCTCTGCGGTGAAACTCGTGAGGGGAAAGGGTTCTTTGCGCCCTCTGCGTCTCTGCGGTGAACAAATACTCGTGAGGAAAAAAGAGCGCATCTTGGTCGTCACCGGGCCCCACCAAGATGGGGCAGTCTTGTGCAAGAGGATGGGGTAATTCTGCTCCTATCTCCGGACAGGTGGGCCAGGATTTCTCCTTCCCAGGAGGCGATTTCTGCGTTCGAAAGCGGTTGAGGGAATGCAAGTTCCAGGTGTACCCGGGCCGGCCGCGGCGTCAGCAAAACCAGCCGGTCGGCCAGAAGGAGGGCCTCGCGGACGCTGTGGGTGACCAGGAGCACCGTCTGGCCGGAGGTGCGCGTCAGCCGACGCAGTTCCTCCTGCAACTCCCGGCGGGTGAGCGCGTCCACGGCGGCAAAGGGTTCGTCCATCAGGAGAAGGTCCGGTTCCACGGCTAGGGCGCGGGCCAGGGCCACCCGCTGCTGCATCCCGCCGGAGAGTTGGTGAGGGTAGGCCCGGGCGAAATCCTCCAAACCGAGTTTTCGCAGCACCTCCCAGGCACGCCGCCGGCGTTCTTCCGGAGGAAACCCCACCATCCGCAGCCCGAACTCGATGTTGCCCTGGGCGGTGAGCCAGGGGAAAAGGGCCTGCTCCTGAAAGACGAGGGTGCGTTCCCGTCCCCAGCCGGCAATCGGCCGGCCGCGAAAGCGCACCTCGCCGGCAGTGGGGCTTTCCAGGCCGGCCACAATAAGGAGAAGGGTCGTCTTGCCGCAGCCGCTGGGACCCAGGACGGCTACGAACTCCCCCTCCCGCACCACAAGGTCGATCCGGCGAAGCGCCTCGACCATCTCAGTCCCGTTGCAGTAGACCTTGGAAAGCCCCCGTACTTCCAAGCATTTCATGGGCCTTTCTCCCCACCTGCCAGCGCAAAAGGTATCGTTCCAGGACTCGCCAGGCCCCGTCCAGGGCCACCCCCAGCAGGCCGATGGCCACCATCCCGGCCAGGACGGTATCGGTGCGGAAGGTGTTGCGGGCCTCCAGGATCAGGAAGCCGAGGCCCTGGGAGACGGCCACCATCTCCGCTGCCACCACGCACATCCAGGCCAACCCCATCCCCAGACGCAGGAGGGTGAGGAGTTCGGGCAGGGCGGCAGGAAGGACAACCTCCAGGACGGCCCGGCGGCGGGAGGCCCCCAGCGTCAACGCGGCCTGGAGGAGGCGCCGATCCACCCCTCGCACGGCCGAGATCGTGCCCACTAGGAGAGTAAAGACGGTACCCACAAAGATGATAAAGACGGCCGGCGCATTCCCGATGCCGAACCAGAGAATGGCCAGGGGAATCCAGGCCGGCGGAGCAAGCGGCCGCAGCGCCTGCACCAACGGCCGGACCCAGTGCTCGGCGCGCTCGTCCAGCCCCAGGGAAAAGCCCAGCGGCAGAGCAAAGGCAGCAGCCAGGGAATAGCCCAAAAGTACCCGTCCCAGGCTGGCCCCCAGGTGCAGCCAGAGCGTCCCGGTGAGGGCAAGCGTGCCCAGACGGCCAGCCACCTGGGAAAAGGGCGGCAGAAGGACGGGGTCCACCACGCCCAGCCGAGGGAGTGCTTCCCAGAACAGGAGCAGGCCGGCCGGAAGGAGCAGGCCGCAAAAGGAGGCCGGCCGCTTCATCGCCGTCCCTCCAGAACCCGTGTGAGTGGAATTATGTCAACAAACTCCAGGGTGGTCGGGTCATGCTCCAAAAGCCCCTGGCGGAACATGAGGCCGGCCATACGGGCGATCTCTTCGGCACTGATGGTGTAATCCACGCGCATCTTCTCCGAGGCCAGGGAAGCCTCGACCAGGGCCGGGTCAAAGGCCTCCAGGTACTCCACGATCGTCCGGGCGGCATAGGCCGGGTCTTCCTGGGCACGTTCGACGGCTTGGACGTGCACGCCCAGGATTTTCTCCACCTCCTGGGGATGTTCCCGCAGGAAATCCTCCCGTGCCAGAACGACACAACAGGGGTGGTCCGGCCACTGCTCGGTGTAGTAGCCCAAGATGCGGCCCCAGCCCTGGCGCACGGCGTCGGTCATAAACGGTTCGGTGTTGGAGGTGGCCTCCACTTGCCCTGTCTTCAAGGCGCTTACCATATCGCCCAGCTTCTGGAAATAGACCAGGGTGACGTCACGTTCCGGGTCGAGGCCGTGGAGTTCCAGGGCCTGGCGCAGGAGCACGTCCAGGATGGAGGCCTTGATCGTGGCGATCGTCTTCCCCCGCAGGTCCTCCCAACGGGCGATGCCGCCGTCGGCGCGCACAAGCAAACCGTCGCCCCCCCGCCCGGTCATGGCGACGATGCGCAGGCGTGCCCCCTGGTCTATGGCGGCGATGGCGGTGGTGACCGGGACGGCGCCCATCTGGAAGTCGCCGCGCTGGAGGGCCTCGATGATCTCGGTGTTGCTGGGAACAAGGTGGACTCGGACCTCCAGGCCGGCCTGCCGGTACATCCCTTCGCGGTCGGCGATGTAGAAAGGGACGTGGTCGTTGGCCGTGCGGACGCCGATCTGGATGGGGCCGGAGGCCGGCCTGCAGCCGATGAGGATCAAGAGGCAAAGGGCAAGTCCGATTTTCCTGACCATCTTTGTCTCCTCCTGATAAAAACGGGCACCCAGCCGAACCCAGCTGGGTGCCCCGACAACGGGCTAAGCATACTGGATAAAAAAATTATAGCACAAACCTAATATACCGGCAACCGGGAGTCCACCTCCCGGGCCCAGGCGTTGATGCCGCCCCGCAGATGTTTGACCTTGCGAAAGCCGGCGCTGAGGAGGATTTCCAAAGCCCGGGCCGAACGCGATCCCCCCTTGCAAAAGACTACGATCTCCTTGGCGCTGTCCAGTTCGTTCAGATGGGCCGCCAATTGTCCCAGTGGGATCAGTTGCGCCCCTTCGATTCGGGAGATCTCCTGCTCGTGGGGTTCCCGCACGTCGAGCAGGCGCACAGGTGGGCCGTGTCTCAGCCGCTCGGCAAGTTCGGCCGCTCCGATCTCCCAGGCCTCGTCCACCGTTCCTTCCCAATGTCCCCAGCCGGGTATGCCACAGAAGGCCTCGTAATCTACGAGTTCGGTGATCTCTGGATTGGGGCTGCAGATTTTGCACCGGGGGTTCTTCTCCAGTGTAACCCACTCAAACGACATCTCCAGCGCGCTGTAGAGCAACAGCCGGCCGATGAGCGGTTTTCCGATGCCCAGGATCAATTTGAGGGCCTCGGTGGCCTGGATCACTCCGATCAGTCCCGGCAAAACACCGAACACCCCGCCCTCGGCGCAGGAAGGCACCAGCCCGGGGGGCGGGGGCTCCGGAAATAGACAGCGGTAGCAGGGCCCCTGCCGAGCGTCGAATACGCTCACCTGTCCGTCGAAGCGAAAGACAGACCCGTAGATGTACGGCTTTCCCAGCAGGACGCAGACATCGTTGCCCAGATACCGGGTGGGGAAGTTGTCGGTGCCGTCTATGACCAGGTCATACCGTTCGACGATCTGCCGGGCGTTGGCCGAGGTGAAGGGCTCATCATACGTTTCGACCACGATCTCGGGGTTGAGGTCCAGCATCCGCTCCCGGGCCGATTCTACCTTGGGCACGTTCAGGCGGGAAGTGCCGTGAATCACCTGTCTTTGCAGGTTCGAAGAATCCACTACATCGCTATCCACCAGGCCGATCCGTCCGACCCCGGCCGCCGCCAGGTATAGGGCCACCGGCGAACCCAATCCTCCCATCCCGATCACCAGCACCGAGGCGGCCTTGAGGCGCTGTTGTCCCCGTAACCCCACCTCGGGGATCAGGAGGTGGCGTGAATAGCGCAAGATCTCGGAATGAGAGAGTTCGGGAAGCATGTTCCCACCTCAACACAGCCTCCAAGATGTTGGGTAATGATGAACCCTTACAACGCCGTCCATCCCTCTTGCCGAAGCATTTCCCCGATCTTCCTCAGCACATCCTCCAGGAAATCCCAGCAGCGCGGCTGGATGGATACGGCGATTTCCTCGATCAGGGCGGTGGCCTGCTCCGTATGGATGGCCTCCACGCCATGCTTCAACTGCACCTGACGCTGGTAGCGTTCGGCCAGGGTCTCCGGTGTTATGGGCTCCAGGGCCAGGAAAGGGAGCATGGCCGGCAGGCTTTCCCCCAGGCCGATCCTTCCCCGCCCGAAAAAGGCCTCCAGGTGGGGGACGAGTTCCTCCAGGCCGGCCGGGTGTTCCAGGGTCTCGCGTACCCGTCTCCCCAGATCGGGGTCTCGGCAGGCCAGCAGCCACTCCAGCGCCATCTCCACGAAGTTGTGGGCCTTCCACCAGCCCATTTCTTCGGGCAGACGGCAGATCTCGGCCGCACGGGCGGCATAGGGCCGGGCCTCCTCGAAGGCGTAGCCGCGCTCAAAGGAGCCGTACTTCTCGTCGCCGTAGTAATCCAACCCCGGCGGGGCAGTGCCGTGGGAAATGACCCCAATGGCAAAGGGCCGGCCGGCCGGGTAGCGCTCGCTCAGGAAGGCGTAAAGTACCGCTCCGGAACGGTGGGTGCGTTCCCAAGGCAGGCCGCTGGTCAGGACGGCATCGGGGAAAAGCGCTCCCAGAAGGTGCAGCGGGCCGGCCGCCGGCACCAGCCGGCCGATGACATAGGCGTGAGTCAGAGGAAACATCGCCTTAACCTTCCGGGCAGCAGCGGCGAACTGCGGAAAGCACCCGTTCGACGTCTTCCGGGCGGCGGATGTCGAACGTCTCCGCCTCGATGGTGAGAAAGGTGAGGGAGGAAGAGGCCCGTTCCACCCAGTCCTCATAGGCTGCGTGCAACCCGCGCAGATACTCCAGGGTGATGCCGCGTTCAAAGTCCCGTCCCCGGGCTCGGATACGCTCCAGCAAAAACTCGGGCGAGGCCCGCAAGTAGATGACGAGCTTCGGCGTCGGGAGGAAGGGGATCATCGTCTCGAAGAGGCGGCGATAGTTGGCGAAATCGCGGTCGTCGAGATAGCCCTGCCGGTTCAGTGTCCGGGCAAAGATCTCCAGGTCCTCGTAAATGGTGCGGTCTTGGATACAGGAGACATCCGAGGCCAGCATCTCTTGGAACATGCGGAAACGATGGGTGAAAAAGTAGATCTGGAGGTGGAAACTCCAGCGCCGCATATCGGCGTAGAAATCGGGCAGGTAAGGGTTATCAATGACCTGCTCGTAAAAGGTTTTCCAGCCCAGATGCTCTCCCAAAAGTTGGGTCAAGGTGGTTTTGCCCACCCCGATGTTTCCGGCAACGCTGACCAGATACCTGGGCATCGTTACCCCCTTTTGCCGACGGTGGCCATATAGACGGCCGGCTCTTTTTCTTCATCCACATCCAGTACGGCGTTCACCTCATCGTCGAAAAAGGCGCCGATGGCGCAGCAGCCCAGGCCCAGGGCGGTGCAGGCCAGGTAGAGGTTCTGGGCCACATGGCCGGCGTCCATATAGATATAGCGGTAGGCCCGTTCTCCGTACTTGCGCACCGAGCGGGCCACGACGGCGGTCCAGATCACCACCAATGCTGCCCGCTGGCACACCGTCTGCCCCAGGGCGGCCCGGGTCAGGCTCATGCCGATAAACGGGTCCTCCCGCAAGAAGGCCAGACGGTGGTAGCGCACCTCATAGTGATAGAGGCCGGTCGTCAACCCCTCCACCCGGTTCACCCCCAGGTAGGTCTCGATGGGGTAGAGGGCCCCGGCCGAGGGGGCAGTGCGGAACTGCCACTCTCCCCGTTCCCTGGAGATGCCCTGGCTGGCCCAGAGAATCTGGGAAAGTTCCTCCAGGGAAAGCGCCTCCGCGTTATAGTCCCGGATCGAGGCCCGTTCCTGGAGGACTCCCCAAAGCCCCGGGCCGGCCTCACGACGAGGTGGAGGCAGATCGATCCGAGCCAGCGGATTGGGGTAAATCTTGTAGATACCGATGTGCCGCGGTTCGGTCGACCGACCGGATAACCCGGCTTCCCAAGGTTCTCGCCTTTTCTCCGAAGCCATCGTTTCCTCCTGTCGCAATTTCTTACCTGCAGCCATTGTAGTACATTTGCCCTCGAGATGCAAGGGTTTTTACCGGCGCTTGATCGAATGTCGGTCAGGCACCCATTCGCTCGACATCGGCCGCTGGATAGGAGAGGGCAGGGAAAAAACGATCAACGCATTTGACCGCCGGCCGGCCCTGTGCTACAATGCAGGCCGTGCCTAGACCTGTGGAAGTATAGGACCGTGGAAAAATGGGAACGAGGCGGTACCGGCCCCCATTCTCCTCCGGTCGGGCTCCACACCCGGCCGGTTCTGTTGGCCCATCCTCCCTCTGCCGAAAACCCCTCGCCCTGATCGTCGAAAGGAGGTGAATCCAGCCCGATTCCCGGTCTATCGAGTATATGACAAGGAGGTGCATATTGCGCAAGGATGCGACGCCTTTCCACAGGCCGGAGTGCCCCGACCTTCCTCAGGACAGGAGTGTCTCGCCGCAATCCCAAGGAGGTATATCGTGACCGAACGAGTCGCCATCGTGGGGGTTGGATGGTACGGCTTCCGGTCCATCACCCCTGAAGTCTCCTACAAGGAGATGATGTACGAGGCGGCGGTACGGGCCTATCACGATGCTGGAATCGACCCCCGCCGGGATGTGGACTCTTTCGTCACGGTAGCGGAGGATTTCAACGAAGGCACCAGCATCTTTGACGAATACACTCCCGACCAGATGGGGGGTGTCCTCCGCCCGAACGAGACCATTCCCGGCGAAGGGCTGCACGGCCTGGCCACCGCCTATATGCAGATCAAGACAGGCCTGATTCGTGTGGCCGTTGTGGAGGCCCACTCCAAGGTTTCCAACATCCTCCATCCGGCCCACATCCTGGCCTACGCCATGGACCCGGTCTACAACCGTCCCCTGGGCCTTCACCCCTACTTCATCGCCGGATTGGAGATGCAGCGCTACCTTTTCGAAACCGGTGCAACGCTGGAACAGTGCGCCCAGGTGGTGGTGAAGAACCGCCAGAACGCTCTCCTCAATCCGCTGGCCGCCTACCCGGCCGAACTTTCCCTGGCCGACGTGCTCGATTCCGAACCGGTGGCTGAACCGCTTACCCGCCTGATGGTGGCCCCGCCGGCCGACGGCTGCATCGTCATGGTGCTGGCCGCCGAGGAAGTGGCCAGAGCCCTCACCGACACCCCCATCTGGATCCAGGGCCTCGGCTGGGCCAACGGCTCCTATAGCCTGGAGAACCGCGATTGGGTGGAACTGGATTACGTCCGGCAGGCAGCCGAGATGGCCTACCGCACCGCCGGAATCCGCTACCCGCGCGAGATCATCGACTTCGTCGAACTGGACGACGCCTTCGCCTACAAGGAACTCCAGCACCTGGAGGCCCTCTCCCTCTGCCGGCCGGGCGAGGCCGGCATCCTCACCGTCGAAGGCGCTACCTCTCTGGATGGAGACCTTCCGGTCAACCCCTCCGGCGGTTCGCTGGGCTGCGGCCACCTCTTGGAGGCCTCGGGCCTGGCCCGTGCCCTGGAGGTCGTCCTCCAACTGCGGGGCGAGGCCGGCGCCCACCAACTCCCCGACGTGGCCGTTGGCATGGCCATGGGTTGGCGTGGCCTCCCCACCACCAGCGCCGCCGTAGCCATCCTCGCCCGGGAAGACTGAAAGGAGGAAAACGATGAAGATGCGTCGCGTAGCCGTGGTCGGCGCGGGGATGACCAAGTTCGTCCGCCGGGCCCTGGAGACGGCCGACGAACTTTCCTGGCAGGCCACCCAAATGGCCCTGGACTCCTGCGGCCTGACGCTGGACGACATTGATGCCGTGGCCTCGGGCACGGCGCCCGACGCCTTCGACGGCGTCCACATGAACAGCGAATACCTCTGCCCCGGCTCGGGAGGCTGGAACAAGCCCTTTATCCGCTGCTACGTCGGCGGAGGCACCGGCGTCATGGCCGTCATCCACGGTTGGTATCACGTCGCCAGCGGCCTCTTCGACACCTGCCTTGTGGTCTGCGAGGAGAAGATGTCCTCCTGCCAACCCCACCCGCAGGGGGCCTTCCTCACCATCTTCGACCACACCCTGGAGCGCCCGCTGGGGCCGAACCTCCTCTGGATCTTTGCCATGGAGATGAACGCCTATATGCAGCGCTACGGCCTCAGCCATCGGGACATCGCCCTGGTGACGGTCAAGAACCGCCGAAACGCCAAGGACCACCCCTGTGCGCTCCTGGGCGAGGACATCACCGTGGACGACGTCCTCAACTCTGAAGTGATGGCCTGGCCGGTGCGCCGGCTGGACGTCAGCCCCATCTCCGACGGCGCAGTGGCCATCGTGCTGGCCTCCGATAAGGTAGCCCATCGCCTGACCGACAAGCCGGTCTGGATCGAGGGCGTGGGCTGGAGCCTGGAGACGGCCTACTGGACCAACCGAGACCTCTCCTACCCCCAGCAGGTGGAGGAGGCGGCGCGCATGGCCTACCAGATGGCCGGCATCACCGAACCCCGGAAGCAGATCCACATCGCCGAACCCTATGACCCCTTCGACTACAAGGAACTGCACCACCTGGAGGGGCTGCTTCTGGCCGACAAGGGCAAGGCCCCTGAGATGACGGCGCTGGGCATCACCCGGCGCGACGGCGACCTTCCGGTTTGCCCCTCAGGCGGCCTCCTGGGGGTAGGCAATCCCATCGCCGCCGCAGGCCTGATGAAGGTGGCCGAACTCTTCTGGCAACTGCGGGGCGAGGCCGGCGCCCGCCAGGTGCCGGGCAACCCGAAACGCGGCCTGGCTCAGGCCTGGGGCGACCTCATGCAGGTCGGCACCGTAGTCATCCTGGGCGTGGCTTAGAAGGAGGACGAAGATGAGCGAACACATCCCATCCTATCCGGGCACGCCGCTCAAGGAGCGGGATTTCGCCGAGGGACGGGTCCTCCATATCTGGTGGGTTCCCAAGGCCGATTATGCCTGGGATGCCGGCGTGGCCATCGGCAAATTCCTGGCCGGCCTGAAGGAGGGCCGCATCCTGGGCATTACCTGCCCTCAGTGCCATCGCGTCCTAGTGCCGCCGCGCATGGTCTGCGAGCACTGCTTCGTCCCCACCCGTCGCTGGGTGGAACTGCCCGGCACCGGCAGGGTCAAGACCTTCTCTATCTGTACCGTGCGCTGGGATATGGAGCGGCTGGACACCCCGATCATCCCGGCGGTCATTGCCCTGGACGGGGCCGAGGCACCCACCGGCGGTGGCGGCGGCTTTATGCACCTCCTGGGCGAGGTCGAACCCACCCCGGAAGCCGTGCGCATCGGCATGCGGGTAGAAGCAGTCTGGCGGCCGGCCGCGGAACGCACCGCCGCCATCACCGACATCCTCTACTTCCGGCCGATCAAGGAGGGGTAAGATGGGCCTGACCGAACGCCTGCGCCGCTTCGACGAAGCCATCGCCTGGAAAGGGGAAATTCCCCTCCAGAACCGCTACACCATGGGGCTGGCCGGCGAGCGCTTCTTCCGCGAAATCAAGGACAACGCCCGCCTGATGGCCACCCATTGCCCCCAGTGTGACTATACCTACCTCCCGCCCCGGTCCTACTGCGAACGCTGCTTCGCCGAACTCACCGAGTGGGTCGAGGTGCCTTCACGGGGGACGGTCTATGCCTATACCATCGTGCACCTGGACCTGGATGAGCATCCTCTGGACAAGCCCCGTCTGGCGGCCCTGATCGAGATCGAGGGCTGCGACAGCCTCTTTGTGCACTGCTTGGGCGAGGTGGAGCCGGAGGAGGTCTACATCGGCATGCCGGTGGAAGCCGTCTTCCAGGAGAAACGCCAGGGCCTGATCACCGACATCGCCTACTTCCGGCCGCTGTAGTCCGGTTCCCGAAACCGGGGATGGGCCCTTGGCCAAGGGCCCACCCCCGGTCTTCTTGGGATTTCCCCCCACCGGGTAAGCGAAGGCAATGCCTTCGCCTACCCGGCTCTTGTTGTTCAGGGATTGCTCCCCGCCAGCCGGTGCGCCCAGCGCGTCGTTTCGGGAAGGCGATGGTTGGTACAACAGGCCAGGACGTAGCGGATAGCCGTCTCCAGGTCCATCCGGTGGCCGGGGGAAATGAAGAGCACCTCCTTCGCCGGATGGGAACGGAGGGCGGCACCGATGACCTCTTCCCCATCGTACAGGGGAGACCACTCGCCACGGAAGGGGCCGGGCTCCCGATAGGTGCCACAGAGGCGCGACTTGGCACAGCCGATGCTCGGAAGGTCCAGGAAAAGCCCCAGGTGGCAGGCCAGGCCAAAGCGCCGGGGATGAGCCAAGCCCTGTCCGTCGAAGATGACCAGGTCGGGCCAGAGAGTGAGGCGTTCGAAGGCGGCCAGAACGGCCGGCCCTTCCCGAAAAGAGAGCAGGCCGGGGATGTAGGGAAAACTTACCGGAAGTTCGGCCAGCGCCCGTTCCACTACCGCTAGTTGAGGAAAAGACAGGACGACCACGGCGGCCCGTGCCCTTTCCCCCCGGAAAGAAACATCCACCCCGGCCACCCGCTCCACCCGTCCCAGGTCGGCCTGAAGGATAACCTGCTGCCGCAATTGCTGCTGCAGAGCCACGGCCTCCTCAGGAGTTACATCCCAGCGGTGTAACGGGCGAACGGTTCGGCTACCCATTTCGGGACCTCTGACACACAACCCCGGCAGGGGCGACCCCCGTAGTCCCCCCCTCGAATCACCCCTACGGGCAACCACAAGGGTTGCCCCTACCCCACCGGTGTCAGCCAGCCATGGCGGTCCTCTGTTTGCCCCTCAACGATGGCAAAAAAGGCCTTCTGGAGGCGGGCGGTGACCGGGCCCCGTTCTCCGGAACCGATGGGAATGCCGTCTACGGAGCGGATGGGGGTGATCTCGGCGGCCGTGCCGGTGAAAAAGGCCTCGTCGGCGATATAGAGGAACTCTCGCGGGAGCATCTGTTCGATCACGGTCAGGCCCAGTTCGCGAGCCAGGGTGATGACGGTGTCGCGGGTGATGCCGGGCAAGATGGAGGCGGAAAGCGGCGGGGTATAGAGGACACCGTCGCGCACCAGAAAGAGGTTCTCCCCGCTGCCTTCGCTCAGATGGCCGAAAACGTCCAGGGCTATACCTTCCTCATATTTCTCACGCACCGCCTCCATCTTGATCAGTTGGGCGTTCATATAGTTGGCCCCGGCCTTGGCCATGGCCGGAAAGGTGTTCGGAGCCATCCGCGCCCAGGAGGAGACACGGACATCCACCCCTTTCTCCAGCGCCTCCGGCCCCAGGTAACGCCCCCACTCAAAGGCCGCCACGACGACCTCGACCGGGCAATTCATGGGGTTGACCCCCAGTTCGCCGTAGCCGCGGAAGACGATGGGACGGATGTAGGCGGAAGAAAGGCGGTTGACCCGCACCGTCTCGCAGATGACGTAGGCCAGTTCCTCGGCCGGAAAGGGGATCTCCATCCGGTAGATGCGGGCCGAATCGTAGAGGCGCCGGAGATGGGCCTGAAGCCGGAAGACGGCCGGCCCCCGGGGCGTGGCATAGGCCCGGATCCCCTCAAAGACGCTGGAGCCGTAACTGACGACGTGGGAAAGGACATGGATACGCGCCTCGCCCCAGGGGACAAAGCGCCCGTTGAACCAGATGACTTCGGCTTCGCGGATCGGCATGGCTTTCCTCCTTAGCAGCGGCTTGGCCTTACAGAGAGGCGGTTTATTTATGTCAACTCAATCGGTCCCTCAAAAGGTCACGCCCAGCCGGCCGTAGAGCGCCCGATAGCCCTCGGCCATACGGGGATAGGAAAAGAGCGCCTCGGCCCGGGCACGGTTGAATTCGCCCATCCTTCGGCAGAGGGCGGCGTCTGCAGCTAAGTGGCGCACCGCCTCCGCCAGGGCCGGCACATCGTCCGGCGGACAGAGAAATCCCCCCTCGCCCTCGACAACCAGTTCGGGGAGGGAGGAAGTCCGGGCGGCCACCACCGGCAACCCGCAGGCCATTGCCTCGGCCACGGCCAGGCCGAAGCCCTCCAGGCGGGAGGGAAAGATCAGGGCGTGACAGGCGTGGTAGGCCCGGAGGAGGTCCGGCCGGCCCAGCCGTCCCAAGGCCACCGCTCGGGGGGAACGAATCGCCACCTCGCCCCCTCGCTGGCCGCCGCTGTAATAGAGTTCGCAGCCTTCTCCCAGGCGTTCCAAAAGGGGGTCCAGGAGGTCGGCCCCTTTGCGGCGGGTGCGGTTGCCGACGAAGAGGAGGCGGAAGGGGGGAACGGCCGGCCGCTCGTGGGGCGGCCGGAAAAAGTCGGTGTCAATGCCGTTATAGACCACCTGGGCATCGGCGCGACCATAGAGGCGGCGCACCTGCGCCTGGGTGTAGCGGCTGACGCAGGCCACGGCGTCGGCATGGGCAATGGAGAGGCCGTCGTAGAGGCGTTCCAGGCCGTGGAAGAGGCGCTGGGCCGGCCGGGTATAAGGGCGATAGGAGGGATCGGCGACCAGGTGATGGACGGTCACCACGAGCGGCCGGCCGGAGGCGCGTAAGAAAAAGCCGGCCCGGGAGCCAGAGTGCACCAGCCGGGCCGGGCCGGCCCAGTCGCCCCGAAGCACCAACGGCAGGAGAAAGGGCGCAAAGTTGTAGAGGTGGGGCAGAAGACGCAGCCGGCAGGGAAGGCGAGCCTGTTCCATCGCCTGCTGGATATTCCCCATCCACACGTCCACACCGCCCCGGGCACGGGGAGAGATATATAACACCATGCTCACCGCACGACCAGCACACAGAGGTCGTCGTCCCGGCCGTAACGCCCGGCGATCTCTTCGGCCAGGCGCTGGGGGTCTCGCTCAACGCCGAGCAAAGCCTCGTCGCTATGGAAACGGCTGTCAATGCCGTCGCTGTAGAGGATAAAGGTATCCCCGGGGTGATAGCGGCCCACAAACTCGTGCACCCGAGGCAGGCGGTAGCCTATGATGCCGTTATACGAAATAGGATGAAACGGCTCCTCCGAAAGGACACAGATGCCGATGTTGCCCACGCCGGCGTAACGCACCTGGCCGGCTTCCTCCACCCGCAACAGTCCCACCACCACTCCTCGCGTGTTGTGCAAGGCGGAATGACAGGCCCTCAGGATTTCCAGAAGGGGGCGTCCACGATTCTCCCGGATGCACTCCACAGCCAGACGAGCGGCATACGCCGCTTCCTCGCCGCTGCCCAGGCCGTCCACCAGAGCAAAAAGGGCAAAATCGCTCTCTTCCAAAACCAAATAGGCGTCGCCGGAGATTTCCCGGCCTTCTTTGGGACGAGAAAAAACGCCGTACTTCATCGCAACCATTTTCGTGCCGTCACCCGGGTCCCTTTTCCTACCTGGGACTCGATTTCGAACTCGTCCATCAACCGCTTGGCCCCCGGCAGGCCCATGCCCAACCCCCGGGAGGTGCTGTAGCCGTCCTGCATTACCAGGTTGACGTCCTCGATGCCGGGGCCGTGATCCTCGCAAACCACCTCGATGCCCTTCTTGTTTCCCCGTTCGACAGGCCGCAGGGTAACGATCCCCTCGCCGGCGTAGAGGACGATGTTGCGGGTCAGTTCGGAGATGGCCGTGGCGATCCGAGCCTGGTCAATCGTGCCAAATCCCAGGGCCTTGGCCATGTCCCTGCCCTCGACGCGGGCACTCACGATGTCGAGGTCGCTGCGAACAAGGAGGGTGCGCTCGCTCATCCCTCGCCCTCCTCCTCCCGCGTCAGCCGCCGCAGGGTAGAGATGCCCTTCTCCAGGTTGAGGGCGGTGATGATGCCCGGAAGTTCCAATCCCAGTTCCGTCAGGGTGATGGCCACGGCCGGCTGCAGGCCCGAGACCACCACCCGCGTGCCCATCAGCGCCGCCATCTCCGCCACATCTCCGATCAGCCGGCCGATGAAACTATCCACAATGTCCACGGCTGTCAGGTCGATGATGAGACCCTTGGCCTTGGTCTCGTGAATCCGCTGCAGGAGGTCATCCCGGAACTGCACCGCGCTGCGGTCGTGCAGGGCCACCTGGATCGAAGCGACCAGAAAATCCTCGATCTGCAAAATCGGGATACGGATCAACGGAGTTGCCATATCGCTTCCTCCTTTTCCTCCTGGGCAGCCTCTTTCGGACTTTCGGCAGAAATACGAGGAACAATCTCCAGGCCCATCTGCTCCAGGGCATATTCGATGCCGGCCTGCAGGTTAGACCGGGTGACCACGCCGGAAAGGTCGATCTGCAGATGCACCAGCGCCTGGGCCACTTCGCCGCTGATGCCCACCAGGATCGAGCGGGCCCCCAGGAGGCGTGCCGCCTTGATCGTCTGGATGAGGTGGTTGGCCACCGCCGTATCCACCACCGGCACGCCGGTGATGTCTATGATCACCAGTTCGGCCTGATGGCGGGTAATGCCAAGGAGAAGTTCCTCCATAATACGTTTGGCCCGCTCCGTATCAATGGCTCCCACCAGCGGAAGGACCAGGACGTTCTCATAGACCTTGATGACGGGGGTGGAAAGTTCACTCAGGGTGCGTCTCTGGAGTTCTACCTGTTCCTCGTAGGCCTCTCGGTAGATCTGGGCCACCCAGAGGCGGGAACGATGGGCCAAATCTTCGATCGCCCGCCAGTGCTTCCAGAGGATTTCGGGATTCTCCCGATAGCGCGCCTCCACCAGGGGCAGCAAAGACTCCCGCAGAAGGGTGATGACTTCCTGGATTTCCTCCACCCCGTAACGTTCCTGCACCCGCTCCCGGACCACCCGCCGGGTGAACTCCTCCAGGATGGCCGGGTTGTTTTCTTCCAGGGAACGTTGCCAGGCTTCCACCAGCCGTTCCATTCGGGGGAGCAGTTCTTCTTCGGCTACCTGGGCGTAGGAAGGGCCGGCCCGCTCCCGAACCAGCCGGGTCAGTTCCTGGACGATCGTCCGACGCTTTTCCTGAAGTAATGCGGCAAGAGGTTGATCACCCATCGTCATCTCCTTCGGACGGTATTTGCCGGCAGCGCACTCCGGTCTTCTGGACCATGGCCAGCAGGCAACGGTTACAGGAAATGCAAGAGGCCGCCTCTACCTCGCCCCGCTCCATCAGGCGAGGCAAGTTGGGTTGACGGATCAGGGGACGGCCTAGCGAAACGAAATCAAACCCCTGGGATAGCACTTCCTCCATCACCGCTCGCGAACGCATCCCGCCAACTAGGATAAAGGGAATTTGAGGGACACTTTGACGGATTGGAAGCGCATGGGGAAGGTTATAAGCCTCCCGTTCAAAGCGGACCTGGTCTTTCATCAGGATCAAAAAAGCCTTGATAGCGATCCGCTGGACCAGATTGAAGCCTTCGATCAGAGCATCCGTGGGGATGTCCCCCCGGGTGATATAGAAAAGGGCATCGGGGAAACCGGCGCTCAGTTCGATGGCGTCCACCCCTTCTTCGGCCAGAGCACGGGCGGCCAGGGTGGCTTCCCCCACCGTTAACCCGCCCCGGACGTGGTCCTGGGTGTTCAATTTGACCAACACAGGGTAACCGGCCCCGACCTCGCGGCGGACCCGCCGATAGACCTCCAGAAGGAAACGGCGCCTTCGATCGGGGTCTCCTCCCCAGGCATCTCGGCGTCGATTGGTAAAGGGCGAGAGGAACTGGCTGATCAGGTAGCCGTGGGCCGCATGGATCTGGACGGCGTCGAAGCCGGCCGCCTTGGCCCGGCCGGCCGCCGCTCCAAAGGCTTCGACCATCTCGGCAATTTCGCTTTCCCCCATCTCCCGGGGCGTGGCCAGAGTGTAACGATCCCGCACCGGCGAAGGAGCCAGCGCCTCGCTCCCGGTCACCTGCGGGTTGGCCGTACGGCCGCAGTGCACCAGTTGCAAGGCCACTGCGCCGCCGACCTGGTGAACTTCTTCCACCAGTTCCCTCCAGGCCGGAACAAGTTCATCCCGATCTATGAGGCACTGGTTAGCATAGGATCGTCCGGTCGGATGGACGGAGGCGAAGGCGACGATGGACAACCCCGCGCTGCCTTGAGCGATCCGGCGATGAAAGCGCCGCAGTTCTGGGGTAGGCGTTCCGTCCGGAGCACCCATTCCCTCGAAGGTTGCCGACTTGATCAGACGGTTGCGTAATGTCAGGTTCCCGATTTTCCCAGGTTCAAAGAGGTTGGCCATAGGAGTCCTCCTACCTGTGCAAGCCGTTTTGTCCATATGATGCCGGAACGATCTTCTTGCGCATCGCTCGGAGGGCATATTCCACCCCACTCTGGAGGTCCGCGCGCGTGATCAACCCCTCCAGAGCCACACCCAGTTGAATCATCGTCTGAGCAACGGCCGGGGTGATACCGACCAGGATCGTCTCCGCACCCAGAAGACGGGCTGCGGCAGCCGTTCGGAGGAGCGCATTGGCCACGGCCGTATCCACCACCGGAACGCCGGTAATGTCCATAATCATCACCCGGGCACGTCGGCGGGAAACCTCCTCCAGGACGACTTCGGTGATGCGGTGGGCGCGCTCCGTATCCACACTGCCGATCAGAGGCATGACCAAAATGCCCTCCAGGAGCGGGATAACCGGCGTGGAGAGTTCGCTAATTGTCCTGCGCTGGACGAGGATAAGTTTTTCCTGCAACCGGATCTGTTCTTCATAGGCCTCCTGGGCTCTTGCCTCGGCCCGCTTGCGCTCGGCGATATCCTCGATAAAGACTCCCAGGATACGTTCCTCCCGGTCTCCACCCAGGCGGAAGAGAGAAAGGGAGGCGGGGAAGGCCTCATCGTTCAAGCGGCGGGCCGCGACCTCGCCGTGCCACATCCGGCCAGCGATGGCCTGCCTGATAGCCTCCTGTACCCGATTGCCACCCTCCATCAGGCTGGCCAAGTCCTGGCCGAGCATTTCCGAGAGGGAAGAAAAACCTTGCATCTGCGCCCATGCCGAATTGGCCGCGAGGATAATTCCTTCCTCGCTGACAGCACCGACCCCGTGGCCCATTGCCTCGATCAGGTCGGCCCAGAGACGCAGTTCTTCGTTTATCGCACGGAGATCGGCCAGTTGCTGAAGCAAAGCGCTTTGTCTCTCCATACGGCTCTCCCGCTCAGATAGTTCAAAAGACCGGTCTTCTAATCCGCCATCTGATAGCACGCCGTCGGGGGGTGCAAATCGAGCCCTGTTTCTTCATCGGCCGCCTCGGCCGGCCATCTCCTCCATAGGATACCCAGGACGGCTTCCCTGGAGCCGGGAAGTCGACCTCATCCTTCGCAGGGCATATTCCACCCCGCTCTGCAGGTCCGCCCGCGTGACCAGGGCGGAAAGGTCCACCCCAAGGGAGACGATCGTCTCGGCCACCGGGGGACTGATACCCACCAGCACCGGTTCCGCCCCCAGGAGACGGGTCGCCTGGGCCGCTTCGATAAGCGCCTGGGCCACGGCCGTGTCCACCACCGGCACCCCGGTGATGTCCAGGATGACGATGCGGGCCCGTTCCCGCTCGATGGCCTCCAGGAGGGCGGCGGTGATGTTCTGCGCCCGCACCGGGTCAATGACCCCCACCAGCGGCATCACCAGGACGCCTCGCTGCACCGGAACAACAGGTATGGAGAGGGCCCGCACCGTCTCCAGCAGGCGGGCCTGTTCCTCTCGACCGCGCTCTACCTCCTCCAGGGCCTTCCGGAGGGCCACTGCGCGCTCCTCCTGCTCGGCCCGGGCACGTTCCAGATCGGCATAGGTCCGCGCCAGTTGGGCGGTCATCTCGTTGAAGGCTGCGCTCAATGTCCCGATCTCGTCCGCACTCCGTACCGGCACCTGCCGCTTCCATTCCCCTCGAGTAACGGCCTGGGTCAGCGGCACCAATTCACGCAGGGGATGGAGGGCCATACGGTTCAGGAGAAGGTAAAGGGCCACGATGGTCAAGACGACGGCCAGACCGCCTCCGGCGGCCAGAACGATACGCAGTGGGACAATCATCCCCCGGTAGTGTTCCAGGGAAAAGTCTACCAGACTAATGCCAAGGATAGGCTTTTCCGTGCCGTGGCAGGTTTGACAGGACGGTTCATTCTTCAACGGCAGGACGCTGCGCAGGACCTGCGTCCCGGCCAGTTCCACCACGATCGTGCCCGGCCTCTGCTCCGAGGGGAACTGATGGCAATCCCAGCAACCGGAACTCACTTGTTCCTTCGTCCCCAACTCCTTCTGAGGGATCGTGCGCCTTCCTGGAAAGCCGCTCACGAAGTAGACCAGCACGCTCCTTTCGTAGGTGGTCGGCCCGGCCGGCTCCTTCCGCTTGGCGAAGATGGCGATATCTTCGATGTGGGTCTCCTCAGGCCGGCCCAAGTTCTCCAGCATGGCCTGCATCTGTCCCAGTTGTTTGCTCAGCATCACATTGCCCAGGCCGGCTCCGACCAACGCATTCAATTCCTCGGCCGTGTGGATCTCGCGGCTCCAGAGCTGCCCCTCGGCGTAACGGTTGATACCGTAGAGCGTTCCACCCAGCACCGGCAGGAGGACCAGGACGATTCCCACTGCGACCTTGAAACGCAAACCCCGCCGTCGCCACCAGTTCATGTCCGACCACCCCCGATGCTCAAAGCGTATTCCAACCCTTCCTGGAGGCTGGCCCGGGTCACGATACCCTGGAGGTTCACTCCCAGTTCGATGAGCGTCTGAGCCACCTCGGCCCGAATCCCCACCAGCACCGGCGTTGCTCCCAGGAGACGGGCCCCCTGGGCTGTCTGCACCAGGGCGTTGGCTACTGCCGTGTCCACCATCGGCACGCCGGTGATGTCCAGAATGGCTATACGGGCCTGTTCCCGGACGATGCCGTGGAGCACCTGATCCATCACGATGCGCGCCCGTTCGCTGTCCATCGTTCCGATGAGCGGGGTCAGGATGACGCCCTGGAAGATGGGGAGCACCGGACTGCCTACCTCTCGAATCACCTTCATACTGGTCTGAAGTTGCTCCAGCGCCCGGCTCAATTCGGCCGTGCGGGAGGCCACCTCTTCCTCCAGGCTGAGGCGATAGCGTTCCAGTTCGGCCGTCTGGGCCTGGGAACGTTCCACCGCCCGGCGCAGGCTATGGGAAGTGACCCAGGAGAGGAAGGCGGCAGCGTAGTAGGTGATGATGACGTTGGCCGTGTCGTTCCAGAAGCGCCGGAGAACAAAGGGGTCCTGCGGCCGATGCCAGAGGGCGAAGAGGTCGATGCGGGCCTGGAAGAAAGGAATGGGCCAGACCTGGTAAAATTCCAGGAAGGAAAGAATCCCAAAGGCCAGCGCCGCCAGGGTGGTGAAGATCAGGGCCGGCGGCGGTTCCAGGAGGATGGCCGCCACCATGATCGGCCAGACGAGAAGGAAAGGAATCGGCCCCCGGGTACCATAAAAGGCCACGCAAAAGACCAGCATGGCTAGAAGGGCAAGGATAAGGAGGACGGCCCCCAGGTGGTAGTGGGCCCGCCGGGCCAGAAAGTACCCCAAGACGGAAAAAGCGGCACAGGTCAGGGTCAGCCCCACCATGAGGGGGGTGTAGTGAGGATAGTCCTGAAGCGTGTCCGAGAGAATCACGCCGATCAAGAGGGCGGTTGCTCCCAGTTGTACCAGGAGAAGTGTCCGGAAGAGCCGTAACCGCCGTTCCTGCTCTTCCGGTAGAAGTTTCGAAAAAAGACGGGCTTTCAGCCGGTCCATCGCTCTGCCTCTTTTACACCTTGTTCTATAGCATATTTTCGACCGTTTGACAAGTTTGTAAGGTTAGGTTTTCTTCCTCGGCCAGGCCGGCGGGGTGGGCGGAAGGGCGGTGGGCAGGCCCGGCCGGCGCGACCGGCCGATGCGCTTCACGGCATAGGCCAGCCCTTCCCGCAGGTTAGCCCGGGTAACGATGCCCTGGAGGTTCACCCCCAGGCCGACCAGTGTCTGGGCCACCTCCGGCCGGATGCCCACCAGCACGGCTTCCCCGCCCAGGAGACGCACTGCCTGCACCGCCTGAAGAAGCATCTGGGCCACGGCCGTGTCCACCACCGGCACCCCGGTAATGTCCACCAGCACCACCTGCGCCCGCTGCTGTTCCACTTCTCCCATCAGGCGTTCCAGAATTTGCCGGCCACGCTGGCTGTCAATGCTTCCTACCAGAGGGGCCAACAAAACTCCCTCCAGAAGGGGGACTACCGGCGTGGAGAGTTCCTGAATCAGTTGCAACAACTGGGCCTGGGTCTCGGCCGTCTCCTGAAGTTCCTGGAGCACCTTCTGCATCTGGCGGAACATATAGGCGTTGGCCACGGCAACGGCGGCCTGATCGGCCAGGGTCTGCAGGAGGCGCAGTTCCTCGGGGGTGAAGTGGTGGGTAACAAAGTAGGCTACGTTGAGCACACCCACTACCTCCCCGGCCCGCACCAGCGGCACGCTGGCCAGGGAGCGCAGGTTTCCGACCTGTTCAGGTTCGCGGGCATAGAGAGGATGGGTAAGCACGTCCTCCACCACCATCATCTTGCCGCTCCGGGCCACGGCAGCGGTCAGGCCATTCCTGCGCGGCATCGGGGCCAGGAGGCCGCGCTCTCCGGTGGCACTGGCCCCCGTAGCCAGGGTGAATTCGTCCCGACCGGCATCGTAGAGGAAGATGAGGACGTTATTGGGCCGAAGGAGCGCGATGGCCGCATCGGCGATGGCCTCCAACACCTCGGAGAGGTCCTGGGTGGAGGCCAACTTCAGGCCGACCTCCTGCAAGGCGGAGAGTTGAGCCACCCGCTTCTGGGCCTCCTGGTAGAGGTGAGCGTTTTCGACCGCCGCCGAGACCTGCCGGGCTAGGCCGTCGAGCAGGCGCAAGTCGGAGGCGGTAAAAGCACCTGTCTGGGAGCAGTTATCCAGGCTGATCACCCCGATGACGCCTTCCCGGCCCGTCAACGGCGCAGCCATCATGGAGCGAATCTCGCTGCTGGCCGGAGCATCCCGGAAGCGGGGGTCCTGTCGGGGGTCAGCCAGGATATCGCTACGGCCCTCCTGGAAAACCCAGCCGGCGAAGCCTTCGCCTGGACGCAGGCGGACCTGTTCTACCACCTCCGGGGCGTACCCTTGCTGGGCACAGATGACCAGTTCCCCGCTTCCCGGGTCCAGCAGGAAAACCGAACCCCGTTCAGCCGGAGGGATGGTACGGATGGCCGCCTCCAGCACCGAGGGCAAAAGTTCCCGGAGATCCAAAAGCATCCCCAGCGAACGGCTGACCTCCAGGAGGGTATTAACCTCCTGCAAGCGACGCTGGGCCTCCTGATGGAGGCGGGCGTTTTCGATGGCGGCGGCAGCCTGGTGGGCGATCATCTCCAGCACCCGCCGGTGGTGTTCGTCAAAGGCCTCCGGCCGGTAACTCTGGGCGGCGATCACCCCGATGGCCTCGCCCCGGGAGAGCATCGGCACCCCCAGCCAGGAGCGCACCGGCTCCCCGAGGGCGATGGCGATCCGGCGCAACTCCTCGCCGGCCTCTTTTTCCCAATCGCGGATAAAGAGCGTCTCCCGATGGTCCAGCACCCAGCCGGTCAGGCCGCCTTTTTCGGCCCGGAAGGGGGGAATTCTCTCCCCTTTGTCGTACACAAGTTCAAAGGAGATCATCCCTGTTTCCGGGGCATATAGGGCTACATAAAATCCGGAGGTGTCCATCACCACGCCGGCCTGTTCGTAGATCGACTGCAGAATCTCCTCCAGGCCCAGGCGGCCGGCCGAAGCGGCCCCGATGCGGTAGAGGGCTTCCATCTCCTCAGCCCGGCGGCGGGCCTCCCGGTAGAGGCGGGCATTCTGAACGGCTACGGCAGCCTGGGAGGCGATGGTAGAGAGAATGCGCAGGTGGCCCTCGTCATAGGCTCCTTCCCGAGTGTAACTCTGTACGGCGATCACGCCGACGACGTGCTCCCGGAAGAGCATGGGGACGCCCAGCCACGATTTAGAGGGCCGGCCGATGCGGGCGATGCCCTGTTCACGGAGGAATTCGTCGGGTCCGGAGGGGAAAAGGAGCGGCCGGCCGGTCCGCGCAATGTATCCGGTCAACCCCTGCTCTACGCTCAGGGTGCTTTTGGGCTGTCGTACTCCCTCCTCCTGGTCAATTTCAAAGTACAGGGTACGCGTTTCCCAATCACAGAGGGCAATGTAGAAGTTGGTCGTATCCATCAGCCGACTGGCCTGCTGGTAGATGAGTTCCAAAAGTTCGTCCAATTCCATGGTCGAACTGATGGCCTGCCCGACCTCGTTCAGGACTTCCAGTTCGATCACCCTTCGCCGGGCTTCCTCATAGGCGCGGCGAAGGGCCTCCTGTTGCTCCAAAAGGAGGCGCTGTTGGCGATCACCAAAACTTCCGGTAACCCGGAGGAGGTAGAGGGCCAGGAATTTGCTCAGAGCGACGATGGCCTGATCGAGGCGCGGATCGTCGGCATAAGCCTGGGAGAGGGCGGTGAGGAGGCTTTGGCGCAGGAAGGAAAGCCACTCCCCTAAGAGGACGTGGCTGAGGCCGTGCAAGGCCATCGCCTCGCCATAGGTCCGTCCAGACTCCCAGCCCTCGGCCGGGCGGCCCTCGGCAAGGGCCTGGAGCAGAGCATGGGCAGCGGAAAGGGTCTCCTGGCGCAGGTCTATAGCCGTAGCAGCCTCTTCCCCGGCCAGGAAGCCATCTAGAGCGCTGGCCCACTGGGCCGTCAGGGCCGGAAGGTGGGCCCACAGACGACGTCCCACTTCGCCCAGGAGTTCCTGTTCCTGAAGACTCTGTTCAGAGACCACTGGACTCTTCTATTCCTTTCTCTCCCACCAGCGCCGCAGCCAATCGGTCGGCCGGCGCAGCCAGCGCGTGGCCCGCACCCGGGTGCCCTGGCCGGGGGCCGTCTCGATCTCGAAGGTATCCATCAGCCGGCGCACGGCCGGGAGTCCCGAGCCCAGCCCTTTGCCACCGGTGCTGTAGCCGTCCTGGAGAGCCAGTTCCACGTCGGCGATGCCGGGGCCTTGGTCTACTGCCTCGATTTCCAGCCCCCGACGGCGTTCGGCAACGACTTCACGCAGGTGAATCTCGCCGCTGCCGGCGTAGCGGACGATGTTCATGGCCAGTTCCCGCACCGCGATCTCGATGCGGGCTACGTCGGCGCCCCCAAAGCCCACCTTGCGGGCCATCTCCCTGGCCAGGCCGGCCGCGGCATAGACGTCGGCTTCGTTCTGGATCGGGCAACTAGCCATCGTCCTTCCTTATCTGGACTCGCCCCAAGCAAAAGGCCTGACGGTTCAACGCGAAATGGCGGGCGGGCACCTGCTCCTCGATCACTTCTTCCCAGAGTTCGGTGGAAAAGGGGAGAAAGGTCGAGAGCGCTCCCAGGAGCACGACGTTGGCCACCCGGGGATTGCCGAGTTCCTGCGCCAACCGAGGGCCTTCGATGAAAAAGACCCCGTCGGCCCGATTGCTCAGTTCCCGATGTATCTCCCCTGGATCGGGATAATGCGCCCCTCCACTCGTTACCGCCAGGGGAGGAAGGCGCTCCTCGTTCACCAGGACGACGCTCCGGGAGTGCAAAAAGCGTACCCAGCGCAGCGCCTCCAACATCTCAAAGGCTAGAAGGTAATCGGCTTCTCCTTGGGAGATCAAGGGGGAGTATACGGTCCGGCCGAAACGCACATGGCTGTTCACCGCTCCGCCGCGCTGGGACATGCCGTGTACCTCGGACTTTTTCACATCGTAGCCGGCCCGGAGACCCAGGTTGGCCAGGATATTACCAGCCGTCAAGATGCCCTGGCCGCCTACGCCAACGAGAAGGAAATTGGTCTGTTCCACGACTTTCTCCTTCAATCGTTTCCCGAATGGATGGCTCCCCGGGCGCAGACCTGGGCGCAGAGGTCGCAGGCCGCACAGAGGAGGGGACTGATTTCCGCCCGGCCTTCGGTCGTCTTGAAGATGGCCGGGCAGCCTACAGTGAAACAGAGGCCACAGCCGTTGCAGCGTTCGAGGTCCACCCAGTAGGCCGGCCCCCGCCGGGCGCGGGCTTCAGGGAGAAGGACGCAGGCCCGACGGGCCACGATCAAGGTAGGTTCCTCGGCAGCGGCACTTTCCTTGAGGAGGCGATACATCTCTCGGGTGTCGTAAGCATCCACCACAAAGACCCGCTTCAGGCCGAAGGCTCGTCCGATGTCTTCGACGAGGATTTCGTGGAGACGCTCCCCACGGGTGCCGATGCCGGTGCCGGGGTGGCCCTGGTGGCCGGTCATCGCCGTGGTACGGTTATCCAGGACGATGACGATGGTGCGGCCGCCGTTGTAGGCGATGTTCAGGAGGGCAGGGATGCCGCTGTGGTAAAAGGTCGAGTCTCCGATGGTGGCAACGGCCCGTTCCGGCCGGCCGGCCAGTTCCACCCCATAAGCCATGCTGATGCTTCCGCCCATGCAGCCCATCGTGTCGGTGGTCGAAAGGGGCGGTAGCACGGCCAGGGTATAACAACCGATGTCGCTGTTGACGATCATCTTGGCCCGGCGCAGGGCATAGTAGACGCTGCGGTGCGGACACCCCGGGCAGAGCACCGGCGGGCGCGGAGGCAGTTCCAGCGAAAGGGGCGGCGGAGCAGGGCCATCTTCGGACAAGAGGCCCAGTTTGCGGCCGCCAGCCCGCACCACGTCGGGGTTGAATTCGTCCAGCAAGGGGAAGACATCCTTTCCCCCATGCACGGGGACCCCCAGCAGGCGCACCTCTTCCTCCAGAAAGGGGTCCAGTTCCTCGATGACGATGAGGCGCTCCACGCCAGCGGCAAAGGTGCGCACCTTCTGCGCCGGCAGAGGGAAAGATATCCCCAATTTGAGGAAGGAGGCCCAGGGAAAAACCTCCCGGGCATAGGTATAAGAAATGCCGCTGGTCATAATCCCCAGACGGCGGTCGCCCCACTCGATGCGGTTGAGGGGCGTCTCCTCGGAGTAGGCGACCAGGCGCTGCAGCCGTTCCTCGACTACAACGTGGCGCGGGCGAGCATGGGCCGGAATCATCACATACTTCTGGGGGTTGCGCGGGTAAGGGGGAAGGTCTTTCTTCGGCGGCACAAAGGCCGGATCGAGTTCGACGATCGAATGGGAGTGGGAGACACGGGTGGTGGTGCGCAGGAGCACAGGCACGTCGAACTGCTCGCTCAGTTCAAAGGCCAGGCGGGTCATGTCGCGGGCCTCCTGGCTGTCCGAAGGCTCCAGCATGGGCACTCGGGCGAACTTGCTGTAGCGACGGTTATCCTGCTCGTTCTGGGAACTGTGCATGCCGGGGTCATCGGCCGAAACGACGACCAGCCCGGCCTCGATGCCGGTGTAGGCTCCATAAAAGAAGGGGTCGGCGGCGACGTTTAGACCGACGTGCTTCATCGCCACCAGCGTGCGGGCGCCGGCATAGGAAGCCCCCAGGGCCGTTTCCAGGGCGACTTTTTCGTTGGGGGCCCAGAGGGTACGGACCTCGGGATAGCGGGAAAGGCTTTCCAAAATCTCGGTGCTGGGTGTGCCGGGGTAAGCCGTGCCCACCCGTACCCCGGCCTCGTAGGCTCCGCGAGCAATGGCCTCGTTGCCTGAAAGCAGTTGCTTCACCCTGCACTCCTTTCGGCCGGACAACATCGGCCGGCCCATCGCCTTGTTCCGGGTGTAACAGAACACCAGGGCCTCCATCGAAGCCCCTCTCGAACGGGTATTATCCCACAAAACCCTGCGAATGTCAAAGCCGATTTGACGAAGGACGGACTGGCGTGTATAATAAATTCGTAGGTTGACCCCACCCCGCGTTTTGGGAAAGTGTTCTTTCCCTCGCTGGACCCAGGGTCCCTTGGACATGAAACGGATGCTGCCCTTTCTGCTTCCCGACCTGTCGGTACGCCCACCGGCCGAGACGGGGACTTTTCCGGGTATCGAGGTGCATCATCCGGTGTACTGGACCGGCCGCAGGCCGGCCCGAGGTAGGAGGGAAACTTTGCGGAAATTTTGGATTTTTCTCTTTCTCGGAATGTTCCTCCTCTCCGCCTGTGGAGGTGGGGGAACATCTCCCCTGGTGGGGAAATGGTCGGACCCCAGCGGCCAGGCGATCTTTGACTTTCGGGCCGACGGCAAACTGAGCATGACCGCCGGGGAGATCACCGTGGAAGCCGGCACTTACCAGGTGCTGAGCCCCGGCATCCTGGAACTCGATATCCAGGGGCAGAAGCAGCGCCTGGCCTACACCATCGTCGGAGACCGTCTGACCTTGACCGACGAGGCCGGAGTTTCCTTGGAACTGGTGCGGGTAAAATAGTTTGCAACCGCACCGCCTTCTCAGCGTAATACCGAGGGGTTGCAAGGCTGTTCGTCCTTGTCCTGACCCGAAAAACGGCCGAGTACCCTGCCGCCGGATATCGTTCGTAAAGTAAAAGGTCTAGCGGTCAAATCTAAGGAGGATATGCAATGAAAAAGCGTTTCCCGATGCTGGTCTCGATCCTGCTCGTCGGCCTGTTGCTCCTCGCGGCCTGCGGCGGCAGGGCTCCCTCGCTCGTAGGGAAATGGTCGGCCACCGACCCCACTTCCGGTATGAAGATCACCATCGAGTTCAAAGCCGACGGCAAACTGGCCATGGGTTCGGGGGATTTCATTTTGGATGTGGGCACCTATAAAGTACTCAGCGCCAGTCAAGTGGAATTGAACCTGGACTTTATGGGCCAGCAACAGACCCAGACCATCAACTACCGCCTGGAGGGGAACAAACTCATTATGAGCGATCCGACCGATCCTTCCGGCACCCTCGAACTGACGCGGGAATAGCCGATCCACCGAATCCGCACCGATGGCCCGGCCCTCCTTCGACCGGCGGCGAAAGTGGGCGGGGAGGAAACCGGAGCGGATATCCCAGGGGCGCCCGGGCAACCCAGAGCGGGCAGGAAATCGAACCCGGAAGAGCCACCGTGTTGGCGGTGGCTCTTCTCTTTGCAATTTGAAGTGGCAGGGTAACTGCTTCGCCTCACGTCAAATTCACCCCGGAGATACAGGCCCTTTTCAGCCTTCCTCGGGGAGGGTTTCGGGGATATTCAGAGGCGGCAGGTCTTCCAGGCTCTGGAGGCCGAAGTGGCGCAAGAAGTCAAAGGTGGTGCCGTAGAGGATGGGCCGGCCGGGAATGGGAGCTCGCCCCCGTTCCTCGATCAGGCCCAGGTTGAGAAGAGTATGGAGGGTTCCAGAGCAATCCACTCCGCGCAGGGCCTCGATGGCCGAACGGGTGATGGGCTGGCGGTAGGCGATGATGGCGAGCGTCTCCAGGGCGGCAGCCGAAAGGCGGGCGGGACGGTGCAGTCCCAGGAAGCGTTCGATGTAGGGAGCGGCTTCCGGCGCCGAGGCCAATTGCACCCGATGGCCCAGGCGCAGGAGACGGATGCCGCGGCTGGCCTGCTCCGCCGCCCATTCCTCCAGCGCGGCGACTACCTCGCCCTCTTCCCGTTCCAAGGCCTGGGCCAGTTCGGATACCGATACCGGCTCCGCCGCCACAAAGAGGAGCGCCTCAAGCAAGGTCTTCAAGTTCGCTCCACCACTCGGTTCGGCTTTCCCAGGCGGAAGCGGTATCGTTCCGTCGTCGGATGAAGATGGGGCCAAAGAGTTCCTCCTGTTCAATGAGAATCCAGCAACGCTTGAACAACTCCAGGACGGCCCAGAAGGTGACCACTACTTCCTCCCGGCTGGACGATTCCGCCAACAGTTCCTGGAAAGAGACCTCGGAGAAAAGGCGTAGGCGTTCGTGGATCAGGCGAGCCTTTTCCGCCAGGGTCACGTGAACTACGGCCGGCCGTGCCTGTTCCTCCTTCGGCGTCAGTTCCGCCAGCCGGCACTCCAGGGCCGCCAGAAGCGTCTCCAGGCTGACGCCCTCCAGTTCAACAGACCGGGAGACCGGAAGTGGCGGAGGAGCCACCCGGCCAAAAGCCCTCCACCCGGCCTTCAGCCGTCCTTCCAGAAACGCGGCCACCTGCCGGTAACGCCGGTATTCCTGCAGACGGCGCACCAAGTCTTCCGCCTCCTCCTCTTCTTGCTCCTCAGCGGCCAGCGGCAGACGGGGCAGGAGGGCCCGCGACTTGATCCACAGAAGCCGTGCCGCCACCCATAAAAAGGCCGAAAGTTCCGCCGGGTCACGCCGGGGCATCCGGGAAAGATAGGCCAGATACTGGTCGGTTACCTGGGCCAGGGCAATTCGGGTAATATCCAACTCCTCCTTCTCGATAAGGGAGAGGAGAAGGTCCAGCGGTCCCCGAAATTCCTGGGTCTCGACAATATACCCGGTCGGCAAGGCCGGTTCCCCTGCTTTCAGACGTTCCATGGCTGGCTAGATTGTATCACATTTTCCTCAGCCGCGAAAGTTGACAAAAGGGCCGTCCTGTACTATGATAGGCGTGCCAGCCATTCAGAACAGGAATGAGGTGAGACGATGACGAAAAAGCTCTTGCTGGGATTGCTCTTGATCTCTCTTCTGCTCCTTTTCCTGGCCGCCTGTGAGTCTGCCAGCACGCCAGCCCCCACGGCTACCCCCAAGGCCGGCACTCCATCTCCTACTTCCGCTCCAGCCCGGACGCCTGTTCCGGCCGCTACCCCGGCCGGAGGATATCCGGCCCCGAATACAGCCCAAACGCCCTATCCCACTCCCTAGATGTCCTCGGTTGCCCGGCCCAACTCCTCTCGCACCCCCAAGCAGTTCCTGCCGCTGGCAGGGCTGCTTGCTTTTGTCCTCCTTCTGGCCGGCTGCGTGGAAAAGGCCGACTGGGAGACCCAGCAACGATCGGCCGGTGTGCCGGCCGGGGACCTCTATGCCTCCCACACGGTTGGGCAAGCCTTTACCCCCACCCGGAACGGCCTGAGCGGCGTCGAGGTGGTTCTGGTGGATTACGGCCCGGAGAGCGGCCGGCCGGCCGTTCCCCTGGAACTATACCTCTGCCGCGACGCGACCTGCCGGGAAACCGTCGCCCGGACGATGGTTCTCCCGGAGGAACAGGCCCACAACCGTGCCATCCGGCTGCGCTGCCCGCCCCAGAGCGATTCGGCCGGGCGGCCCTACTATCTCCTGGCCGCCGCTCCCCAGGCCAACGCGCCCTCCCGAACGACCCTTTGGGCCCACCCCTCCGATCTCTACCCCGAAGGAAGCCTCCTGCGCGACGGCCGAACGGCGTCCGGGGACCTGAACTTCTGGGCCTTTTACGAGGCCGGCCTCGGCGAGGTCGTTCAGGGGCTTCTCCAGCAGGCCGGCGGTGGTTTTCTCCCTTTTCTGGGGCTACCCCCCCTGCTCCTCGCGCCGGGTTACCTCCTGGCCCGGCTCCTTCCCCGCTCCCAGCAGGAGGACACTCTGACCTTGCTGGGCACCTGCCTGGCCCTGAGCGTGGCCGTCATCCCGGTCTCTTTGCTCCTCCTTTCCCAGACGCCGTTCCGGTTGAGTCCGTGGACCGTCCGGACCGGCGGGGCACTCCTATTCTTGCTCTCCCTGGGCCTTTTCCTCCGCGACCTGCGTCGGGGACGCTGGCGGGGATGCGCTCGAGGGATGGCCGCGCCACTCCTGGCCGCCGCCGGAATGGTCGGGGTAGGGCTGGTCCTGCGGGCCGTCCACGTCCTGGACTTGCCGGGGCCGCTCTGGGTGGATGCGGTCCACCATGCCCTCCTGGCCCGCCTGATCGTCGAGCGCGGGGCCATCCCCGGCGATTACCTTCCCTACGCCCAGGTGCTCCCGGCGACGTACCACTTTGGCTTCCAGAGCCTGGTGGCCGTCCTACACGAGATGGTGGGGGTGCCCATACCGCAGGCGTTGCTCCTGGTGGGACAAGTGTTAAGCGGCCTTTCCGGGCTGCCGCTCTATGCCCTAGGAAAGCGCTGGGGGGGGAACGTCTGGGCCGGGCTTGGGGCGGCCGCCATTCCCTCGGCCCTTTCCCTCCTGCCGCCCTACTTTGTGAGTTGGAGCCGTTACACCGAACTGGCCGGCCTCTTCCTTCTGCCTGTGGGGGCCGTGCTTCTGGAGCGGCTCTTTTTCCGGCGCCCCTGGCACTGGGGATTGGCCGGCGCTTCGGCGGTGCTCCTGGCCGGCCTTCTCCTGACCCACCTGCGGGCGGCCGCTTTCCTGGCCGTATGGGCCCTTCCAGCCCTCCTGCAGGCCACCTTTCGGCGTAGGTATGCGGCGCGATCCATCGCCATCCTTTGGGGCCGTGCCTTGGGGGTGGGTCTGGCGGCCACGCTCCTGACCTCCTACTGGCTCCTTCCCTCCATCCGGCATCTGTGGCTGCCGGCCCTCCAGCGATGGCCGGCCACTGCCGACGAGACCACCCTGTATTACCTCCTCTTCGGTCCGGGAACACCCGTAACCCTGGTCGCCGTCATAGGAACAGCCCTGGCCCTGCTCTGGAGGCGTCGAGAGGCCTCCCTTCTCTTCCTCTGGGTGGGCCTTCTGCCCATCCTGGCCAAACCCTCCTTCGTCGGGCTGCACGTTGGCGGTGCCGTGGATGGGCTGGCGGTGAGCATCGCTCTCTACATCCCTCTGGCCCTGGCCGCGGCCCTGACCGTCGGGGGAATTGCCCAGGCTCTGGGACACAGGGTCTCCGTAGGGTTACGCTGGGCCGGCGTCCTCCTCCTTATCGGGACATGCCTGTGGGGGGCCTATGAACTGAGGAACATAGTCCATGCGCGCACCGCCCTCCTCACCCGGGCCGACCTGAAGGCAATGTCCTGGATCGAGGAGCACACCGATCCAGAGACCCTTTTCCTCATCAATTCCTACGAGTGGATGAACGCCGTCTACGCCGGCAGCGATGGTGGGGCTTGGATTTCCCCCTTGACCGGCCGGCGCACCTGGCCTCCGCCGGCCCTCTACGGGCTGGGAGAGCCGGCCTATATCGAGGAAATTAACACAGTGGCCAGAGAAGCGATGGAAAGCCCCGACGGCGAGACGCTGGCAACCCTTATGCGCCGCCACGGCATCACCCACGTCTATCTGGGACGCTATGCCGGAGCACTCGCGCCGGAAAAACTGTTTTCCTCCCCGGACTTTCATCTCCTCTACCGGCAGGATGGGGTCTGGATCTTTACCCTGGGTTCGCCCGGGCCGGCCGGCGGGTCGGGCCGACCCTAGCGGGGTACGGGGGGAATAGGCGGGCCGGCCAGCCGCTTCAACCTCCCCTTGGAAAGGCGCGGGGCCCCGGCCCGAATCGCTTCCTTGCGGCGCTCTTCCAAACGCCGTATCCGCTTCCTGTGCTTGCGCATCGCCACTTTCTTACGTTTGTTCATACCGATCCTCCTTGAACACGGCCGACCCTCGAGGCCGACAAATGTTTTCAGGCAGAAGGGATTATATCGGCGACCTTGGATTCCGTCAAGGCCGTAATCCTCCTGTAACCTCCCGAGCGGCCGATTTCCGACCGGCTGTAGTACACTGGTCGGTAGAAACTTGCTATTCGGAGGAAGAAATGAACGAGATCAGGACACGCTTGCACTTTGATCCGAAGAAGCAGGGACTGGGGCAAGTTTTGGGGCCGCTGGAAGCCGAAGTCATGTGGTTGCTCTGGCAACAAGGCCAAGCCACGGTCAAGCAGATTCATCGCCTCCTTTCCCGCCGCAGGGAACTGGCCTACACCACTGTAATGACGACGATGGCCCGGCTGGCCACCAAGGGTCTCCTCCGACGCACCCGTCGGGGAATGGCTTACCTCTACCGTCCAACCATGACCCGGGCCGAATTCGACCGCTGGGTGCTGCGTTCCGTCCTCTCCGGCCTCCTGGAGACGTTCGACAGGGAAGCGGTGGAGTACCTGGTGGAGTACCTCTCCAGGGAACGCCCAGAGCATCTGGAATACTTGCGCCACGTCCTGACCCAGCAGGCGGCCTAAACGCTCAAAACCACCTCTCCCCACAGGTCGTAGGTCGAAGCGGCCGTGATGCGTACCGGGACGATTTCGCCCACCAGGGCCGATCCCCGGGCCAGTACCAGGCCGTCTACTTGGGGAGCATCCCAACGGGTCCGGCCGATTACCAGGCCCTCATCGCTGACCCCCTCGACCAGAACTTCCACCCTTTTCCCCACCTGACGCCGGCCCCAGCGTCGGGCGATTTTCTGCTGGAGGCGAAGGAGGAGATCACGCCGCCGCTCGGCCACCTCTGGCGAGATCGGGTTGGGTAGGCGGGCGGCCGGAGTGCCTTCCTCGCGGTAGTAGGGGAAAACCCCCACCCGCTCCAAAGCCTCCTCCTCGATGAAGGAGCACAAGGTCTGGAACTCTTCCTCCGTTTCGCCGGGGTAGCCGACGATGAAGGTCGTACGCAGGACGATCTCGGGGATACGTTCCCGCAGGCGTCGCAGGAGGTTCCGTACTTCCCCGACGTCGTCCGGCCGGCCCATGCGCCGTAAAACGGCCGGATGAGCGTGTTGCAAGGGGAGGTCCAGATAGGGACAGACCTGAGGGTAGGAGGCCATGACCTCGATCAGCCGGGGAGAGATATGGCCGGGGAAAGTATACATCAGGCGCAACCAGGGCAGGTCCGGCACGGCCTGAAGGAGGGCCTCCACAAGACTCGGCAGGCCGTCGGCTTCGCCCCGGTCGCGCCCGTAGAAGGTGGTATCCTGGGCCACCAAGATGATCTCTTTGACTCCCCGCTCCCGAAGGGCGCGGGCCTCCGCAAGCAGTTCTTCCCGGGGAAAACTGCGGTAGGGCCCTTTGATCTGGGGGATGGTGCAGAAGGCGCAGTAGGCAGAGCAGCCCTCGGCGATCTTGAGGTAGGCGCTGGCACCGCTTACGGCGCTGAGGCCGGCACCAGGCGGGAGGGCCTCCGGAGGGCGGAGGGCTCTCGGCAGCAGACGTGCAAGGAGCGCGGCGATTTCCTGCCAGCATTCTGTCGGCAGGAGCGCATCCACGCCGGGGATGGCTTGGAGGGAGACGCTGTAACGGCCGGCCATGCAGCCGGCGACCACCAGCACCTGGCCCGGCCGCTTCCGGCGAGCCAGGTCCTCTACCACCCGGAGCGATTCTTCCCGCGCCGGGGCGATAAAGCCACAGGTATTGACGATGAGCACCTGGGCTTCCTCCGACTCCTCCACCAGGGCATAGCCGGCCCGGCTCAATATTGCGGCCATGCCCGCACTATCCACCTCGTTTTTGGGACATCCCAGGGTTACCAAATAGACGTTCACCGCGATCCCTCAAGGTCAACCGTTACGTGGCCGTATGGTACTACAGCCTGCCTTCTTCTGCAACTTTGACAACCGTTCCATCTTCGGTTATCCTCGGGACTGGAGACGGCTTTCGGGAGGTCGGGATGTGGGACGACCGGGCGCTGGATAGTCTGCTTGCCGGCCATCTGGGCCGGCATCGAGCCGTGACGCCCCGCGATGTGTACAAACTCCTCTACCAAGGGGTGCTAGGGTCGGAGCATCTGGTGGCTTCGGCCGATTTCGCCGACCGACTGCGGACCGAGTACGCTGCCCTGCCGGCGGAGGAAGAGGAGCCGCTCTGGGAAGAAGTTCGCCCCGATGGAGAACTGGGCCGGCTCAACCTGCGTCCCTTCAAGGCGCGCGGGGGCGATCTGGAACGCCTGATCGTCGCCTGCCGGCAAACGGCCGAGTGGACCTGGGGTACGGCGGAGGAACTGCGAGGGGTATGGGCCCTCTTCGTGGCTCGGTGTCGGGCCGGGCGCTGGAAAGAATTTCCGCTTTCGGAAGTGCTAACCTTCTCCGCTTGGTTGGAGGAGCAGGGGTATCCGGCAGTGCACCACTCGCCGGCCTATCGGGAGGCCAACCGGCCGGCCTACCGCCTGCTGGCCCGTGCTCTCTGGCCGGAAATAGCAAAATAAGGCGGGAGTGCATCGGAGTCGAACCGACCCGGGACGCATCCAGCGCCCCACAACGGTTTTGAAGACCGCGGGGCCCACCGGGACCCATTCACTCCCGTGCTTTTAGCATACAACCTTTTCCCTAATTCGTCAAGTGGAACGAACTTGCGCGTCGGGGGAGAATATAGTACAATGGCCGGCCGGTATCGAGGATTGGTTCTCTTCTGCACAGGAGGAACTGGTGGAAACGAAAGAACCTCTACGGGTACTTCTCCTGGCGGCCGAAGTGGTGCCTTTTGCCAAAACCGGCGGCCTGGCCGATGTGGCCGGTTCACTTCCCAAGGCGCTCAAGAAACTGGGCGTGGACGTCCGCGTGGGCATGCCCCGCTACGGGCGCATCGACCGGGAAAAGTTCGGCCTGAAGACGGTGCTGGCGTCCTTCCCCGTACCGATGGACGACCAGAGCATCGAAGCCGGCCTGCTTCAGGGCACCATCGGCGAGGACGTCCCGGTCTATATGGTCGAGAACGCCCACTTTTACGACCGCGAGGGCATCTATATGTACCCCGACGATGCCGAACGTTTCATCTTCTTCTGCCGGGCCATCCTGGAGGCGATGAAACTCCTGGGTTGGCAACCCCAGGTGATCCACTGCCACGACTGGCATACCGCCATCGTTCCCAACTGGCTGAAGACGATCTACAAGGACGACCCCTTCTACAAGGATACGGCCACCCTCTATACCATCCATAACCTGGCCTACCAGGGCATCTTCGGCTACCGGGTGCTGGAGATCGCCGGCATAGACGAATACGGCTTTATCGTCCACCCCGAAATTCCCGACCTGGATAACGTCGTGGACATGATGGGGCGGGGCATCTACTTTGCCGACATCATCAATACCGTCAGCGAAACCTATGCTCAGGAAATCCTTACCCCCGAGTACGGCGAACGGCTGGATCCGCTCCTCCGCGACCGGCGCGACCGCCTTTTCGGCATCCTCAACGGCATTGACCCGGAGGTGCACAACCCGGCCACAGACCCCTACATCGCCGCCCACTACGATCTGCATGACCTTTCCGGCAAAGCAGAGTGCAAACGCGCCCTGCAGCAGGAGGCCGGCCTGACCGAAGACCCCCGCGTTCCCCTGATCGGCGCCATCTCCCGACTGACCGACCAGAAGGGCTTTGACCTGATCGCTCAGATTATGGACCCGCTCATGCAACACACGCGCCTCCAGTTTGTCCTCCTGGGCACCGGCGAACAGCGCTACCACGACCTCTTCAGCCAGATTCACGAGCGCTATCCGGACCGGGTGGCCGTATTCCTGACCTTCAATGCTCCCCTGGCCCAGAAAATCTACGCCGGCAGCGATATGTTCCTGATGCCCTCACGCTTTGAGCCGTGTGGACTGGGTCAACTCATTGCCATGCGTTACGGCTCTATCCCTATCGTCCGCTCCACCGGCGGCCTGGCCGATACGGTGCAGGACTTTGACCCCATAAGCAATACCGGCAACGGCTTCGCTTTCCACACCTACGACCCCTGGGCCCTCTACGGAGCCATCATCCGCGCCTTGGAGAACTACAAGTACCGCGACACCTGGCGACAACTGATGGTGCGGGTGATGTCGGCGGACTATTCCTGGGAGGCCTCGGCCCGTAAGTATATGGACCTCTACCACCGGGCGCTGGCCTCGCGCCTGCCCCGCCCGCCGCGGGAGGTGTACCGGGTTGGGGAGCGGTAATTGGGAATTGGTAGAAGGAGCCACGGTGGAAGAACGTTCTATCGTCCATCTAGAGGAAATCGTAGGTGGTCTGCCGGATAAGGAGCGTTCCCTTTTCCGTCGTCTCTTTCACCTGAGCACGACGGTGGGGGAAGTTGTCCCCCCGAAAACGATGTATGCCTGGATCGAACGTCACTTCGGTTCGGTGGAGGCAGTGTATCGGCAACGCATCGTCAAGGTGACCAACCGTATCACCCTGGAGGGCACGCTCTACAACGAACTGCGCGCCCGTCGGCCGATTGAAGCCCCCTCGCTGGGAAGCCTGGAAGAGACGATCGCCGCCAACCGGGGAGATCCCTTCTGCCGGCCGCTGGAACTCACCCCCGAGGACGCCTTCGGACGCATTCGGGGGAAGCACAGCCTCACCGCCAGCAACATCGCCAAATACGACGGCTTCCATGGCGTCATCATCTTCGATGAGCACCATCCCTTGCGTTTCAGCCGGGAGAGCATTGCCGATGCCCTGGAAACCGGCCGGCGCTGGGCCGAGGCCGCCCACCGAAGCGACCCGCAGGCCGTCTACTACTTCTTCATGTGGAACTGCCTCTGGAAAAGCGGCGCCTCCATCCTCCACGGCCATGCCCAGGCCACGGTGAGCCGGGAGATGCCCTACGGCCGGGTGGAGGCTTTTCGCCAGGCGGCATTGCGCTACCGCGGAGCCTATGGGAGCGAATACCTGGCCGACCTCCTGCGGGTACACCAGACCCTAGGGCTGGCCCGTTCCTTCGGCACAGCCCACGCCCTGGCCTACCTCACCCCGATCAAGGAGAAAGAGTTCCTGCTCCTGGGACCGGCCGTAGACGATGACTTTGTGCAAGCCCTCTATGCCGTACTGGAGGCCTATGTGGAACGGCTGGGTGTACGTTCCTTCAACGTGGCCCTGTACCTGCCGCCGCTGGTTCCGGTGGAAGAGGATTGGAGTGTCCTCCCCGGCGTCCTCGCCCGGGTAGTGGACCGCGGCGACCCGGAAGGCCGCACTTCCGACATCGGGGCGATGGAACTTTATGCCTCCAGCGTGGTCTCGAGCGACCCGTTCCGCATCGTGGAGGCGTTGCCCGCTTCGGCCGGATGGGAGTGAAAACCCATCCGAAACTCGTGATACACTTGGAGCAGGCGAAGGCAGTGTCCTCGCTTACTCGACGGTTTCAAAGGGTAGCCAACGTGCTCTCAGGCGCTTGGGAGCAGGGGCTTCGCCTGCCTGGCAGAAGTTTTCGATACTAGGGGGAGATTCTCCTAAGCGGCGAGGGACGAACGGCCAACGATCACTGTTTGACAATCCCGGCCGGCCGTCATATAATTTGTATTGTAAAATATCAGAAGTGAAAAGAATTCGCCCGGCCGATGAGGAGGTTGGGTATGGAAAGGTTTTGGCTTGTAATCATCGTTCTGGCCGTTGTCCTGATCGGCCTGATCGTCTTGCGGAGCGTGACCCGAAAGCGTTACTGGAACTATTTCCTCGCTCTGGTCGTACTGGCCGCCCTGGGCTATGCCGGCTACCGGTACTGGCAGAACCGCCCTCAGCCCGATCCTCTGGCCGGCGGCGTGGTCTATAGGGTGCAGCGGGGGGAGGTGCTGGAAGTTGTCGAGGCTACCGGCAACCTTTCTCCGGTCCGGCAGGCTACCCTTTCCTTCTCCATCGCCGGCCGGCTGGAAAGCATCGCCGTTTCCACCGGGGAACGGGTGCGGGCCGGCCAGACGCTGGCCGTCCTGGAGAAGAAGGACCTGGAACTGCAACTGGCCCAGGCTCAGGCCGGGCTGGAAGTGGCCGAAGCCAACTTGCAAAAACTCCTGGCCGGTGCCCGAGAAGAGGACATCGCCGCTGCGCAGAGCGCCCTGAACCAGGCCCTGGCCGCCCAGCAGGAGGGCCAGGTCACCCTTGCCGCCGCCACCGAACAGGCCCGCCTGAGTTGGGTGCAGGCTGCCAACGCCCTGCGCGACGCTCAAGCCGCCTACTCCCAGATCTACTGGGATAACCGCGAACTGGAACAGCGCCTGGAGAAGATCGGACAGGAACTCCCGGAGGAGAACCGCCAGGCGGAAGAGCGGGCCTGGCGAGCCGTGGAGAACGCCGAGGCGGCGATGGAGCAGGCCCGCCTGGCCTATGAGGCAGCCAAACAGCGGGAAGAAAGTTCGGCCCGCACGGCTCAGGCGCAGGTAGCCTCCGCCCGGGCCAACCTGGAACGGCTGCTCCACGGGGCGACCGCCCAAGAACTGGCCGTCGCCCAGGCTTCGGTCGAGCAGGCCCGGTCTTCCCTGAAGTTGGCCCAGGCCCAGTTGGAAAAGGCCACCTTGCGGGCCCCCTTCGACGGCGTAGTCACCACCGTCCTGGCCAACCCCTATGACCAGGTCTCCTCCCTCACCCCCATCCTGATTCTGGCCGACCTTTCCTCCTACCAGGTGGATGTGGAGGTGGACGAGGTGGACATCGGTCGGGTACGGGTGGGGCAGGAGGCCCGCATCACGCTTGACGCGCTGCCGGGCGTGGAACTGCCGGGCCGGGTGGAAGAAGTGGCCCTCTCTCCCACCACCGCCCAGGGGGTCATCACCTATCGTGTGCGCTTGCGCCTGACCGACTTGGGGAAGGCCGACCTTCGCCCCGGCCTGACGGTCAATGCCCGCATCGTTACCGGGAGGGCAGAGGGCGTCCTCATCGTTCCGCGCCGGGCAGTGCGACTGGATCAAGATGGGCAGCCCTACGTGGAAAAGGTACTTCTGGGGAAAGAACTGGAGCGCGTGCCCGTTCAGTTGGGAGTGGAAGGCGCAGAAGTGATCGAGGTTGTCTCTGGATTGAAGGAAGGGGAGGCCGTCTTTGTCCATGGGGTGGTCCAGCAGGACCAGTTGCAGCGAATCATCCAGGACGCCTCCTCGGGCCAGCCCATCCGTATGCGGCCGTAGGAGAGGGAAGCGTTGGACGATCATCCGGTCATTCAACTGGAGAACATTACCAAGGTCTACCGTATGGGCGAGGTGCGGGTGCATGCTCTACGGGGCGTCAGCCTCCAGATCGAACAGGGGGAACTCCTGGCCATCATGGGGCCTTCCGGCTCGGGCAAATCCACCCTGATGAACATTATGGGCTGCCTGGACGTGCCCACCTCCGGCGTCTATCTCCTCGAAGGCCAGCGGGTGGACACCCTTTCCGATAACGAACTGGCCGAGGTGCGTAACCGCAAGATCGGCTTTGTTTTCCAGACTTTTAACCTGCTGCCGCGGACGACGGCCCTGCGAAACGTCGAACTGCCGCTCATCTACAGCGGTGTGGGGGCCGGCCGACGGCGAAAACGGGCCATCGCCGCACTGGAGGCGGTCGGGTTGGGAGACCGCTTGCACCATCACCCCAGCGAACTTTCCGGCGGAGAGCAGCAGCGCGTGGCCATCGCCCGTGCCCTGGTGACCGACCCGGCCATCATCCTGGCCGACGAACCCACCGGGAACCTCGACAGCGCCTCCGGCGAGGAGATCATGGCCATCTTCCAGCGCCTGAACCGGGAACGGGGCATCACCATCGTCTTCGTCACCCACGATCGCACCATCGCCGAGCATACCCGCCGTATCCTCCACCTTCGTGATGGGCGGCTCGTCCGGGAGGAGACGGTAACCCAACCCCGACAGGCCCGTTCGGTTGTGCGGAGGGAGGAGGAATGAATCTCTGGGAAAGCCTGCGCATCGCCCTACGGGCACTCGGAGCGAACAAGTTGCGCTCCGTTCTGACCATGCTGGGCATCATCATCGGCGTGGCCGCCGTGATCGCCCTCCTCTCTCTGGGACAGGGTGTCCAGGCCACGGTGGAGCGGCAGATCCAGGGCATTGGCTCCAACCTGATCATCGCCTTTTCCGGCACCTTCGGCGGCGAGCAGCAGCGCATCCTGCCGTTGACCTACCGCGACGCTATGGCCTTGAACGACCCCGGCCGTGCCCCCAGCGTGGCCGCAGTGGCCCCGACCATCCAGCGCTCCGCTACCGTTGTCTTCGGCAAACGCGAGGGGCAGGCTACCATCCTCGGCGTGACCCCGGACTACTCCTATGTTCGCAACGCCCATGTCGTAGAAGGGCGCTTCATCGAACCGGAGGACCTGACCACCTTCAGCCGGGTCTGTGTCCTGGGACAAGAGGTTGTACGTACCCTCTTCGGCGAACGCTATCCCATCGGACAGACGATCAAGGTGCGGGACGTGCCCTGCCGGGTGGTCGGCGTGATGGAGCCCAAGGGGGCCAGCGGCTTCGGTCCTTCCCAAGATAACTACGTCTACCTTCCACTGACCACAGCGGCAGCGCGCATCTTCGGCCTGCGCACGGCCAGCGGCGATTTCCCTGTTTCCCTTATCTACATCTCCGCCCTGGATAAGGAGAGTGTGGACCCGGCCATCGAAGAAGTGACCCTGATCTTGCGCGAACGCCACAAACTGACCTATCAGGACAACGACTTTTCCCTGATCACCCAGGAAGATGTAATTCAGGTGGCCGGCTCCATCATCGGTATCCTGACCATCTTCCTGGGGGCGATTGCCGGCATCTCGCTCCTGGTCGGCGGGATCGGCATTATGAACATCATGCTGGTTTCGGTGACCGAGCGAACGCGGGAGATCGGCATTCGTAAGGCGGTGGGGGCCAAGCGGCGGGACATCCTCTGGCAGTTCCTCATCGAGGCCATGGTGCTGAGCGTGCTGGGAGGGACAGTGGGAATCGTCCTGGGCATGTTCGGGGCCGGCCTGGTTTCGCGCATCGAGCCGCAGATCCAAGCCGTGTTGACCCCCGAGATCGTCCTGCTTGCCACCGGCTTCTCGGCGATGGTGGGGCTTTTTTTCGGCATCTACCCGGCCATGCGAGCCGCTTCCCTCCACCCGATCGAGGCGCTGCGGTATGAATAGAACGCAGGTAGGTCGGATCGGCCATTCGGCTTCGGCCAAGAGCATCTCCGGCAGGGCGGAAACGGTTGTACAAATCCCTACGCAGGTCGGATTGGCCATCCAATCTCCATAAGCCGGCGGATGGTGGGCAACTTCGGTGCAGTCCTTCGTGGGTCGCTCAGGTAGATTTCGCGGTGCCGGCCGCAGAGTTCACATCCCTGCTCCTGAATAAACGCTGGGTAGGCAAAGGCAATGTCTTCGCCTACCCAGCGGGGATTTTCGGATATTTTTGTGCCTTCGTGGTAGGTAGTTACGAATCCAGGATGATATTTTCACCCCACCAGGCGAAACCTGCCGAGTCCAGTACGAATATTCTCGAACGACCAATGCGCACTTCCCCCGGTTATGCTATAATACCGGCCGGCAACGAGGCCCGATGTTCAGGCGAGGAGGCTATGATGAACGAACACCGCATCGCTCGCCACCCGATCCTTCCGGTCGAGGAACGGGAACGGGTGGCCTTTTTCTGGCAGGGACGCGAACTCCTGGCCCGGCAGGGCGAGACGATCGCCTCCGCCCTCTTCGCCCATGGAGTGCGCATCTTCGGCCATCATCCCAAGGACGGTGCTCCCCAGGGCATCTTCTGTGCCAACGGCCAGTGTGCCCAGTGTCTGGTGCTGGCCAACGGCCGGCCGGTCAAATCGTGTATGGAGCCGGTCCGGCCCGGCATGCGGGTAGAGCCGGTGGAGGGCCTGCCGGAATTGCCGCGGGTGAATCGGGCACCGGCCATGGGCAAGATCGAGGAAATCTCCGTTCCGGCGCTCATCATCGGCGGGGGGCCGGCCGGCCTCTCCGCCGCCATCGAACTGGGCCGGCGTGGCATCGAGACCCTCCTGGTGGACGATAAACACCGTTTGGGCGGGAAACTCGTCCTCCAGACCCACCGCTTCTTCGGCTCCACCGAAGCCGTCTACGCCGGCACGCGGGGCATTGATATCGCCACCCGTTTGGAGAACGAGGTACGGGCCCTGGACTGTGTGCATACCTGGCTGCGGAGCACGGCCCTGGCCGTCTTCTCCGATCACAAAGTAGGGATCCTGCGCGAGGGCCGACGCTACGTCCTGGTCCGCCCTCAGGTGCTCCTCTGCGCCTCCGGGGCGCGGGAGAGGTCGCTGGCCTTTCGGGGCAACACCCTGCCGGGGGTCTACGGCGCCGGAGCCTTCCAGACGCTGGTCAACCGGGACCTCGTGCGGCCGGCCGAACGCCTCTTCATCGTCGGCGGGGGAAACGTGGGGTTGATCGCCGGCTACCACGCCCTGCAAGCCGGCATCCAGGTGGTCGGGCTGGCCGAGATTCTCCCCGAGTGTGGGGGCTATAAGGTACACAAGGATAAACTCCTCCGTTTAGGCGTCCCCATCTATACCTCCCACACCATCCTGAGCGCCAATGGAGAGGAAGCGGTCGAATCGGTCACCATCGCCCGGGTGGACGAGCGCTTCCGGCCGATCCCCGGAACCGAGCGCACCTTTGAGTGCGACACGGTGCTCATCGCCGTAGGGCTGGACCCGGTGAACGAGTTCTACCTGAAGGCCCGGGAGTTCGGCCTGCCGGCCTTTGCCGCCGGCGACGCCGAAGAAATCGCCGAGGCCTCGGCAGCCATCTTCTCCGGCAAGATTCGCGGGCTGGAGATGGCCCGTTTTCTGGGACGAACGGAAGAAAAAGTGCCGGCCGCCTGGGTACAGATGGCCGAGGTGCTCAAGTCGAAGCCGGGGAAAGTTTTCCCGGAGCACCCTCCCGAAAACGAAAGCGGCGTTTTTCCCGTCTTCCACTGCCTCCAGGAGATACCTTGTGACCCCTGTGTAGCGGCCTGCCCGCGCCATCTGATCCGCATCGAGGGCGATATTCGCCGCACGCCCACCTTCGTGCCCGAGGACCCGGAGAAGGGCTGTACCGGGTGTGAACGCTGTGTGGTGCTCTGTCCTGGCCTGGCCATCACCCTGGTGGACTATCGCCGAGATGCAGAATACCCCACAGTGACGCTGCCCTATGAGTTCCTCCGGGAGAGCATCGAGGTAGGAGATCGGGCAACCGTGCTGGATACGGAGGGCCACGTCCTGGGCGAGGTAGAGGTGGTCGGCGTGAAGGCGCGCAAAGCCAACGACCGCACCATCGCCGTCCAGGTGCGGGCCCCGCGGGAATATGCCCGGCGTATCGCCGGCCTCCGGGTACAGCGGGAGGAAGCAGGCCGGCCGCTTCCCTATCCTGTTGAACGTACCGCCGATGACGTGGTGATCTGCCGCTGCGAACGGGTGACGGCCGGTGAAATCCGCGCCCTCATCCGCCAGGGAATGCGCGATATAAGCGAAATCAAAGCGCTCACGCGGGCCGGGATGGGGGCCTGCGGGGCCAAGACCTGCACCCCGCTCATCCACCGCCTCTTCCGTGAGGAGGGCGTCCCGGAAGCGGAGGTCGTGGACCAGCCGAAGCGTCCGCTCTTCATCGAGGTGCCGCTGGGCATCTTCGCCGGTGTTCAGGACGAGGAGGAAGGCGATGTCCAAGACCTATGATGTGATCGTCATCGGTGCGGGGAGCGTTGGCACACCGGCCGCCTTCTACCTCTCCCAGGCCGGGCTGCGTACCCTGGTTTTGGACCGACTGCCCAGCGTCGGCCAGGGATCCAACAAGGCGGCTATCGGCGGTATCCGAGCCACCCATTCCGATCCGGCCAAGATTCGCCTCTGCCTGCGTTCCATCGAGATCATCTCCACCTGGAAGGAGTGCTACGGAGATGAGATCGAATGGTACAAAGGGGGGTACTCCTTTGTTGCCTACCGAGAGAGGGAAGAGAAAATCCTCAAGGAACTCCTTGCCACTCAGCAGGCTTATGGGCTGAACATCCGCTGGCTGGATAAGGAGGACCTGCTGGAAGTCATTCCCGACCTCAACCCGGAGGGACTCATCGGCGGCACCTTTTCTCCGGATGACGGACACGCCTCGCCACTGCTGGCGATCCACGCCTTTTACCGGCACGCCCGGGAACAGGGGGCCGAGTTCCGTTTCTCCGAAAACGTCTGTGGGTTACTCATCCGTGGTGGGCGGGTGAGCGGGGTAAAGACGGATCGGGCCGAGTACGGAGCCGAAGTGGTCATCAACGCGGCCGGTGCCTGGGCAGCGGAGGTGGCAGGGTGGGCCGGCCTGGAAGTTCCCGTGCGGCCCGATTCGCACGAAGCGGCCGTCACCGAACCAGTGGCCCGTTTCCTGAATCCGATGGTGGTAGACATCCGGCCCATCCCCGGTTCGGCCAACTATTATTTCTACCAGCATTATACCGGCCAGGTCATCTTCTGTATCACTCCCAGCCCGAGCATCTGGGGGACGGACACCCGCGAAACGAGCGATTTCCTCCCGATGGTGGCCCGCCGGATGGTGGAGGTAATGCCCCGCTTGAAGAACATCCGCATACGGCGCACCTGGCGTGGCCTCTACCCGATGACGCCCGACGGCTTCCCCATCGTCGGCTGGGTACGGGAGGTGGAGGGCTTTCTCCTGGCCGTGGGAATGTGCGGCCAGGGCTTTATGCTGGGGCCGGGCGTGGGAGAACTCCTGTCCCGGATGGTACAAGGCCGGCCGGAGGAAGAAGACCATCTGGTCCTGAAGTACCTTTCGCCGTATCGGGAGTTTGCCGGGCAAGAGAAACTAAAATAGACGCCGATTGACACTTTGGCCTATTCCCATTATACTAAAATTATCCCGATCTCCGGCCGGGTCTGGAGATTTTGGGTTGGAAGTGTGTCATGCCGACCAACCTGCCGCCGGATTACTTCGCCGCCCAAGAACGCTATCGCGCCGCCAAAACGACGGCGGAGAAGATCGCCTGCCTGCAGGAGATGCTGGCGATCATCCCCAAACACAAAGGCACGGAGCACCTCATCGGCGACCTGCGGCGCAGGCTTTCCAAACTCCGGGCCCAGGCTCAGGCACCTCGGAAGGTGGCGCGGCGGGAAACGGCCTTCCAGATCGAACGGGCCGGGGCCGGCCAGGTAGCGGTCGTCGGGCTGGCCAACGTGGGCAAATCGGCCCTGGTATCCGCCCTGGCCGGGGTGGAACTGGAGGTGGCCGACTACCCCTTCACCACTCGTGAGCCGGCGGCCGGGATGATGACCTTTGAAAACGTCCAGATCCAACTCATTGATACCCCGCCCCTGAGCCGCGATTTCATGGGGCCGGAACTTCCGCAACTGATTCGGCGGGCCGACCTCGTCCTCCTGGTCGTGGATGTAGAGACCGACCCACTGGGGCAACTGGAGGAGGCGGTGGCGTTGCTGGAACAGCACCGTATTATCCCCCGCCACCGGAAGGAGCGCTACGGCGAAGGGCGTGGGATGGTCTTTCTGCCCTTCCTGGTGGTAGCGAACAAGTGCGATGACGAACATGGGGAGGAACTCTTTGGGATCTTCCGGGGGCTTCTGGAGGAGGACTGGCCGCTTGTGCCGGCCTCGGCGCTAGGGGGCCACCACCTGGAGAGCCTCAAGCGGGAGATCTTCGAGCGGCTGGAGATCATCCGCGTTTACACCAAAGTGCCGGGGAAGGAACCGGACCGGGAAAAGCCCTTTATTCTCCCCAAAGGCAGCACGGTAGAGGACCTGGCCGGCCGCATCCATCACGATTTTTTGGAGAAACTGAGCATGGCCCGCGTCTGGGGACGGAGCGTCTTCGACGGGCAGGCCGTGGGACGGGATTACGTGCTCCAGGATGAGGATGTGGTGGAATTACATAGGTAGGGGCAGCCACTTACTCCGGTTGTCGCAGTCGAAAGCCGTGGCCGCGGACGGTCTCGACATAGGAACAGGAGGGGCTGGCCTCGGACAAGCGGGCACGTAACCGGCGCACCAGGGCATCGATGGCCTGATCGGTGATGCCCTCGATGGACTCCTCCGGCCAGATGGCGTCCACGATCTCATCGCGGGAGCAGATGGCCCCTTCCCGGTCCATCAGGAGGGCCAGCAGGCGATACTGGGAGGCCGAGAGCGGCGGAACCACCTCCACGCCGTCCACCCAGACGCGATGGCTGGCCCGGTCCAGGTAAATCCCTCGCCGGGAGGGGCCGGCCCGGTAGAGCGGGGCCGTGGACTCGCTGCCGACGAAGGTGATGCGATAGCGCGAGGCAATGACGATCTCGTCGCCGTCCTCCAGGGCACGAGGCGAGGTCAGGAGTTCCCCGTTGAGGAAGGTGCCGTTACGGCTATGCTCATCCTTGATGTAATAACAGTCTCCATGCCGGTAGATGGTGGCGTGACGGCGCGATACCTGCCGGTCGGCCAGCGTGAGTCCGCAACTTTCTTCCCGGCCGATAAGCAGGGTATCTTCCAGAAGCGGACGTTCCCAGCGTTCCTGGGTGGCCTGATCATAGACCAGGAGCAACGGGCGCTCTTCCATAGCACTTCCTCCCAAATTTGCCCGAAATCCGGTTTTGTTTTATCATAACATAGGGTCATCGAAGCGTCAAATCGAGGTGAAAAATTGCGCCTGGCCGTCCTTTCGGATATTCACGACCATCTGGAGAACCTGTGTCTGGCCTTGGAGCGCCTCCAGGGGTGCGAAGTTCTGCTCTTCTGCGGGGACCTCTGTGCCCCCTTTACCCTCCGGGCACTCATCGAGGGCTTTCCGGGGCCGATCCACGCCGTCCGGGGCAATAACGATGGCGACATGCTTCTCCTGGCCCAAGTGGCGCGGGAGTCGGGCCGGGTCACCTTGCACGGCGTATATGGGGAAGTGGAACTGGCCGGCCGGCGCATCGCCCTGGTGCATTACCCCCGCCTGGCTGCCGGATTGGCCGCCCTAGGGGTGTACGACCTGGTTTGCTACGGGCACGACCACAAGGCCCACTTGGAGCAGGTGGGACGAACGCTGCTTCTGAACCCCGGGGAGGTGATGGGATGGAAGGGGCGGCGAACCTGCGCCGTCTACGAGACCGAAAGCGGCCGGGCGGAGATTCTGGAAATATAACCCTCAAATCCTCCCCAAGCCCATCTTCTCCTTGGCCTCGGCCAGAGTAGCCTGGGCGATGGGCCGCACCCGCGCCGCCCCCTCGCGCAGTATCTCGCGCACCTCGTCCGGATGGGCGGCGAGATGCCGCCAGCGTTCCTGCACCGGAGCCAGATCGGCGATCATTTCGTCGGCCAGGACGCGCTTGCACTCCAGGCAACCAATGCCGGCCGTGCGGCAACTTCGGGCGAGTTCCTCACGCTTTTCCTCCGGCGTGTAGATGAGGTGCAGGGTCCAAATGACCGGGCATTTTTCCGGCTCCCCAGGGTCGCTGCGGCGCACTCGGGCCGGGTCAGTGAGGGTGCGGGCCAGTTTCTCCCAAATGACTTCTGGGGGATCGGTAATGGCGATGTAACTTCCGGGGATGCTCTTGCTCATCTTTCCCTCGCCGGTCAGGCTGGGGACGACGGCGGCAGGGGTATAGTAAGCCTCCGGCTCAGGGAAAGTTTCCCCATAGGTGGTGTTGAACTTGCGGGCCACCTCGCGGGTGAACTCGATATGGGCCTTCTGATCCCGGCCCACCGGAACCACCGTGGCCTTGTAGATGAGAATGTCGGCAGCCTGGAGGACGGGATAGTTCAGCAGGCCGGCGCTTAGGAAGCCGCCCGTCTGGATGAGTTTATCCTTCAGGGTGGGGAGGTCCTCCAGTTTGTTGACCGAGGTGATGCAGGAGAAAAGCCAGGCCAATTCGGTATGTTCGGGAACGTCGGATTGGACGATCAAGGTGGCCTTCTGGGGGTCCAGTCCGGCGGCCAGGTAGCCGATGGCCACGTTCAGTTTGTTGGCCGGCAGAGCGCCTGGGTCAAAGGGCACGGTAATGGCATGGTAGTCCACGATGCCATAGATGCACTCGTAGCGATCGACCAGTTCGACCATGCCTTTGATTGCCCCCAGGTAGTTCCCCAGATGGAGAATCCCGGTCGGCTGAATGCCGGAGAAAACCCGTTCCCTGGGCATTTTTTACCTCCGTTATGGACAAGCGTTTCGGGCGATAGTATAGCATGGGGGCAGGAGGGCGTCAAATGGGGTATAATAGGGCTTAGGGCTCAGAGCCCTGGGGCCTGGGGTTTGGAGGAGGGGATAGAGAGACAGGGCTCGGGGCTCAGGGTCGTGGGCCCTAGGCTCTGGACCCCAAGCCCTGGGCCCTAAGCCATGGACCCTAAATTATGAGGAGGAAAAGATGCCCAAGCGGGTGCTTCGAGGGGCGATCACCGATGTGCCCGGCATTCGGGTGGGGCAGGCCACGGATGAACGGGCACTGACCGGATGCACGGTGGTGCTTTGTGAACAGGGGGCCACCGTGGGGGTAGCCATACGCGGGGGGGCGCCTGGCAGCCGCGAGACGGACCTTTGCCGGCCGGCCCATCCCCTGGTCTCCCAGGCCCATGCCGTGCTCCTGGCCGGCGGAAGCGCCTTCGGCCTGGCTGCTGCCGATGGGGTGATGCGCTACCTGGAGGAACACGGCATCGGCTTCGACACCGGCGTGGCCCGCGTGCCGATCGTCCCGGCGGCCATCCTCTTCGACCTGGCCGTGGGAGACCCCACCGTCCGGCCCGATGCGGCAATGGGCTACGCCGCCTGCCAATCGGCCTCCGACGGCCCGGTAGCCGAGGGGAACGTGGGTGCTGGCACCGGGGCCACGGTAGGCAAGTTGCTGGGGATGGCCCGCTGCATGAAAGGCGGGCTGGGTACGGCCAGTGTGGCCCTGAGCGGTGGGCTGGTCGTTGGGGCGATCGTTGCCGTCAACGCCTTGGGGGATGTGGTGGACCCGAAAAGTGGGCGAATCATCGCCGGGACGCGTGCTCCCTTGGGGCCGGGCTTTGCCGATACCCTGGCCCTTATGCGCCGTTTCCTGGGTCGGGCCGCTCTAGCCTTTTCCCACACCGTCATCGGGGTGGTGGCCACCAACGCCGCCTTGGATGTCCCTCAGGCCAACTTCGTGGCCGGAATGGCCCACGACGGCATCGCCCGGACGATTCGGCCGGCCCATACCCTCCTGGACGGCGACACCCTCTTCTGCCTGGCCACCGGCCCTCGCCGGGCCGATGTGAACCTCGTTGGCGCCTACGCTGCCGAAGTCGTGGCCGAAGCCATCCTTCGTGGAGTGCGTGCGGCCCGCAGCATCCCCGGCATCCCGGCTGCCTCGGGCCCGGAGTTCTGAAGGAAGGAGCCGGAACAGGCCTCCGAACCTGCCCCGGCCCCTTCCTTTGGGAAGCAGGGGCTTTACCCCTTCTTCAGCCGAGCGATTTCCCCAACATCCTGGGCGATGCGGAAGAGGACGACGACAACCTCCAGCCATACTCGGGCGAAGATCAGATAGATGAAGAAGATAATAGGGGACAGAATAAGGGTAATGACGCCTGCGGCGCCTCCTGCACGGAAAGCCATAACGATGGTGCCGATGGTTGCCAGGCCAAGCAGGACGATGAGGATGCCGTAGATGATGGCAACGATCGTCGGGGTGATAAAGCCTCGGAAGGAGAAGTCGAAGAGTTTGCCGAAGAAGCCCTGGGGGTATTCCCCGGCCGGCTGTGCTGGGACGACCGGGGGAGGACCTGCTGCCGGCTGTAGGGCCCGGCCGCAGTTCTGACAGACAACCGCCGCCTCCGGATTCTGCGCCCCACACCATGGGCAGAACACTTTGCACCTCCTAGTTGCTCAGGTAAGGTACTCCAATTACTCCGGACGCTTCTGCGATAAGGCCTCACCTCCTTTCAAGCCATCCATTGCCCCGAAGGAACCTGACGGCGTAGGCTATGGCTGCCGCCGCCAGGCCTGCCCCAGGGACTTTTCCGCCTGCACCAAGAGGTCCTTGGGGTCGTCCACATCCTCAGGGAAGGTGGCCTGGCCGCAGCGCACGTGGTCGGCTAGGGAGACGCCGGCCGGTTCCTGCAGTCCGGCCCGGCGAATCTCCTCCATCAGCCGGCCGGCCAAAGCGTGCGCCCCCTCCGCCGAGGTCTCCGGCAGAATGGCCGCAAAATGCCCCTGGGCATGCCGACAAAGGAGGTCCGACTGGCGCAGTGCCCGGCGCAGGACATCCGCCAGTTCGCGCCATCGGGTGTCGGGCAAGGGCAGGCGTCGGTCTACTCCTAGAAGGAGCAGACTACAGGTTCGCCTGTAGCGGCGGCAGCGGGCCGATTCGCGCTCCAGCGCCTCCAGGAAGAAGCGATGGTTCGGCAGACGGGTCAGCGGGTCGATCAGGACGAAGGAGGTCGTCCACTCCTGCAGGCGGCTCTGCTCGATGGCGGTGGCGATCAGCGCGGCCACCGATTCCAGAAGACGGAGGTCGCTTTCGGTGAATTCTCCGGTGATCTTGTTGACCAGTTCGATCACCCCGAGGGACCGTCCGCGCACGCGCAGCGGCACGCAGAGGACGGAACGGGTGAGGAAGCCGGTGTAACGGTCAATCTCCGGGTAATAGCGGGCATCCTGGTGCACATCGGGGACCAGGAGGGACTGGCCATGCCGAAAGACCCAGCCGGCGATGCCCCGGCCGGGCGGGATACGTCGGGAGAGGAGGCGCTCGGCATTTCCCCCCAGGCTGATACGGAAGATGAGTTCGCCGCTTTCCTCATCCGCCAGGAGCAGGGAACCGGTCACCACACCGATCACGTCGCTGGTACGCATCATAATGGTGGTGAGAATCTGCTCCAGGTCCAGGTCCGAGGTCAGGGCTAAGCAGGCCTCGTTCAGAAGGGCCAGTTCCCGTACCCGCAGGGCTGCCGTTTCCTGCAGCCGGGCGTTGGCCAGGACGACCGCCAGTTGCTGGCCCACGGTGGTGAGCACCTCCAGGTCTTTGTCCGAGCGTTCCGACCGTCCGGCCACTTCCAGAAGCCCCCAGCGCCGTCCCTGCGCCCAGAGAGGCACGACGGCGGTGAAGGCGTAGCCGACGGCCAGGCTGAGCGGTCCACCTCGTTGCTCTCCACTGCGCGTCCGTACGGCTCCGGTAGCCTCTTGGAGAGGCTTGAGCGAGGGGTCGCCCCAGGTGAGACGGCGACGAGTGAGGGCGGAGGCGATGGCCTGGGGAAGACCGCGATGGGCCAGCGGCACCAGGTCGCCGTCCTCAGAAGTGAAGATGATGCCGGCATCGAGTTCCAGGTTACGCAGCGTCTGCTCCAGAACGCGATGGAGCAATTCGTAGAGGTCGGCGGTGACGCTGGTTTCGCGGGCCACCTCGCGCAACGAGGAGAGGGTCGCCAGTTGCCGTCGTAACTGTTCGTTCAAAGCAGCCTGAGCATGAGCCTGCTCTCCTTTCTCCAGGTTGTGGCGTACCCGTTCCCGGACCTCGTCTGGGGAAAGCGGCTTGCTCAGGTAGTCGTCGGCCCCGTGCCGCAGGGCGGCGATCGCTGCCGTTTCCGAAGCGCCGGCCAGCACGACCACCGGAACGTAGCGACCGCTCTTCTTGATCTGGGCCAAGAGGTCCAGCCCGGCCATGTCGGCCAGTTCCCACCCCAGGAGAACCAGGTCGGGAGAGGCGCTCTGGAAAAGATCCCACCCGGATCGGCCGGCCGTGGCCGTATGGACCTCGTAGCCCTCCCGTTCCAGGATGTGGCGGACCTGGCTGAGGATGTGGGGGTCGCGTTCCACCACCAGGATAGAGGGCTTCCGGCCAACCTCTTCTTCCGATGGATGCATAGGGCTTCCTCAGAAGAAATAAACCTGACCCTTTTATTATACTCTATTTTGTCCTGGAATGCAACTTTCTTGACCTTTTGCCCGCTCCGTGTTATGATGAAGACAAAATGACGGAGGCAAGCGATGATTCAGGTAGCCATCATCGGTTTGGGCGCGGTGGGCGGTTCGCTGGGGCTGGCCTTGCAGGGGGCGACGACGGGCAAGGGCCGCCGGCCGGAGGTCCTGGTCGTAGGTTATGACCCGGAGCCTCGCGTGGCCCAGGAAGCCCTTTCCCGCCGGGCCGTCGGCCGTGCCGCTTATACTTTGAGGGAGGCTGTGGAGGAGGCCGACCTGGTGCTCATCGCCCAAAGCGGCCCGGCCATCCGCGATACCCTCCAGGGCATCGCCCCGCTCCTGAAGCCGCAGGTCATCGTCACCGATACCTCCAGCAGCAAGGTCGAGGTGCTCCGCTGGGCCGAAGAACTGCTTCCGCCGGAAGTCAGTTTCGTCGGAGGACATCCCGTCTTCCTACCGGACCGGGAGGTGGACTGGGAATCCGGCCTCCGTTCTGCCCGGGCCGACCTCTTCCAGGGAGCCGTCTATTGCATCACCCCCGGCATCCGGGCCTCCAGCCAGGCGGTGGATACCGTCCAGGACCTGGCCTACCTGGTCGGGGCAGAGCCCTTCTTCATGGACGCCCTGGAACACGACGGGCTCCTGGCCGGACTGGACCATGTTCCTTACCTCCTGGCCGCAGCCATGCTCACCACCATCGGCACCAGCGCGGCCTGGCGGGATCTCAAACTCCTGGCCGACCCGGCTTTCCGCCACCTGCAACAACTCCTGAACGCCCGGCCGGCCGACTTTTACCAGACCTGCCTTTCCAACCGCCAACCGGTCCTCTCCTGGCTCGACCGGCTGCTTACCATCCTGGGGGAGATGCGTCGGGAACTGGCTGAGGCGGGAAACGCCGGAGAATACCTCCAGCACATCGTGGAAAAGGCACGGGCAGCCGGTGCCGACTGGCGGGCCCGCCGCGACGAACGCCTCAAAGAACTGGAGGCCCTGGGAGCCCAGATTCCCACCGCCCGGCAGAGCCTCCTCAGCCTCTTCCTGCCCTACGGCGGCCGGCGCCACGAGGAACGAGACTGAAGGCCATGCCCCACCCTCGCTATCGTTCCATCGATCATACTGCCGACCTGGGACTCCAGGTCTGGGGTCGGACGTTGCCCGAACTTTACGCCAATGCCGCTGAGGGGATGTGTTCCCTCTACTTCGACCTGCCGGCCGTGGAGCCTCGAGAGAAGCGCACCATCGCCGTGCAGGGCCACGACCGCGAGGAGGTGCTGGTGGCCTGGCTGGGCGAACTCCTCTACCGGATCGAGGTGGAATATTTCTTGCCCTGCCGCTTCGACATCCTCTCACTCGACGAGACACACCTGGAGGCCGAAGTCGCCGGGGAGACCTTCGATCCGGCCCGCCACCGCTGGCGTACCGGCATCAAGGCGGCCACCTACCATAACCTCCGCATTGAACAGGACCCCGCCGGCCTCTGGACGGCGACGGTCATCTTCGATACCTGAGATGAAAGGCAACAGCCTGCTGATCGTCGGTGGCACGGTGGTGACGGCCGGGGGAAGTTTCCCGGCCGACATCCTCTGCCGGGAAGGGCGTATTGCCGCCCTGCTCATCCCTGGAGAGGGCCGGCCGGAGGGCGAGGTCCTGGATGCTTCCGGCTGCTACGTCCTCCCCGGCGGAGTGGATACCCACGTCCATCTCCAAATGCCGGTGGGCGAACTCATCTCCACCGACGATTTCACCAGCGGCACCATTGCCGCAGCCTATGGCGGAACGACCACAGTGGTGGATTTCGCCACCCAGGAGCGCGGGCATCCCCTGGAGGAAGCGGTAGCCCTGCGCCGGGCCGAGGCCGACGGCAAAGTGGCCGTGGATTACTCCCTGCACCTGGCGGTCACCGATGCTTCCGAGGAGACGCTCCGCGCCCTGCCGGGCCTGGTCGAGGCAGGCTATGCCAGTTTCAAACTCTATACCGTCTACCCGGCCCTTTACCTGGAGGACAGGGAGATTCTGCGCCTCCTGGAGGTGGCCCGGGAAACCGGAGCCATGCCGCTGGTGCACTGCGAGAACAGGGCCATCGTAGAGCATTGCACCCGGGGACTCCTTGCGGCCGGGAAGCGGGAGCCGCGCTACCATCCCCAGGCCCGGCCGGACGCGGCCGAGGCCGAGGCGGTGCGGCGCATCCTGGCCCTGGCCCGGGTGGCCGGCACGTCTGTCTGTATTGCCCATCTGAGTACCCGGCTGGCCCTGGGGGAAGTGTGTCGGGCACGAACTCAGGGGCAACAGGTCTATGTCGAGACCTGCCCGCACTACCTCCTGCTTACCGAGGAAGAGTATGCCCGCCCCGGCTTCGAGGGAGCCAAGTATGTCCTCACCCCGCCGCTTCGGAAGGAGGCCGACCGACAGGCCCTCTGGTCGGCCCTGGCCCAGGGCGCAATTGACCTCCTTTCCACCGACCACTGTCCCTGGAACTATCGCGGGCAGAAGGAACGCGGCCGGGAGGACTTTTCCCTCATTCCCAACGGCGCACCGGGGATCGAGACGCGCCTGGCGCTCCTCTGGAGCGAAGGGGTGGGGAAAGGACGGATTCCTCCGGAGGCCTTTGTCGCCCTGACGGCCACAAACCCGGCCCGATTCTTCGGCCTGTACCCGCGTAAGGGGACCATTGCCCCGGGTGCTGACGCCGACCTGGTGATCTGGGACCCATCCCGGAAGGTTACCCTGGGGGTCGAAACGCTGCATCAGCGGGTAGACTATTGCCCCTACGAAGGGTGGGAGGTCGTGGGCCATCCTCGCCACGTGCTTGTGCGTGGCCGGCCGGTTGTCCGGGAAGGCCGCTTTGTAGGCGAACCGGGTTGGGGAATGTTCATACCTCGCCGGAGAATCCGTTGATCTTCAAGCCAGCCGGGCCAGGAGGAGGCCGAGTTCATAGAGCAGGTACAGCGGTACGGCCACGATTATCATATTGACCGGGTCGGGGGTCGGCGTGATGATCGCCGCTGCAATGCAGATGATGAGAAAAGCGTACTTGCGCCAGCGGGCCAGGCGTCGCCAATCCAGGACGTGGATTTTGGCCAGGAAGAAAAGGAAGATGGGCAGTTCGAAACTGATGCCGCTCCAGAGAAGAAGGGTGGAAATGAAGGAGAGATAAGGTCCCAGTTGCGGCTGGGTGGTGACCAGGCCGGTGCCAAAGTTCAGGAGGAAGCGCAGGGCGGCCGGCAAGGCCAGGAAGTAGGAAAAGAGCACGCCGCCTATAAAAAAGAGCGTGACCAGGGGCAGGCCGATGAGGATATAGCGCCTTTCGTGCGGAAAGAGGGCCGGCCGCAGGAAAAGCCAGACCTGGTAGACCAGAACGGGCATGGCTAGGGCAATCCCTACGGTCAAGGCCAGGCGAAGGCTGGTGGTGAACTTTTCCGGAACCTCGATGGCCTGGATATGGATATCCGGCCCGGCCAGGCGCAGGAGTACCTCCATCAGGGAATCGGTGAAGATCAGGGCCACGATGGTGGTCAGCGCCACCGCGACGAGACAGATGAGGAGGCGGCGGCGCAGTTCCTCCAGGTGCTCCAGGAGGGACATCTTTCCCTGCTCATCCGGTCGAGCGACGGAGGCAGAGGACTGGCGGCGGAAAGGACTGGGCATCGCCCACCTCATCCGGGCCGGGTAGGAGGGGACGGTTCGATCTTCGGTGGAGGTTCCTTTTCCTCCGGGGGAGGGAGAAGGTCGGCGGGGGCGGTAGGGGTGGCCGGCCGCTCCTCGGTCAAACTCATCCACTCCCGCACCTCCCGGTCGAGACCTCCGGTGGCCCGACGGAACTCCCGCAGGAAGCGCCCGATGGCCCGGCCGATCTCGGGCAGCCGTTTCGGGCCAAAGATGAGAAGGGCCAGAACGGCCAAGAAGAGCAGTTCGCCAAAGCCGATGCCAAAGAAATTTCCGCCCAACTTGCCATCCCCAAGTATCCGAAAATCCCTACCTACTTACCAAGCCCGGCTTTCGCAGGCCAGCGGGTTTCGAAAGAGGCTTCCGGGTTCCAGGTAGCCTTCCAAGCCAGCCCTGTTCCAGCAAGCAGTTCACCCACTATTTTATATCAGGCAAAAGACAATTGCAAATAGGGGGCCGGCCTGGACTTTTCCGGCCGGCCCCCTGTTATCCCCCTCAGCGCAGGACCAGCGGCAAGTAGATGGCGTATCCGCCCACCGCCGCCGTCCCCAGGCTCACTTCATCCAGGAGCACCCCCAACCGTTCCCGGCCGCCCTGAAGCCACTCCAGGGAGAGCGTCGCCGTGGGTCCCAGGCCGGCCGGCAGATCCCAGAAGCGGTGCACCCAGCCGCTCTCCGTCAGGGCCAAGGTGTAGGTGATCGTCTGGGTCGGGCCGGCCAGCACTACCCGCAGGGTATCGGTGGGCATCTCTGCCCCGACCACGTGGTAGAGGAGCGAGAGCGTCCCGCCGGCCGGGAGTTCCACCTCCTGCACGAGGCGGCTTGCCCATGGCCCGGCGTAGGGGTCCCCCGCCAGGGCATAGAGTCCCGCCATTGCCGTCGTCACCACGGCCGTATTGCTCACCGGGTCCAATGTGGTGGGGAGCACCACCCAGGTCGCGCTCACCGGGTCGTAGCGCCACAGATGCAGCGTCTCCTCCCCGGCTACCTGGGCCGCCTGCCAAGCGGCATCGGAATAGCGCACCGTGAGCGTCAGCGGAAGGAGGGTTGCGGTGAGCGGCGTCCCATCGGTAAGCGCCGCCACCCAGGAGAAATGTAGCCCCACATCCTGCTCCGGCAAGCCGGTCACCGTGGGCACCCCGCTCAGGGTGAAGACGGCCGTCCCGCTTATCGCTCCGGCCGGCACTTCCAACACGGCCAGAGGAAGGGTCAGCACCCCGCCCGAGGCGGTGAGCACCGCACTTGTGCTCAAGGCCTCCGTGGGGGTCACCACAGGAGGCGGGACGGAGCCGCCCAGCAGGGCAGCATAATCGCCGGTATGCCCGGGTATGGAAAGCGTGGGGGAGATCTCTCCGGCCGGGTTCCAAGCCGAAAGGTCCCCTGCTTCAAAGCCACCGTCGGCGACGGCATCATCCAGCGGCGGGAGGTAGAAGAAAGGGGTCTCCACGACCGGCACGGTAACGCCCTGCATCGGCGGAAGCGTTCCGAAGCCGCTTCGGGTCACGCTCAGGGCGTAAGTCCCGGTCAGGTTGAAGTAGAGGGCAAAGGCGCCGTCGCTCCGCGAGAGGGCTGAATTCAGGGCCGGCGGTTCGGCCTCCACCCGGGCCAGAGCCACCGGCTCCTCCCGGATGTTCAGGGTATACCCCACCAGGGTATATTGGGGGGTGTGGGTATGGGTATCGCCGTCGCCGCCGGGGAAGGCCTCCAGGTTGCCGACGCGGTCCCGAGCCCGGCTCCGGAAGTAATAGGTGTGGCCGAGTTCCCCGGAAAAAAGCACGGAGGTCTCGGCCGTCTCGACCAGCCAGTTCGTCCAGGCCCCGCCGGCCCCGTCGCGCACCTGGATGTCGTAGGAGGCGATGCCGGAGGCAGCGTCGCTCCCGCTCCAGGAGACCAGGAAAGTCGGCGAAGAGGCATATTCCGGCGAAGAAGCGGCCGAGGTGGGCGGGGTCGCATCCACGGTAGTAGAGGTTTCATAGTCCTCGGGATAAGGCTCCACGTTGAAGGCATAGTCGCGGGCACGACAACGGAAGTAGTAGGTATGGCCGTCTACACCGGTGAAGACAGCCGAGGTCTGGGAGGTATCCCACAGCCAGTTGGTCCAGGTGCCGCCCAGCCCGTCGCGGTACTCTACGTCGTAGGAGCGCAGGCCGACCCCGCCGGCGTCGCTTCCGGACCAGGAGACGGAGAAGGTCGTTCCGGACCAGGTCGGGAGCGGAGCCATTTGAGAGGCAGGGGGCCACACATCGGTGGGCTGCCAGTCCGGCCACCAGTCGTAGCCCGAGTCCACCAGGAGATAAGTCGCGTTGGTGGAGAGGTCCAGGTCGTAGATATAGGCATCCACCCAGTACCAGTTGCCTTGGTAGTAGATGTACTGGATCCGGGCAAAGGCCAGGTCGCTTCCGTGGGGGGCCCAGGCCGGGGCCAGGCGGTCGTAGCTGGTCGGGGAAGCACCCAGAGGATGGACAAGGCCCGTCCCGTCGGCGTTGATGACCGCCAGGTCGAACCAGCCGTCGCCGTTGTAGTCGTCGTTGAAGGCGATGCGGCTGCCGTCGGGCGACCAATCGGGGTAGGCGGCATAGTTGATTCCAAAGGTCAACTGGCGGAGGTCGGTGCCGTCGGGGGCCATTGTCCACAGTTCATAGCCACCGCTGCGGTTCGAGGCGAAGAGGATACGGCTCCCGTCGGGCGACCAGGTGGGGTGGCCGTCCCAGGCCGGGTCCCAGGTCAGTCGGGTCTGGCCCGAGCCGTCGGCGTTCATGACGTAGATTTCGGCGTTGGTCTGGGAATCGGGGTAGCCCCAGTAGACGATACGGCTGCCGTCGGGCGACCAGGAGGGCTGGTATTCGGGGAAGGAGGTCCAGGTCAGGCGGGTCTGGGCGCTTCCGTCGGCGTTCATCTTGTAGATTTCATAGTTACCGTCGCGGTTGGAGTAGAAAGCGATCTGGGTGGCGCCCCGGTTGAACTCGGGGCGGGAATCGATCTTGTTGTTGGCGGTCAGGCGGGTCGGATAGGCCCCATCGCCCCGGGCGGCGTAGATTTCCCAGTTCATATCGCGGTAGGAGGCGAAGGCAAGGCGGGACCAGTCGGCGAAGCTGCTCAACCCACGTGCATACTTTAGGGAGCAGTTAGAGACATCGTAATAGCCGATATGTGGCTGCCCGGAAGCGTCCAGTGTTAGGGAAGTGTACGCGCCCACGTATCCTGCGCTATCCACCGTCTCGATGTGCCAGGAGACGTCAAAATAGGCGTACTTCAGGGCGGCGTAGGTAGCGTAGTAACTGATGTGCGGCCGGCCGTTCGAATCCAGGGCCAGGGAGGTGTCCAAGCCCACGTATCCTGCGCTATCCACCGTCTCGATGTGCCAGGAGGCGCCGTCAAAATAGGCGTACTTCAGGTCGGTGTTGGTGGAGTCGAAGTAACTGATGTGCGGCCGGCCGGCCGAATCCAGGGCCAGCGAGGTGTCCTCGCCCACCCGTCCTACGCTATCCACCGTCTCGATGTGCCAGGAGACGCCGTCAAAATAGGCGTGCTTCAGGTCGGAGTTGGTCTCGTCGTAGTAACTGATGTGCGGCCGGCCGGTCGAATCCAGGGCCAGGGAGGTGTACTTGCCCACGTCTCCTGCGCTATCCACCGTCTCGATGTGCCAGGAGGCGCCGTCAAAATAGGCGTGCTTCAGGTCGGAGTTGGTGTAGTCGTAGTAACTGATGTGGGGCCGGCCGTTCGAATCCAGCGCCAGGGAGGTGTACGCGCCCACCCATCCTGCGCTATCCACCGTCTCGATATGCCAGGAGGCGCCGTCGAAGGAGGCGTACTTCAGGTCGCCGTTGCCCCAGTCGTAGTAACTGATGTGCGGCCGGCCGTTCGAATCCAGGGCCAGGGAGGTGTACTTGCCCACGTCTCCTGCGCTATCCACCGTCTCGATGTGCCAGGAGGCGCCGTCGAAAGAGGCGTACTTCAGGTCGGAGTTGGTCTCGTCGTAGTAACTGATGTGCGGCCGGCCGGCCGAATCCAGGGCCAGCGAGGTGTCCTCGCCCACCCGTCCTACGCTATCCACCGTCTCGATGTGCCAGGAGGCGCCGTCAAAATAGGCGTGCTTCAGGTCGGAGTTGGTGTAGTCGTAGTAACTGATGTGCGGCCGGCCGTTCGAATCCATAG
>JASFBA010000035.1:0-24229 GCA_036172265.1 Chloroflexia bacterium
CCTGGTTTACCAAACCTGCCTAAATTGCAAGTCTGGCTGGCTGCCTTTCTTCAGCCACTTTTGACGCTTCAACGAGGATCGCCCCGCAGGGTCTTACATCCTCTCCACGCCCGTTTCGAGTCTCCGCGAACCCACTTCGGCGCTAATACCAAGCGCGTCTATAGTATACATCATTCTCGTCTCCTCGTCAAATGGTTGGGGTGGGTTTGTAACGAAAAGGTTAGTTATTCGGTAACTGCTACGTCCTCCCCGAAACATTCAGACGGCCAGTTTGTAACCAACGCCCAAGACGGTGACGATATAACGCGGGTGGGAAGGATCGGGTTCGACCTTCCGCCGCAGGTTCTTGATATGGGCATCCACGGTGCGCTCCTCAACGATATATTCCTCGCCGCGGGCCAGTTCCATCAGCCGGTCCCGGGAGAGCACCAGGCCGGGATGTCGAGCCAGGGCCAGGAGAAGCCGGAACTCGGTGGGGGTCAATTCCACCGGCCGGCCGTCCACCTCGACGGTGTGCCCATCCACGTCAACGCGGAAGGGGCCGGCAACGACCACTTCACGGGCCGGCCGGGGGCCCTCCACCCGACGCAGCACCGCCCGCACTCGGGCCACCAGTTCACGTGGGGAGAAGGGCTTGGGTACATAATCATCTGCACCCAGTTCCAACCCGACCAGCCGGTCCACTTCCTCGACCCGGGCGGTGAGCATAATGATGGGCACAAAGTTGCCCTCCTGTCGCAAGGTGCGGGTGACGTCCAGGCCATCCATTTCGGGGAGGGCGAGGTCAAGCACGATCAAGTCCGGTCGGTCACGTCGGGCGATCCGCAAGGCTTCCAGGCCGTCGTAGGCGGTAAGGACCTCGAAACCGGCCTGGCGGAAGTACGGCTTGAGACCGTGGACAATCTTGGGTTCGTCATCCACAATGAGGATACGCTTCATCTTCTCACCTCGCTCTTCCGCCGGAGCAGGGGCAGGTAGACATGGTAAGGCCAGTCCTCCGTATCCGGCCGAAGCCGGGTCACCTGGCCGGCCACCACCCTCCCGATGAGCCGGTGATACCTCCAGTCCGCCCCCTTTACTTCGGCCGCATAGTCCCCCGGCGGAAGGTCCACCGCCCCGAAGAAGCCGTTCCCGTCGGTGAGCAAGGTGCGGGTAAGGGTTGCCGAACTCGTCAGGGTGACCACGGTCCGGTCCAGGAAGCCGGCCGGCCCAACCGCCCAGCCCATCAGATGGCCGGTGGTAGGCGCCGTCTTCCAGGTCAGGGTGGGCGGTTCCACCCAGGTGGGAAAAGGCGGGTCGCCGTAGGGGCCCTGCTGGGAGAGGGCCTGGTACAACTCGCTATTGGGCCGGCCGCCGACGTTGGTGCTGGCGTAGGAGTAGAAACCGATTCCTAAGGCATAATGGCCGGCCTGGGAAGGGGACTGCACCACATACGTTTGGGTGAGTGTGCCGGTAATATAGTTGATCCAGGCCCCCTGAGCCACAGCCACTCCCCGCCCATATGGGTGGTCCTTCTCCCACTCCACCCAATGGCGAAAGTACTGGTCCTGCGGCGGCAGGTGCTCGCGGTCATAGTTCATCGGCATGGCGATGTCCAGGATACCCTCCTCCAGCCAGGCCCGCCAGTCCTGGAAAACGCTTTGGTAAGCGCTGGAATTCTCCCACTGGGCAGGCAGGTCTCCCCAGGCGATGGTGGCCGCCCCCAGGACCAGGTCCGGCTTCACCGCCAGCGCCTCCAGGTAGAGACGGCGTACTACCGCCGTGACCTGCTCCCGACGCCAGGCCATCCAGTTGGGGTCGGTCGGATCCGGCAGGCCGGCCCCGCCGTAGGCAGCATGGAAACGGTCCACGCTGATCTTGTTGTAGCCATAGTCCTGGTTGTAATAACGGATGTAATCGAGGATCAGCCCATCTATGTCATAGTGCTGGAGCAGGTAGAGGCAGACATCCACGGTGTAGTCGGCGGCGGCCGGATGGCCGGGGTCCAGTTGATAGTCCGCAGCGGGCTCTCCCCCGTTATAACGGTAGGTGAGCCAGTTGTCGGGGTCATCCCAGGTTCGGCCGTATCCGTGGCGGAAGTAGACATGGCGGGTGGTGTCGGTGGTGGTGTAGGTGGGCGTCCACACCGGGAAGGCCGTTACCCAGGCATAGATCTGGAGGGGCGGAAAAGCCGAGTGGGCTGCCTCCAGAAGTTCGCCCAGGGGATCGAAGGGGGCGGGAGCAAGGGCGCTATCGGCGGCACGGGGCTCTAGACTTTCGTTGTAGTAACTATCGCCGCGCCGGCGCACCTGAACGATCAGGGTGTTGATGTTGGCCGTGTGGGCGTCCTGGATGAGTTGTTGGATCTGGGCCGGCGTCTTGATACCGTCGTGCCAGGCATCCACCCAGAAGGCGCGAATTTCCCTCCTGTACGCCCTTCCCGCAGCAGGATAAGGGCGGCCCGTCGGGCTGCCCTGTTCTCCGGGGAAGGAGGAAACATCCCCGGCCGGCAGCAGAAGGACCAGGAGAAACAAAAGGTGCAAAAGATGGCGAACCGTTCCGACCTCCTTTTTGCAACTACCTGTCGGCCCTATTCCGCCAGTTCCTTCAGCCGGGCCAGCAGGCGAGAACGCTCCTCCTCGGCCAGGGCCAGCCGCCGGCGCTCTTTTTCCACCACCTCGGGCGGGGCCTTTTGCACAAAATCGGTGTTCTTCAATTTCGCCTCCGCCCGGGCCCTTTCCTTCTCCACCTCCGCCAGAGCCGCCTGCAACCGGTCCCGCTCGGCAGAAAGGTCCACCATTCCGGCCAGTGGGAGAAAGGTCTCCACTTCCCCCACCACCAGGGCTACCGCCTGCCGCGGCCGTTCGGCCAGATACTCGACCACCTGCAATCGCTCCGGGTCCACACGGGCCAGGTGGGAAAGGACCTCGGCCTGGGAGCGCAGCATTTCGGCATGCCGGCCGCCGGCGATGAGGGCTTCGATGCGGCGCCCCGGTTCCACCCCACGCTCGGCCCGGGCATTGCGAATGGCCCGCACCACCTCCATCACCAGGGCAAAGTCACGTTCGGCCGCTTCGTCCAGGGCAGAGATGTCCGCCTCCGGATAGGGAGCGATGATCAGGGCCGGCCCATAGTCCTTCCCCTGGGCATAGGGCGTGCCGGTAAGGTGCTGCCACAACTCCTCGGTGACAAACGGCATAAAGGGGTGCAGGAGACGCAGCAAACCTTCCAGCACCTCCAGGAGAGTACGACGGGCCGTCTTGGCGCGGGCTTCGTCCTTCCCGTAGAGGCGCAACTTGCTTACCTCCACGTACCAGTCGCAGAATTCGCCCCAGAGGAAGTCGTAGATGCGCCGGCCGGCCTCGCCAAACTGGAAGGCCTCCATCAGGGCATTCACCTCAGCCACCAGGCGGTGGTAACGGGAGCGAATCCAGCGCTCTGGCAGGTCCAAAGCCTGCTCTTTGCCTTCTCCCCCCCCAAGCCCTGATCCCTGAGCCCTTTCCTCCTGCAGGTTGCTTACCACAAAGCGGGTCGCATTCCAGATTTTGTTGGCAAAGTTACGCGGTCCCTCGATGCGGCGGGGGTCCAGGTTCATATCGTTCCCCGGCGTGGAGGAGGTGGCCATGGTGAAGCGCAGGGCGTCAGCCCCGTACTCCTCGATGATGAGGAGAGGGTCGTAGCGTTCGGCATCGGGCATGGATTTGCTGATCTTTTGCCCATACTCGTTACGGATGAGGCCGTGCAGGTAAACGATGCGGTAAGGGACCTGGCCGGTCATCTCTAACCCCAGCATGATCTCGCGGGCCACCCAGAAGAAAAGGATGTCGTAACCGGTCTCGCGCACCGTGGTCGGGTAGAAGAGGCGATAGTCCTCCGTGTCCTCCGGCCAACCCAGGGTGGAGAAGGGCCACAGTCCGGAGGAAAACCAGGTGTCGAGCACGTCCTCGTCCTGGCGAATCCGAGGGCTGCCGCAATAGGCGCAAACCGTGGGATCCTCGAGCGTGCTGGTCTGGCCGCCGCAGTCGTCGCAGTACCACACCGGGATGCGATGGCCCCACCACAATTGGCGCGAGATGCACCAGTCGCGGATGTTTTCCAACCAGTCGAAGTAAACCTTGTTGAACCGTTCGGGAATGATACGGATGCGCCCGTCACGCACGGCGGCGATGGCCGCTTCGGCCAAAGGGCGAATGCGGACGAACCACTGGGTGGAGATGCGCGGTTCCACCACGGTATGGCAGCGCTGGCAATGTCCCAGGGCGTGTCGGTAGTCTTCGACCTTGAGGAGCAGGCCCTCGCGCTTTAGATCCTCCACAATGCGCCGGCGGCACTCGTAGCGGTCCAGCCCGACGTAGGGGCCGGCCTCCTCGTTCGTCCGGGCATCGGCTTCCAGGATGTTCACGGCCGGAAGGCCGTGGCGTCGGCCGATCTCGTCATCCACGGGGTCGTGGGCCGGGGTCACCTTGACCGCGCCGGTGCCAAAGGCCGGGTCCACCGCCTCGTCGGCGATGATGGGGATGATACGACTCACGCCAGGCAGAACCGCTCTCCGGCCGATCAGGGCCGAGAAACGCTCGTCCTCGGGATGCACGGCCACGGCTGTGTCGCCCAGGAGCGTCTCCGGCCGGGTCGTGGCCACGGTGATAAACTCCTGCGCCCCCTCGGCCCAGCGCCCGCTGCCCCAGGGGCCGGGGCCGGTGAAACTTTCGTCCAGGAGGGGATAGCGGATGTACCAGAGGTAGCCGGATTCTTCCTCATGTTCCACCTCCAGGTCGGAAAGGGCGGTGAGGCAACGCGGACACCAGTTCACCAGCCGGGTGCCCCGATAGATCAGGCCCTTCTGAAAGAGGCGCACAAAAGCGGTGCGCACGGCGAAGGAGAGGCCCTCGTCCAGCGTGAAGCGTTCTCGCTCCCAATCGCAGGAGACACCCAGACGACGGTGCTGGTTAGTGATGCGAGCCCGGTAGATGCGCACCCATTCCCAGACCCGCTCGAGGAAACGTTCGCGGCCTAGGTCGTGGCGGGTGAGGCCTTCGCTGGCCAGTTCGCGTTCCACCACGTTTTGCGTGGCGATGCCGGCATGGTCCTCGCCGGGCAGCCAGAGCGTAGGATCCCCCCGCATCCGGTGCCAGCGGGTCAGGATGTCCTCGATAGTGGCGGTCATAGCATGCCCCAGGTGCAGCGCCCCGGTCACGTTGGGGGGGGGCATGGTGATGACAAAGGGAGCACGGCCCGGGACCATGCGGGGGCGGAAATAGCCACCTTCCTCCCAGAAGCGGTAGATCCGCTCTTCCACCGGATGGTGGTCGTAAGCCTTGGCCATCTCGCTGTGCTGTGCCATTTTCATCCTCCTCTCCGGCTTTCTACCCCCGGCGTCTTGATCACGATCACCGTAGCATCATCGTGCCTTTTCCCGTATTCGTTCAAGATACGCTCGGCCAAGGCCTGGGCCGGCCCGGCCATCTCATCCCGATGGTTGGCCAGATGGAAGCGGCTGGAGATGCCGTCGGTGTGCAGGATGAAGAGGTCGCCTGGATCATAGCGAAAGCGAAAGACGTTCAGGGTGGGCAGGCGAACCCCCAGGTAACCGTAACGGGTGATCGGCTGAATCACCTGGCGACTGTGGGCCAGGAAGCGGACGTTGCCCACGCCGGCGAACTCCAAGGTATAGGCAGCGTCGTCCAGGCGCAAAAGAGCCATCATCGTTCCCACTTCGCCGGCCGCCAGGATGATATAGTGGCAGTAGGCCAGGATATGGTCTAACCCGGCATCGGCGTGCTCGGAGGCGCCCCGGACGGCCAGTTGGGCGGAGCGCCCGGCCTTTTCCCCGCTGCCCAAGCCGTCGGCCAGGGCGACCAAGGCCCGCAAGCCATCTTCTTGCACCAGGTAGGCGTCCCCGCTGATCAGATTTCCTGCCTTGACCCACCAGGCGATGCCGAATTCCATCGGTTGCTCCTGTACCGGTGTGGGGGCGAGGGCAACCACAAGGGTTGTCCCTACCTTTGTTCTGCCAAGTCTGCCACCTGCGCTCCGGTAATTTCCAGCAGGCGGGACGGGGCGATGGCAAAGACGGCCTGAGGGGTTCCGGCAGCGGCATAGACCACATCGTACTGGAGGAGGTCCTGATCCAGGAAGATAGGCAACGGTTGGCTGCGTCCCACCGGCGGCACACCGCCGATGGCATAGCCGGTGACGGCACGCACGGTGTCGGCATCGGCCCGCTCCACGTGCTCAGCCCCGACCCATCGGCTCAGTTTCCGCACGTCCAGGCGGTTGCTGCCGGAGACGAGGGCCAGCACAGGCTTCCCGTCAGCCAGGAAGAGGAGCGACTTGACGATCTGCCCCACCGTCGTGCCGATGGCTGCCGCCGCCTCCTGAGCCGTGCGCGTGCTCTGGGGGAACTCGACCACCTCCGTCTCGACACCGAGCGCCCGCAACGTTTCAGCCACTTTCTGGGCGGAAGGATGCATCCTGAACCTCCTAACAAAAACCCCCTCGTCGCAAGGACGAGAGGGCATTCCCGCGGTACCACCTTGCTTCAGCGCAGAACCATCTGCGCTGCACTCCAGGGTGCTAACGGACCCACCCGGACAGGCCTACCGGCATTTCCAAGGCCATGCGTTCGACCTGCCGACTCCCAGGCGACCTTCGGCGGTCCGGTCCGAGGAGGGCTTACACCCGCCGGCCCTCCCTCTCTGGCAGCCGCGTGCCGCCTACTCCTCCTGTTCATCGTCGTTTGGTTTTCAGTTGTTTCAATTATATCGAACTCCTCCCTTTTTGTCAAATTCTGTTCCCTACCCCCCCACCATCTTGACATCCCCGCCCAACTGGTATACCATAGCGTTGGTGGTGCGAACGGCAAAGGAGGAGGAATGGCGCGACGGTATATCACTCTGGCCGGCCCATTTCAGGAAGAAACAGGCCAGATGTTCGTGCGTTGCCCGGCCTGTGGCGAGGTCTTGCCCCTGGCCGAGGCACGTCGGCAGGCGATGGTCTGTCCCTGGTGCGATTTTCACTTTCCCTGGGAAGCGGCGGCCCACCTGGAAAACCTGAGCGATGGAGGCTCCTTCCGGCCTCTGCCGGAAAGCCCGGCCGGCCCGCTTCTCCTGGGTCGGGCCACCCTCGGCGGCCGGCCGGTGGCCCTGGCCGTGGCCGATGGGACGGTGCGCTGGGACGCGGCCGAGGTACGTGCCCTCATCGCCCTCCTGGAGGTGGCCCGCCTGGAGCGCCGGCCGTTGCTCTGGGTAATGGCTGCGGCCCAGGGCACGGAGGTTCCCTCCCTCTGGCCCGGCGTCCACCTGGGCCTGAAGCGGCTGCAAGGCTCCGGCCGGCCCTGGCTGGTCCTGCTGAGCGGCCCATGCTACGGCCTCCCCGCCGCCACCGCCCTCCAGGCCGACCTGGTGCTGGCCGAGCCTGGGGCCGTCCTCCGCCCGGACCTGCCGGAGGTCCTGCGGCAAGCCGGTCGCCTGCCTCTGGAAGCCTTTCGTCTGCCGCGGAAGTTGTTGCAGGCCGGCTGGGCCGATGCCGTCCTACCCCGTCGGGAACAACGTGCCGTCCTGGCCTACCTCCTCGACCTGCTCGGCGTAGAAGGGCCGGTTCTGCCGACGTTCGCTTTGCCCTCCTGTCCCCGCGGGGACCTGGTCGGCAAGCCCTTTTTTGAACTGCATGGGGACCGTTGTTCCGGCGATGACGCGGCCCTTGTGGGCGGCCTAGGCCGGCTGCGGGGAGCCGATATCCGTCTCCTTCTCCTGGCGACAGCCCCAGGGAAAGGCCGGCCGGCCAGCGGCCGCTCCGAGGCAATCGGTGTCGGCGGCTGGCGCAAGGCCACCCGCCTTCTGCTTCTGGCCGGCCGCTTCGGCTTGCCGGTCGTCGCCCTGATCGGTCGTCCGACCCTGCATCTGGGGCGAGGGCAGCGGGAGGCCGAACTTTCTGCCGCATTGGGAAAAGTCCTGGACACCCTCCTCGTGCATCCTGCGCCGACGGTAGCCGTTTTTCTGGAGGCGGACGGCGACCCGGCCGGGTTGGCCCTGGCCGCTACCGATGCCCTCCTGGCTCTTCCGGAGGCAACGACCTCCCTTCGTGAAAGGGGGCTGAAGGTGGATGAAGAGGTGGCCGCCCCGGAAAACCTGCCGGAAGCGCTGGCGCGCCATCTAGGGGAACTCCTCCAGACCTATGCCGTACACGGACCGCTGGGCCGGAACAAACTCCTCCAGCGCCGTTACGTCCGCTGGACCCGCCTGACCGCAGGGACGGAAAGGCCTTCTCCTTGGGAGAGGGGCGATGAAACGTGAGCATGCGGCCATTTCCCTGGCCCTTCTTTTCGGTCTGGCGGTGTGGGGGCTGGACATCGTTCTGGAGTTTTCCCTGCCAGCCGGAGCGGCTGCCCCGCTGACTCTGCCCCGAATCTTTGCCCATGCCGTCGTCCTGGCCGGCTTCCTTCTCTTTGGCCTGCTGGTGGCCCGGGCCGCGGCTCGGCAACGTCGGGCGGAGGAATCCGAAAGGAGACGTTCCGCCCAACTCTCCGCTCTCCAGCAACTGGGGCTGGAACTGTCTGCTCAGTTGGACCTGGAAACGCTCCTTCGCTCCATCGTCTCCCAGGGCATCCGGCTGTTGGGAGGGAAGGACGGGGGCCTCTATCTCTACCGCGAGGATCAGGATGCGCTGGAGCGGGTGGTGAGTCTCGGCAACACCATTCCCGTCGGCAGCAAGTTGCACCGGGGAGAGGGGCTCTCCGGCCGGGTCTGGGCCACCGGCCGGCCGCTTATCGTCAACAATTACCAGCAGTGGGAGGGACGGGCGGCCGTCTTCCAGGATGAACCGAATATGGCGGTAGTGGCCGCTCCTATCCGCTGGGGGGAAGATTTTCTGGGAGTGTTGAACGTTGCCGCCGACCTTTCCCATCCCTTCACCGAGGAAGATGCCGAACTCCTGAGCCTTTTGGCAGGCCAGGCGGCCATCGCCATCCGTAACGCCCGCATCCTTTCCATGATGGAGGCCCAGCGTCGCCGGGCCGAGGCGCTGGTCCGGGCTACGGCCGCCCTGACCAGCACGTTGGAACTCGATCAACTCCTGGAAAACATCTTAAAGGCGGCGCTGGAGGCCATCCCGGCGGCGGAGAAGGGTTCGATCCTCCTGCGTGATGCGGAGAGCGGAGAACTGCGTATCCGGGCCTTGGCCGGCTACCACGACGAGCGCATCCGTGAGGCCTGTTTTCCTCGGGAACAGGGTTACTCCAGTTTGGCGGCCAGGGAAGGCCGGCCGCTTCTTATCGCCGATGCCCGGGTCGATCCGATCCGCTACGACGGCGAGATCGAGGAGATGCGGGCCATCCAGTCGGCCATCGTGGCCCCCTTATGCTTTCGGGGGCAGGTTATCGGCGTCATCTCGCTGGATAACGCCAGCCGTAAGGGGGCCTTCGTTCAGGAGGAACTCCACCTCTTGGCCGTCTTTGCCAACTATGCGGCAGCGGCGGTGGAGAACGCCCGCCTGTTCGAGGCCTATCGGCGGCGACACGCTGAACTGGAGACCCTGCACCAGGCCAGCCTGCGCCTGACCTCCAGCCTGGAGTTATCGTCGCTTCTAGAGGCCATCCTGGAATATGCCCTGAAACTGGTGGCCGCCGACGATGGCCATATCTTCCTCTACGATGGTGAGAAACTCGCCTTCGGTGCGGCCCGCTGGGCCGACGGCCGGTGGGAAGGTCCTCTGTTGCCCCGGCCGGGAGGGCTGACCTACACCGTAGCCCGCAGCGGGCAGCGCATCGTGATTCCCAACGTGGACGAACATCCGCTATTCCAGGACTGGAAGTGGGGCGGGGGCATTGTCGGCCTGCCCCTGAGGATCGGACAGCGAGTGGTCGGCGTAATGAACGTTGCCTTTTTCTGCCCGCACGCCTTCCAGGAGGATGAACTGCGCGTTCTGGAACTCCTGGCCGACCAGGCGGCCGTGGCCATCGAGAACGCTCGCCTCTATGGCGACCTGCGCCGGCAGATGGAAAGGTTGCAGAACGCCCAGGTGCAACTGGTTCAGTCGGCTCGCCTGGCCGCCGTCGGCGAACTGGCCGCCGGAGTAGCCCACGAACTCAATAACCCCCTGACCAGCATCCTGGGCTTTACCGAACTTTTGCTGGAGGAGGTTTCTCCTCAATCCCCCATTCGTCCGGACCTGGAGCGCATCGCCGCTGAATCCCGGCGGGTCCACGAGATCGTCCGGGGATTGCTGGATTTTTCCCGGGAAACCCGGCCGCAGAGGGATTGGGCCGACATCGGCGAGATCGCCCGGAAGACGCTGGACCTCTTGCGTCTTCGGCTGGAGAAGAAAGGGGTGATCATCGAAGAGGACTATGCTCCTGACCTTGTTCCCGTCCTGGTGGACCGTGGGCACATCCAGCAGGTCTTCTGGAACCTTCTTAACAACGCCCTTCAGGCCATGCCGCAGGGAGGGAGATTGGGCATCCGTGTTTTCCGGGAGGGGAAGGAGATAGCAGTGGCCTTTTCCGACACGGGGGTGGGGATTTCTCCGGAGGTTCAAAAACACCTTTTTGAACCGTTTTTCACTACTTACCCGGAGCGGACCGGCCTGGGCCTTTCAGTTAGCCTGGGCATCGTTCGGGAGCATGGGGGGCGAATTACGGTGGAGAGCCAGCCGGGGCAGGGGAGCACCTTTACCGTCTGGCTGCCGGTGGTGGGAGAGGACGGGTCATCCGCCGAGGTCGGTCCTCCTATCGGGCGGGACGCAGCCGGCGGGTCATAAAGGCCATCGTGGTCACTTTGGCCAGTTCGATCAGGGCCTCGGAGTAGCCGGGGCGGAGGCGCGTGGCCTGCCGCAGGTATTCGATGGCCCGTTCGTAATCCTTCTGTCGGCGATAGAGGACACCGGCGTGGTAGTATGCTTCGGCATCCCTGGGGTTCAGGGAGATGGCCTGCTCATAGTGGCGCAGGGCCTCCTCTACTTTTCCTTGCTCTTGGGAAAGGAGGCCGAGTTCCACATAGTTCGCGGCGTCGTGGGGGGCCCGTTCCAGGGCGTTCTTCAGGGCCTCGTAGGCCTCGTCGAACCACTGTAACTGGCGACACAGGGCGGCGGCCTGGCGCAGGTAGCGCACTTCATCCGGCTTCAATCGGGCGGCGGTGCGGATTTCCCGCAGGGCCAGGCGCAATTCCTTCTGCCGAACGAAGAGGCCGGCCAGGCGCTCATGGGCCAGGGGGTTCCCTGGGTCGCTTTCCACCCAGCGCTGCACGGTGGAAAGGGCTTCGGAGAGGCGGCCGGTTTCCTCCTGGACTCGGGCCAGGGCTTCTAGAAATCGAGAGTTTTCAGGAGATAGGCGCACGGCCTCCTGCAAGGAGGACAGGGCTGCCCCCAGGTCGCCTCCCTGGGCCAGGGTCAGGCCCAGTTCGAAATGGGCTTCGGCCCGGGTCGGGTCTTCCTGGAGAAGACCGGCCAGGAGTTCCTGGGCCTCCTGTAGCCGTCCCTCCTGACGCAAGGCGGCGGCCAGGTGGCAGCGTAGGCGGGGATCGCGAGGGACGAGTTCGAGGGCCTGTTCCAGTTCCAAGCGGGCTTCGCGGTAGCGTCCAGACTGGAGGTAGAGGCCGGCCAGGTCGTCGCGCCAGTCGGCTCGGCCGGGTGAGAGGCGCACGGCCTCCTGCAGGGCGGCGATGGCTTCGGCCAACCGGCCCAAGCGAGAGAGGGCCATGGCCAGGTGGTAGGCATAAAGCGGTTCTTCGGGGGCACCTTGGCGAGCAGCGCGGAAGGCATCCACCGCTTCCTCGTAACGTCCCTGGGCCTGGTAGACCTGGCCCAGTTCATCCTGCCAGGCGGCCTCTTCGGGAGCCAGGCCCAGGGCCTGGGACATTTCTTTCTCGGCCTCGCCGTAGCGTCCCTGCCGATAGGCCCAGCGGGCCAGACGGCTGTGGTAGTGAGGGTTGGCCGGATCCAGTTGCAGTGCCCGCCGGTAGGAGCGGCCGGCCTCCTCGTCGCGGGCGAGGGCGGTGAGGGCGTCGCCCAAGGCAGCATGGGCTGCGGCAAAGCCGCCGTGGAGACTCACCGCTTCCTGAAGGAGGGGGGCAGCCTCCTCCGGCCGACCGAGCTTCAGGAGGAGCAGGCCCAGGCGGTAGGGATAGGCCGGCTGGCGGGGATCATGCTCCAGCGCGGCCCGCAGTTCGCTCGCCGCCTCCTCGAAATGCCCCTGCGCCTCCAGCACCAACCCCAGGAGGTGGTGAGCCTCGGCGTCCCGGGGGGCCAAGTGCACGGCCCGACCCAGTTCGCGGCTGGCCTCGTCATCACGTCCCAGGGCGTGGAGCGACTTTCCCAGAGCCCGCCGGTAGAGGGCTTCCAAGGAAGGACAAGGGGCGCCGTTCAGCCAGACTTCCCAGGAGGGGCCAGGTTCGAAGCGGCGGGCTTGGGCCAGTTCCAGCGCCCGTCCCAGCACCTGACACGCCTCGGCATGGCGGCCAGCAAGTTGAAGGCCCAAGGCCCATTCGTAGGCCCAGAGGTCGTCCTGAGGGGCGAGTTTCCAGGCCGTTTCCAGGTATTTCAGGGCTTCTTCCAGTCCCTCCGCTCCCCGGCGGGCCAGCCAGCCGGCTTCCCGCAACTCTTCCTCGCGGGCGACCTTCTCCCGCAGGAGGCTTCCCAGAGCACCGTGGTACAGAGGCAAATGGGGAGATAGAGAAAGCGCTTCGCAGTAGGCCGCGGCCGCTTCTTCCAGTCGGCCCTGCTGGGCATAGGTGCGGCCCAGTTCGAAGGCGGCCCGGCCTTCCTGGGGAGTGAGCCGTCGAACTTCCTGGAAGGCGGCGATGGCGGCCTCTTCCTCGCCGTTCTGTCGGAGGAGGATGCCCAGGTCGAGACGGTAGCGGGGCTCGTGCGGGGCCTTTTCCACCGCCCGGCGCAGCATTTCCAGAGCCGGTTCGGCCTGGCCGGACCGTTGCAAGAGCACCCCCTGCATATGGAGGAGAGCGGGGTCTTCGGGATGACGTTCGAGGGCCTGCTGGAGCACTTTCCGGGCCTCGTCCATCCGTCCCAATCCGGCCAGGTACTCGGCCTGCCGGGCCACATAACGGGTCTCGGCGGGTGCACGGGCGGCGGCGCGGGCGATGGAGGCCAGGGCTTCTTCCCGCCGGCCGAGTTTCCAGAGCAGACGAGCCGCGTCGGCCAACCACTCTGGAACGTCGGGCTTGCGGCGCAGCGCCTCCTGGAGCGCGGCCAAGGCCTCCTCGTCCGCCCCTAACCGCTCCAGGAGGCCGGCCAGGCGGGCCGGGTAGAGGGCCGCATCGGGAGCCTTTTCCACCGCCCGCCGGTAGAGTTCCCGGGCTTCCTGAAGGCGGTTCTCCTTCTCCAGGAGTTGGCCGGCGAGGTCGTAGGCGGCGGCATAGTCCGGTTTCAACCTCAGGGCCCCACGCAGCGCTTCCAGTGCGGCTTCTCTCTGCCCCAGGCGATCCAGGGCCACGGCCTGGGAAAAGTGGTGGCGAGGTTCGTTGGGTTGCAGGGAGGAAGCGGCCTGGAATTCGGTTAGGGCTTCGTGGAACCAACCTCGCCGGAGGTAGACCCGGCCCAGTTCCTCCCGCCAGGCAGCCTGCCTGGGCTCCAGGCGCAGCGCCTCTTCCAGGGCTGCCGAGGCCTCTTCCAACCGCCCCAGACGTTCCAGAAGCAGGCCCAGGTCGCGGTGGTAGCGGGCCTGGGTGGGGGCCAGTTCGCAGGCCCGTTCCAGATGCTTCGCCGCTGCCTGTGTCTGGCCCTCGGCGGCATAGAGCATCCCCAGGGCATGTTGCCAATCGGCCCGCCGGGGTTGTCCGGCGACGGCGGCACGCAGATGGGCAATGGCTTCGCCCCGCCGGCCGGCCCGGGCCAGGCAGAGCGCCAAGTCGTAGGCCAAGGATCCCTCCTGGGGAGCCAGTCGAACCGCCTCCTGAAAGGCCTCCAAGGCGGCCTCTATATCGCCGCTGCGCAGGCGGAGGTGTCCCAGAGTGTTGTGGGCTTCGGCGCAGCGGGGGTCGATTTCCAGAGCCTGCCGGAGTTCGGAATGGGCCTCCTCCGGCCGATTCAGCCGGAGCAGGAGTTTCCCCAGCCGGGCGTGCAGGCCGGCCTCCTGGGGTGCTGCCTCCACTGCCCGACGGTAAGACCTTCGGGCTTCTTCCAGTTCCCCTCGTTGCAGGGCCAGGTCGCCCAGCAGGCGATGGGCTTCGGCATCGTCTCCCTTCAGTTGGACGGCCTGTTCCAGCGCCTTTCGGGCCTCATCCCCCTGGCCAAGGAGAAGGAGCACCTCACCTCGCCGGCAGTGGTAGCGGGCCTGGCCGGGGTCTAACCCGACGGCGCGGTCGAACTTCTCCAGTGCCTCGTCCAGTCGCCCCAACTCGCGGTAGACGCAGCCCAGTTCAAAGTGGGCCTGGGCTTCGGAGGGGGAGAGGGCGATGGCCCGGTCGAGATGATCGGTGGCCTCGGTGTAGCGCCCTAAGAGGCGGGCCGTCCGGCCCAAGGCCAGGTGATAGGCCGGTTCCTGGGGAGCGATGCGTACTGCCCGCCGGTATTCGGCCAGGGCTTCCTCCAAGCGGCCCTCGTCACCCAGGAGTTGCCCCAGTTCAAAGTGAGCCGGGGCGTAGCCTTTTTGCAGGCGGGTGGCGGTGTGCAGGGCCAGAGCAGCCTCATCGCGCCGGCCCAGGCGTCGGAGGGCTGCACCCAGGTACACCTGATATTCGGCCAGGTCAGGCCGGAGCGCTACCGCCCGGCGATAGAACTCCAGGGCCCGGTCGTCCTGGGCTTGGGCCGTATAGACCAACCCCAATTCGGCCTGGGCCGGGGCCTCGTCCGGGGCGAGTTCCAGCGCCCGTCGTAGCGACTCCTCGGCCTGCTTATGGCGACCCAGAAGCCGGCAGGCCTGGCCGATGCGGAAGAGGTACAGGGCCGAACGCGGCTCCAGTTCCGCCGCCTTCCGGTAACAGGCCAAGGCCTCTTCATGCCGGCCGCGCTGGGCATAAAGGAGCCCCAGTTCGGCATGATTGCGGGGATCGCTGGGGTCCAGTTCCCGGGCCAAAGTGAGGTACTTTTCGGCTTCCTCCGGCCGGCCCAGACGGCGGTAGGCGCCGCCCAGGTCGCGGTGGTAGGTAGCCTCTCCAGGGGAGAGTTCCAGTGCCCAGCGGTATTCCTCCAGGGCCTGTTCGTAGCGGCCCTGTTGCCAGTAGGCCTCGGCCAGTTCCTCGTGGCCGGCGGCCTCCTCCGGTTCCAACTCCACGGCCCGCCGCAGGGAATGCACCGCTTCCTCCAGCCGACCCAGCCGTCGGAAGGCCGCCCCAGCGGCTCGAAGGTAAACGGCTCGATCCGGCTGCAGTTCAACCGCCCGACGGAACTGCTTGAGCGCCTCTTCGTCGTGGCCCAGGGCCTGATGCACCTGGCCGAGGACGTGGTAGGCATCGGCGTAGGTGGGGTCCAGTTCCACCGCCGTCCGCAGTTCGGCCAGTGCCTCCTGGTGGCGGCCCAGGCGGAAGTAGATGGCGGCGACGTTCCGGTGGTAGAGGGCTTCCTGGGGAACAAGGTCAGCGGCACGGATGTACCGGCCCAGCGCCTCTTCGTACCGCCCTTGACGTTCATAGACCACTCCCAGTTCGTTATGTGCCCAAGGATCATCGGGGGAAAGGCGCAGCGCGGCCAGGAGTTCCTGTTCGGCGCGGGCATGTTCTCCCAGGAGGCCGTAGACCATGCCCAGGCTACAGCGGTATTTCATCACCTCGGGCATGAGTTCCGCCGCCCGGCGAAATTCCTCCAGGGCAGCACCGTAACGGCCCTGCAACTGGTAGACCTGCCCGAGGTCGAAAGAGGCCTGGGCGCAGGCGGCCATGTGCTCCCGAACCACCTCCCTGAGGCGCAGGGCCGCCTCGTCGTATTCGCCCATTTTTCCGCAAACCACCCCCAGATGGCGGCGGTAAAGGGGAGTAGCCGGGTCAAGTTGGGAAGCCCGGAGGTATTCCTGGCGAGCGCGGGTCAGGTCATCTTTGCGTTCGTAGATCTGGCCCAGGTGGAAGGCCACCTCGGCCCGCTCCAACCCCAGGGCCAACGCCTCCTCCAGTTGGGCCGCCGCCGGGTCCAGAAAGCCCAGTTCCTCCAGGGCCAGGCCGGCCCGGTAGTGCAACTCGGGCCGCCCGGCCAGGACTCGGCCCAGGACGACTCCCCATTGGGAAGGCGCTTCTCCTTGCACCAGACAGCGCACCAGGAGGGAGATACCCCTTTCCCCCGCTCCGACCAGGCGCTCTGCCAGTTCGGAACGCCTGGCGGTCATCCCGTACCATAGGGGCAGAAGACGTGTCCAACGCTGTCGGGCCTCTTCCTCCTCCAGTTCCAGAGATGGGAAACGGCCTTCCTGAGCCTCCTGTTCCAGAGACCAGGCGGCCAGGGCATCCCGCAGGGCCACCTGAGGGAAGGCCAGCACCTCGCCGCCTTGACGGGGCACCAGAAGGCCGCTGCGGAGGAGGCAGCGGAGAAAGTGGGTGGGGTGCAACTCGCCGGGCCGGGAGCGGGCCAGAAGGAGGAGCGCCTCTTCCCGCGAAAGGGTTTCGATCTCCCCTTCGTAGAGGGTTCGGGCCCAACGGGCCAGGAGGGGAAGAAATCTCTCGGTTTCCATCGAGGCCGGGAGAACGGGGGCGATCAATTTCTGCGTCAGTGCCAGAAGCAGGAACCCCTTGGCCGGGAAACGGCCGGTCTCCTGAGCAGCATGAGCCTCCTGGGCCAGAAGGTCAAGCATTCGCGGGTTGCGCAAAAGGGGACGCAGGTCCGGATCGTCGTGCAGGGCGCGAACCAGGTCCTCGGGGAGGAAGCGCCCCAGGTGACGGCGGGTGAAGAGGTCGTCCAGTTCCCGGATCTCCAGGACGGCGGCGCGGGAAAACCAGGGTTGGAAGAGGGCGAATTCGCCGCTGCGGCAGGAGATGACGTAGCGGTGGGATGCTCCAAACTTGCCGAGGAAAGAGGTAAGGGCGGCCAGGCCCTCCACCTGGTGGGTCGGGGGAATTTCCCCTAAACCGTCGAAGAGGAGGAGCAGAATCCGCTCACGGGCGATGGCCTCCAGCGTGGACAGGCCGGCCTGGGGCAGGCCGAAACGCCGCAGAATCCCCACCAGGAGGTCCGGAACGGAGCCGCCCCGATAGGTGGAGAGGTCTACATAAAAAGGCAGGGGGACAGGTGCCTCCCCGCCCGGTGCCTGTTCGAGTTGGGCCAGGCCGGCCTCGGCCCGTTCCGAGGCCAGCCGACGCAGAAGGAAGGTTTTGCCGGAACCGGCCTCTCCCAGAAGGACCAGCGCAGGAAAGCGTTCCAAGGCATGGTCGGGGGTCAGGGCCACTCGTCGGGCCGGCTCCTCCTCCAGCGCGGTGCGCGGTAGCAACCAGAGAGGCATATACTTCTGGCGGGCCTCCTGGAAAAGAGCTTCCCTCTGAAGGGAAGAGAGGTAGACCCGTAAGAGCGCATTTCGGCCCGGCGAACGCGCCTGCTCCATTCCCTCCTCCCTAAAGGAGCCGGCTCAGCATCCAATAGGCCAGGGTACACAGACCGACGCCCAGCAGGCAGAGGAAAGCACCCACTCCCATCGCCGTCTGCACCATCCGGGTCACCGAATCCACCAGCCGAGAGGCCCCCTCTAGAACAGGCAGGAAGGCGGCGTCATGGGCCGCTTTGCTGCCCAGTGTGGAAGATTCGCGGGTCAGGGAGCGCAACGCTTCCATGTATTCGCGGGAGAGGATAATTCCCAACCCGATAAGCAGGGACAATGCTCCCAGAAGGAAAAGGACCACCGCCATAACGGTCAGTAGCACGGTCATCAGGTCTCATCCTTGCTATGGGTGCTCAGTGCTCCTAACGTCCGCTCAACCCTCCGGTCGGTTTCTCCGGGCTCATAAAACTGTAATCTCTCGGACCGGCGAATCGAGGGGATTTCTTTGTATTTTATAAACAAAATTCACAAGGAGGCACCGATGGATAAAGTGCTCTTTGTCTTTTTCTTTGCAGTCGGCCTCTTTTTGCTTTACCTGACCGTCTTTCTGGAACATCAATTTGTACTGGCCGGAATCTGCCGCTAGCCGCCGATATGGAGCGCTAGAGGCAACGGTGCTACGGGCCGGCCACCCCGTTTATGACCTGGCGCAGATAGTAATTCTCCAGCGCTAGGGCAATCTCTCCGCTAAAAAGTGCCAGGTGTTGCTGAGTCTGGGATGGGAACGCGTTGGAAGAACCGGCAAGGAGGCAGAGCAACCCCCAGCGGTGGTGCAGCACATGCAGGGGAAAACAGGCCACGGCCTGGACCTCTTCGCCCCAACCCATCGCTTCGAACAGTTCGGGCATCTCGCCACGGCGGTTCAGGACAAGGGAAGTCCCGCTTTCCAGGAGGCGTTGCAGGAGACGTAGCCCTTTTCCCGGCAGTGTCAAAGTCACCGTGCGTGTCTCCTCCCGGGCAGAATAGATAACGGCCCGGTAGCCGGTTTTCCCCTCACCGTAAAGAAAGAGAACCACCTGCTCCAGCCCCAACCGCTCCAGGACGCTGCGACAGGCCATCTCCATCGCCGCGGCCGGGTCCGGCAGCGAACTCAACGTCCCGGCAGCGAGGAGGAGACCGTCGGTCTCCTCCCGCAGGCGCACTAGCCGGCCGTGCAGGAAGCGGTTCTCCAGGAGCGTGGCCGTATAGCCGGCCAGGAGACGCAGCCGCTGCTCCTCGCCCGGCAAGTAGGGATGGGAAGTATGTCGAGCCACGACAATGTGGCCCAGTTCGGCCGGCCCCGTCTCCGAAGTGCCAGAAACGACCAGCGGCACCTCCAGCACCTCGCCGATCTCCACCAAGCCGTTTTCCCCCAGGGCCGGCAGCCTTTCCCCGGGTCGCAACCTCGTCCGACCCGGGTCGGGCAGGGCAAAGCCCCGCCAGCACTCCACCCGCAGGCCGGGTCCCTGGGGATCGCGCAGGGCGATCAGGCCCAGGTGAGAGGAGGTGTGTTCCAGCGCTTTCTCCAGGGCGATTTGGAGGAGGTTCTGGAGGGAGGGAGCCTGGTGCAATGTCGTCCAGGTGGCATACCACTGCTCCAGGTGGTCCTGAAGTTGCCGGGCCGTCTCTTTCTGGCCGGCCAGCCAGGAAGCCATATGCCGCCGTTCGCGCCACTGCCTCAGCGCCCACTGGACAAAGTAGCCCAGCACCACCGGCCAGGCCAGGGTCAGAAAGATCATCAGCAGCCGCTGGGCAGGCGGCATAATGTCTGTTCCGGCATAAAGCCAGGAGAGGATGGTGCCGCCCATGGCCCCGCTGAGGAGGGCCCCGGTCCAACCCCACCAACAGGCGGCCTCTATCGCCACCAGGAAGTAAAGCGGGTAAAAAAGCGGCGGAAGCCCCCTTTGGCTGGAGAAAAAGACCAGGGAAGTGGCCATCAGGAAATCGAAGAGGGTGAGCACCGGGGGAAAAAACGGTCGTCCCATCCAGGAGCGGCGGAAGAGGTAAACCAAGGTGGGAACGGCCGCCATCGTCAGAAAGAGGAGGCAAGGCCGAACCACCACGGAGGAGTGGCAGGAGGGGTCCAGGAAAGCCACCAGAAAAAGGGGAAAGATAAGGGCCAGCCGCACCCAAACGAGTCCACGGAGGATCAGGACCTGCTCTTGGCCATTTTTCCTCTCCATGAACCTCCTCCATGGACGATAAACAGTCGTACGATGGCCTATCGCAGATATTATTTTACCCCAAAATGGTCTTTTGTGCAAGCCGCTCTGCCGGCGAATTTTACAGCCCAAGAGGTCAAATTTCGCCCGGTGCTTTACCGTCGGGCTGAGTATGTCAATCCTCTGCGGGGTTTTACGGCTCCACCTTAACGGCCGACCAATCGCTCCAGCGCTTCAAGGCTCATCCCCCCCGGCACGACCCGGCGGACGACCCCATCGGCATCGATGAGAAAGGTCATCGGCAGGGCCCGGATGCGGTATCGGGTATTCACCTGGCCGTCGCTATCCAGGAGGATGGGAAAAGGCAACCGATCCTCTCCCAGAAATTGGCGAACGACCTCCGGTGGCTCTTCCGCGTTCACAGCCAAGATGACGATACCTTCAGCGGCCGGGCTGGAGGCAAAGGTCTGCCAGGCCGGCCACTCCTCCCGGCAAGGGGGACACCAGGAGGCCCAGAAGTGCAGGAGCACCGGCCGGCCCCGGTAGGACTCCAGGGCCACCTCCTGTCCATCCAGCGTCGGAAGGGAAAAGGAAGGTGCCTGCTGGCCTACGCCCGGGCCGATGGGGCGAGGTGTGAAGGTGGGAACCGGCGAAGATGCTGGAGTAGGAAGAGAGGTGGAAAAAGGCGTCGGGGACTTGGTCGAAGAAAGTAGAAGGCGGGTCGGTTCGGCCGAGGCCCCGTACAGGATAACAGAAGCGGTTAGAAAAGTGCCCAAGAGCACTCCCGCCAGGAAAAGGGCAATCCCAACCATGGCCAGCAGCCACGGTTGCCCCCATTTCCTCCGACCGGAAGTGTCCTTCAGATCGGGCTGCTCGGTCATGCCTCTTCTCGGCCCTCGGTCGGCGCGCCGACGATGTGTCGGTAGCGGGCACGCAGGGCTTCTTCCTGCTCCCGGGCCGCCTTGCGGGCCGCCTCCTGGGCCTCCTGGAGGCGTTGCCGCAAAAGGGCCCGGTTCTCTTCCCCGGTTCCCGGGGAGAGGAGCAACGCTGCTACCGCTCCGACCAGCAGGCCGGCCAGAAAACCTTTCCAGAAGGGGGGCATCGTCTACCTCCTCCGAAGCAGCCGGCGCAGAAGCAGGAGGAGCGCTCCGCTCAGGCCGGCGGCCAACCCCAGCGCGATCGCCCCGCGCAGGTCCAGAACCGGCTGCACTGTCCCGTCCAGATGCCGGCCGATCACCAGAAGCGAACGCCCCCCCTCCACCCGCACCACTCCGCCGCAGACGGCCCAGGCGTTGCTCTCCTCCAGCACGACCTCCTGGGCGGCGACCAGCCCGGCGCTGCATTCCTCCAGTTGGGCCTTCTCGGCCCGGAGCAGGCCGATGGCTGCCTCCTCGACCTCCGCTTCGCCGGCCTCCAGACGCAAGACGGCGGCGGATTCCAGTTCGGCCTCCTCAGCCCGAATGGTGCGCGCCGCCGAACCTTCCAGCCGGACCTTTTGCCCGCGCACAGTCGCTACCGAAACCTGCTTCAGTTCCAGGACCTCGGCGCTAACTTCGGCCGGCCGGGTGCCCTCTCCGGCAGGAAGCACATCCGCTGTCGTCTCTTGCTCTTCCGTCATAGCCTTTCTCCTCATCTGGGGGCTAGTAATCCTTTTTCTCATTATACCGGGCAAATTTCCCCCCGTCAATTCTGCTTCCCTCCCGTGTCTGTTCCAAGTTCGTAGGCCAAGCCGACGGACTGGGGCATTATCCGTGTCCCAGGGAGGCGAAAATTAGCCCAATTCCTGTTGCTGGGCATGGACACTTGACTTTTGGCAAAGGTTTGGTATAATAAAAGGTGTGGGGATGCAACGGTTTCGACAGGGAGGGAACGGGCCGGGCTGCGAGCCGGGGCGCCTGACCCCGTAAAAACGGGCAACGCCAATAAGTGGCAACACCTTTCATCGCGCTCCTGTAGCGCTCGCCGCCTAAAAGTAAGGTGGCGCGTCCTTCCGGGCCCCGCCTCGGTGGGTGCGGAAAGGGCGTGGCAAAGCCGGGGTGCTCCTGCCCTGAACGCCGGCTAAGGGTAGGAAAAGACGAAAGCCGGCCGGCCGCCGAGAACCCGGTCGGCAGGGGTCTCGGCGGTGCCGAAGGAAAGAGCCGACTAGGCTCGTAGACGCTCGGCAGTGAACTCTCTGGACGGGGGTTCGATTCCCCCCATCTCCACCAGGGCCGGCCGTGGAAGGCCGGCTTTTCTTTTCTGACCAGAAAGGCTTACCCTAACCCCGGTGTCTTCGCGTCTCGGCTTCAGAACTTTCGACATAGAGGAGAGGCCCAGTCTGGGCCTCTCCTCAAGCAAAGTATTCAGTTGTCGAACCTTTGCCCGCTGGGGGTGGGTTAGGGGAGGGAGTTCCCTCCAGGGCCGGGCCGTACGCCCTCCGGCTTTCGAGACCTTCCACCCCCGCTTGGGTCTGCTTGTTCCCCTAACAGGCCATCCGGGCCAAGATGACGATGTAGAGTCGCCAGGCCGGCACGGCCGGTGGTATTCGGGGTGGATGAAACCGGAATTCAGCACACATTTTTGTCCTCCTCCAAGACAGAGCCGCCGTCATTCAGGGCCAGAGCAAACCTTTGAAGAACAGATAAAGGCCTGAAGCCAGAAGAACTGTGATAATCGCGCTGAGCAGGACGACACCATCGTCGGAGTAGCGGGAAGAAATGTAGGTCAGCAGGCCGAGCATCAGGCCGGCTCCGAAGAGGAGGCAGGCCACCATTTGCCATCCACTGCCTAGGAACATCGCTTCCATCGCTTTCCTCCTGGGCCATCATTCCCCGTTGAAGATAGCCATTTTCACCTCTTATTATAAGGAAAGCCCAAACTGAGCCCATCTCACTCGCCTTTGGGTATCCTTGTAGTGTTTTGACAGAAATCTCACAATTTTCTCGCCAACCCCGGCCTCTGGGACGTTCGGTTTGGCGGGAGACCTGTCCCCAGAATCAAGGGAGGAAAACCTCGGCTGGGCCTGAGGAAAGATGCCCGGACGATAGGGAGACTCGATCGTTGACGGTTGATCGTTCGAGGTGAAGAAAATTCCGGGTGGACCGGAGGAGAGCGTGCGGAGGGGCTCACCTCCGGTTAAGAGCCTATCCGAAAACCCCCGATGGGTAGGCGAAGGCAGTGCCTTCGCCCACTCGCAAACACCTCACACAAGAGTTTTCGGATGAGTTCTAAAAGGAAGGTTGCCCGCTAGGAGCGGGAACTTTCGGGTGAACCGGGGGAGTATGCGGCCGGCCAATGCCTCGCCCTCCGGGGTTGTCGGTGGTTGGACGTTGATCGTTCGGGGGATAGTTTCGGGTGGTCAGGGCGGCGGCCGGCCAGGGCCTCACCCTCGCCGGGTGAAGGTGTGGAAAGGTCAGGTGCCGGCCTGCGCTAGGAGGCGGAGCCCCTCCAGGCGCAAAAGTTCCGGGTAGAGGGCACGGTAGGCCGGGCAATAGGGGGATGGGGCGGTGGCCCGGCCGGCCGACATCCGGGCCAGCCAGGGGCAGCCGCCGGCACAGGCCTCACGCCAGGGGCAGGAGACGCAGCCGGCCCGTTCCTCCACCGCCGGGTTGGGGAAAGCCGCGCCTAAGACGGGCAGGGGGTCCTCCAGAGAGAGGTCGCCGGCCGGATGCGCCAGTTCCATCTGGCAGGGGCTAAGCCGGCCTTGCCCGTCTACCACCAGGTAGGCGCGGCCGGCGGCACAGGGGTAACGGTGCGGCCGGGAGAAGTCGGCCCGATCCAGGATGCCGAGGAGGCTCCGCCTAGGCGGGGAGGCCTCGATGCGGGCAAAAGCCGCCCGAACGGCGGCGATCAGGCGTTCGATCTGCTCCGGGGAAATCCGGCCGTCGGCCGGCCGGACGAAGTTGAGGTGGAAGGGCAGGTCCAGTTCCAGCGCCAGGGCGACGGCCTCGGCATCTTCTTCCCCCTCCTCGCCGCAGAGCGTAATGGAGAGGAAGGGGCGCACCCCCCGTTCGAGCGCCCGCTCGAGGTTACGGCAGATACGCTCAAAGGTGCCGCTTCCGTCCGGGAAGGTGCGGCGGCTGTCGTGGACCCGACGGGAGGGATCGAGCGAGACGGCCAGGCGCAGTCCGGCGGTGGCCGCAAAGTCAAGGACCCTGTCGAGGGCGATGCCGTTCGTGAGGAGCGTCTCGCGCAGTTGCAGGCCGTAGCGTTGGGCCAGCCGGCCGGCCTGCCCGTGGAGGAGGCGCACCAGGGGCAGGTTCAGGGTGGGTTCGCCGCCGGCGTACTTGAGTTTGAGTGCCCGGAAGCCGTGGCGGGCGGCGGTGCGGAAGGCCATCTCCAGGGCCGAAAGGCCGGTGGCCGGGTCCATCGCCCGGCCCTGGTGAGGTGCGTAGCAGTAGGCGCAGCGCAGATGGCAGGCGGAGGTAATGTGCAGCCAGACGGTGAGGGTATCGCCCTCCGGAGCGGGGCAGGGAGCCGGCCGCGCCTCTCCCGCCGGGATGAGCAGCCCCAATTCGGCCAGCCGCCGGGGGATGTCCCCGGCCAGCGGGCGAGGCCGGGCAAAGGCCGCCAGCGCCTCCTGGGCCGCCGGGCTCACGACGACGGGGCCGACGGGGGAGCGGGCGGAGAGGAGGAGGGCGTGGCCGGCCGGGAGGTCGGCCCGGTAGAGGAG
>JASFBA010000036.1:0-15484 GCA_036172265.1 Chloroflexia bacterium
CCCCCCCCCCCCCCCCCCCCCCCCCCCCCCCCCCCCCCCCCCCCCCCCCCCCCCCCCCCCCCCCCCCCCCCCCCCCCCCCCCCCCCCCCCCCCCCCCCCCCACAAGCGGGCCGGCCGGCGCTTCGGGACACGCCTTGGGCCGAGCGGCCCGCCCCGCCGGCCGAAAGCGAGGCCGGCCTATCCCCTCAGGGGGGATCCGGCGGGACGGCCTCCGCCGAGCGGCCGGCCCGCCGGCCGGAAGCGGGGCCGGCCGTCTACATGCGACACCACGGCCACGTACATCATCCCCTACCCCACCGTCCGACTGAAGCGGATACTGCTCCCCCCTCCAGCGCCTTCCGGACTTCTTTCTCCACCGCTCACCGCCTGTAGACCCCTTGCGGGTCCAGTTCCTCCCGCAGGATGCGCAACTCCTCCACGGTGGGCGGCTCGGTTGTGCCCATAGGGGAGGAAAGGCGCAATTTCCAGCCGACAGCGGCCTGCACCTCCTCCAGCGTTACCCCCGGATGGAGACGCTCCAGCACCATCTCGCCGCCCTCAAAGCCCAAAAGACATTTATCGGTGATGACGCGCTCCGGTCCCCGGCCGGGCATGCCCAGAGCGGACCGTTCTCCTCTCCCGCCGAGATGACCGGGGCTGGTGAGAAAGTCGAGCCGCTCCACGAAAGAACGCCGGCTCAAGGGCATCATAATGAATACGCGCCCGACGTTGATGGCGATCTCGCAGGCCCCACCGCTGCCGGGAAGACGTACCTTGGGATGAGCATAGTCGCCGATCACGGTGGTGTTCAGGTTGCCGAAGCGGTCTACCTGCGCCCCGGCAAGGAGCGCCACCTCCAGCCGGCCGCCCTGCAGATACAGCCCGAAGAGGTCGGCCTGGGAGCAGACCATCGTGGCCCCGCTCACCAGGGCAGGATCGCCGATGGAGAGCGGCATCCGGGCCGGCCGGGCTCCGAAGACTCCGCTTTCGTAGATCAATTCCAACTGCGGTGCCACCGTCCGCCGGGCTAGGTTGCAGGCGATGTTCGGCGGCCCCACCCCCACAAAGACGGTGCGTACTCCGGCGAGCGCCCGCGCCGCCGCCACGATCATCATTTCCGTAGGGGTGTACTCCACCGGTGTCCTCCTTGGGCCCATAGGGGCAGGAGGTGGGTCGGATTGACAATCCGACCTACAACTCAACGATACGCCCCATAATTCACCGCTCCCGACCAGGCCTCTCCCGGCCTTAGTCGTTCCCAGACCTCGGCTCCCATCTTCTCCACATAGGCCTTTCGATCCGGCAGGCCGTAGACCCACTCCTCCAGCCAGCCCCAGGTCCCGGCCTCGTCACGGCTGATCTCATCCCAGCGCAGGTAGAAGGCGTTGTCGCGGTCATAATAGCCCTGGACGTAGGAGGGATGGGCCCCATACGGCTCGCATACCACCGCGTCCACGATCAGGCCAGGAATCAGAGTGCGGTTCGGATCGGCCCGGATGACCTCCTCATCCACAATTTCCTCCACGACGACGATGACGTGCCGGGCGGCAAAGGCGGCCTCCTTCTGCACCCCCAACAGGCCCCAGAGTTGCGTATTCCCGTGGACGTCGGCCCGCTGGGCGTGAAGGATGGCTACATCGGGGCGGAGCGGCGGGACAGTAGCGATCTCCTCCCCCCCGTATGGACTTTTCACAAAGCGGATGTGAGGGTTGACCCGGGGCAAGTCACTCCCCAGGTAGGAACGCAGGGGGAAGAAGGGAAGCCCCCAGGCACCGGCCAAATAGCGTCCTACCATGCCGAAGTGAGAATATTCCTCCAGTTCCAGGGGGGCGGGGATGCCCCTTTCCACCGCCCGGCGGATGGCATGGAGAGATCCGACCCCGGGGTTGCCCAGGTAGGAAAAGACCAGTTTCCGGGCGCAGCCAGCCGCCACCATCTGGTCGTAGATCAGATCGGGCGTCATTCGGCAGAGAACCAGGTCGCGCCGGCCCTGACGGATGATCTCGTGGCCGGCGGCGAAGGAGATGCAGGCGGTAAAGCCCTCAATGGCCACCGTGTCGCCATCGTGGACATAGGTGGCAATGGCCTCACGCATGCTGGTCAGTTTCATCGGAGCCCTCTCGGGTGTTGCGTTCGATCTCCTCCGGCACCTCGCCGGGGGACCAGCGGTAACTCAGTTTATAACTGCGGGTGATCGGGAAGGTCTCAGTGGAACGGACGCCCGGAATGAGGTGCAGACGCCAGGTGAGGAAGTCGCTCAGGTGGCGCAGATCGCGGCAAAAGACCTCCACCAGAAGGTCCCAGCCCCCCAGCGTCATCACCAGGTAACTTACCTCGGGAAGGGCGCTCACCTGGGCGGCCACCTTCTCCGCCTGCCCCGGCTCGACCCGGATGCCGATGAGCGCCGGAGCATGGAAGCCAAGGGCATAGGGATCCGCGATGGCTACCGTGCGCACGACGCCCTGGCGGACCAGGTTGCGATAGCGGCTGCGCACGGTCGTCTCCGAGACGCCGGCCCTCCGGGCGATCTCGGTAAATGGGGTGCGCCCATCGTTCTGAAGCGTCTGCAGAATCAGACGGTCGAGTTCGTCCACCGTATCTCTCCCATTGGTTTTCGATATTTCTATCCAATTTTAGCACATATTTCGTTCCATTGCAAGGGTCAAACTTTGTTTTTCGGTTTGACAGCCGGCCTGTTTTATGATATGCTTTTCCTGCCCGGTTTCTTCTCGACGGCAGGGGCCAAGGGCCCCGGGAGGAGAAAATGGCCGGACGTATCGCCTCCATTACCCATCCGCGCCTGCGCCTGGACATCCTCAGCCCGGAGGATGTCCGGCGCATCCACACCGCTACTTTGGACGTGATCGAGACGGTCGGGGTGCGCTTTCCCTCGGAAAAGGCCCTCGACCTGTGGGAGGCCTACGGGGCTCAGGTGGACCGGAGGACGATGGTCGTGCGGGCTCCGGGACATTTGATCGAGGAGGCCCTCCGCGCCGCCCCGCCGGCCTATGTCCTCGCTGCTCGCATCCCCGATCAGGACCTCCCGCTGGACGGAAACCACGTCTACGTGGGCACCGATGGCTGTGGGGTGGAGGTAATCGATCTGGAGACGGGGAAGCGCCGGCGCTCCTGTCTCCAGGACGTATCCGAGATTGCCCGCCTGGCCGATGCTCTGGAGGAGGTGGCTTTTCATTGGGTGCCCGTCTCAGCCCAAGATTGCCCGGCGGAAAAACGCGGACTCTACGAAATCCGGGCCATCTGGATGAATTCAACCAAACACGTGCAGACGGAGAGCATCTACTCCGAACGCGAGGCCCGCGCCGCCGTGGAAATGGCCGCGACCATAGCCGGCGGAAGAGAGGCCCTGCGCCGCCGCCCGGTCCTTTCGATCACGGAATGCACCATCTCCCCACTGGGCCAGGACGGAGGAAGCCTGGAAGCCGCCCTGGTCGCATCTGAAGCCGGCCTGCCGGTGGGCTTTATGACCATGGCCTCCTGCGCCTCCACCGGCCCGGCCACCATGGCCGGAACGCTCGTCGTCGGCAACGCCGAGGTGCTGAGCGCCCTGGCCCTCATCGAACTGGCCTATCCCGGAGCCCCCGTCTTCTACGCTGCCGCACAGACGGCTATGGACCTGCGTACCGGCGCCTATACCGGGGGCGGCCCGGAGGATTTCCTCTTCGGCGCGGCTACCAACCTCCTGGCCGATTTCTACCACATCCCGCTCTCCATGGGTTCCTTCGCCACCGGAGCCAAGGAGCCGAACTGGCAGGCCGGGATCGAAAACAGCCTTTCTACCTTAATGGCTTCGCTGGCGATGTCGGACATGCTCCTGGGGGTAGGCCTCCTCCACGGCAGCCGCATCTGGTCCTACGAACAGGCCCTGATGGATTGCGAGATCTTTCGCATCGTCCGCAAGATGATGGCGGGCATCGTCGTGGACGAGGAGACGCTGGCGCTGGAGGCCATCCGCGAGATCGGGCCCGGCGGCAACTTCCTTACCCACCGCCACACTCGCCGGCACCTCTCCGACCTCTGGGTGCCCACGCTCCTGGACCGGCGGCCCTATGAGGAGTGGGAGAGGAAACGAGACGGGCCTCGCGAGTGGGCTGCGGTCCGGGCGCGGGAGATTTTGTCCACCCACCGCCCGGAACCGCTGGACGAACGCTTGGCCGCCGAACTCGACCGGATCATCGCCTTGAGGTGAGGGTTGGGATGAGCGAGGTGCCTTTGGACTTGGTCCTTTCCGAAGGCCGGATCGTGGACGGCTGTGGCAACCCCTGGTATCGGGGAGATGTGGGCATCCGCGGCGACCGCATCGTCTGCCTGGCTCCGTCGGGCACGCTGCACGGCCGGAGGACGATTGCCGTGGGAGATCGCTACATCGCCCCCGGCTTTGTAGACATCCACACCCATTCCGACCTCTCCATCCTGGTCAACCGCCGGGCGGAAAGCGTAGTACGGCAGGGTGTGACCACCGAGGTCCTGGGCAACTGCGGGATGTCGCCGGCCCCGGTGACCCCGGAGCATCTGGATGACCTCCGCCACTTCTGGGGGCGCATTGCCACGGCTCCCGGGGTCTCCTGGCGCTGGCGCACCTTTGCCCAGTACCTGCGGGAAGTGGAACGAGGCGGCCTGTCCATCAACGTGGCTTCCCTGGCCGGCCACGGGGCGCTCCGCCTGGCGGTGATGGGCTGGGAGGAACGCGCTCCCACGCCGGGAGAACTCGCCCGGATGCAGGGCCTCCTGGAGGAGGCGCTTCAGGCCGGAGCCTTTGGCCTTTCTACCGGGCTCGTCTATCCGCCGGGCTGCTTTGCCGAGACGGAGGAAATCGTTGCCCTCTGCCGGGTGGTGGCCCGCTACGGCGGCCTCTACGCCTCGCACATCCGTGGAGAACGAGAGACGATTCTGGAGGCGGTGGCCGAGGCCATCGAGATCGGCCGGAAGGCCGGAGTGCCGGTACAGATTTCCCACAACGCCCCCAAGTACGGTGCTCCTGGCGATGCTACAGCCAATCTGCGCCTGGTGGAAGAGGCCCGCGCCCGTGGTCAGGACGTCACGGTGGATAACGACGTCCACACCGACCTGGGGCCGGCCCTCGCCGACGCTCTGCCCCAGTACCTCCACGAGCGCAGCGACGAGGAACTGGCTGCCCTTTTGAGCGACCCAGAAGTGCGTCGGCGGATTCGCCGGGAGATCGTCGAGGAGAAACGGCCGGCCTTCGGCCCGGCCGGCCTGCTCCGCCACGGCCGCTGGGAACGCATCACCGTCTTCCAGTCCCCCCATACCCCCGAAGCCGTGGGCCGGACCATCGCCGCCCTGGCCGAGGCGCTCGGCCAAGACCCCTTCGATACTTATTTCGACCTTATTGTGGCCAACGGGAGCCAAGCCCAAGCCCTCTTCGATTACATCGACGAGGCCAACATCCGTATCCTCCTCCGCCATCCAGCGGTGATGATCTGTTCCGACGGCCAGGTCCTGGCCCCCTATGGCTTCCTGAATGACCCCCCACCCTACAACCCCTGCTCCTACGGAGAGTTCCCCGGCGTCCTGGAACGCTACGTCCGGGAAAACCCAGTGCTGACGTTGGAAGAGGCCGTCCGTAAGATGACCTCTTTCCCGGCCCAGCGCCTTGGCCTGCACGACCGTGGCCTCCTGCGCCCCGGCGCCCGGGCCGACATCGTCATCTTCGATCTGGAGCGTGTGCATGACCGGGCTACCAACCTTTTTCCTCATCCCTATCCTTTCGAAAACTATCCCCACCACTACCCGGAGGGCATAGACTACGTCTTGGTCAACGGTGTGGTGGTGGTAGAAGAAGGTGAACACACCGGCGCCATGCCCGGACAGGTGCTGCGGCATCGGTCCGGCGGTCTTGAAAAAAGCGAAAGGAGGTGAAACTATGGCGGAGAATACCATCCCGTTCCTCAAGGTCAGCGGCGATTACCGTGAGGTGGGCCGGCAGATCGGCGAGAAGATGCGGCCCATGCTCAAACGGGTACTGAGTTGGATGCATTCAGCCCTGCCGCCAGGAGTAACCTGGGACGATATGCTCCTGAAGGGCCGGATCTGCCTGGCTCACAGCCGCAGCGTCTATCCCCATTTTGTGGAAGAACTGGAGGGCATTGCCGAAGGAGCCGACCTGCCCTTTGAAGAAGTTTTCCTGGGCATATGTGAGGAACTGTGGGAGCCGGCAGCCTGGCAATCAGGAGGGGATTCCCCCTTCCTGCGGGGCTGTACCGACTTTGCCGCCCGGGGCCCGGCCACCGTGGACGGCTCCACCCTGATCGCCCACACCAACGATACTTCGCCCGAGTTCGAGGACCACTTGGCCGTCCTGCAGGTGCAGGCTGGGGACGACCCCGAATTCCTGGGCGTCACCATCGGTGGGCTGGGCTTTAGCGCCGGCTTCAACGCTGCCGGCATCAGCATGACCGGCAACGCCGTCTCCTGTCGGGACATCCGGCCCGGCGTGCCCCGCCTGCTCATCGCCCGGGCCATTCTGGCGGCCAAACGTCTGGGCGAGGCGATGGACGCTTGTCTCCTGCCCATGCGCGCCTCCAACTACAACAACGTTATCGCCGACCCCAACGGCGAGATCTATTGTATGGAGGGCTCCGCTACCGACTGCGAACCGATCTACATCGAGGGGAACATCATGGCCCATACCAACCACTACCTCAGTTGGCCGATGCGCCCCTTCGAAGCCAACCCCCATCGCATCGGGAATTCGATCCTCCGTTACTACCGCGCCCGGCGGCTCCTGCGGGAAAACTATGGGAAGATCTCGCCGACCCTCCTGCAAAAGATCCTCGCCGACCATGCCAACTACCCGGCCTCGATCTGCAAGCATGACGGCTCCTCGGCGACCGTCTTCAGCATTGTTATCCATCTGAACGAACTCAAGGCCTGGATCGGCCGCGGCCGGCCCTGCCAGACCACCTACTTCGAGTACAAACTTGAGCCTTGGTCTGCAGAGTAAGGTGGGATTGGCATTTTAACCGTTGGGCAATGGACTCGGAGGGTACTCCCGCCTCTATAAACCCGGCGGTCTGTCGCCGGAAAGTTACGGAAAGTTTCTACGGAGGTAAAGTCCGTGCTTCAACGAGCCTTGGAAATCCAGGAACAACTGGTCGCCTGGCGACGGGACTTTCACAGGCATCCCGAGCTGGGCTTTCAGGAAGTCCGCACAGCCTCCCGGGTAGCCGAGGTGCTGGGGGCCCTGGGCTATCGGGTGCGTACCAGGGTGGGCCGCACCGGGGTGGTGGCGGAACTTGGCACAGGCCACCCCATCGTCGCCATCCGCGCCGATATGGATGCCCTTCCCATCCAGGAAGCCAACGAGGTGCCCTATGCCTCATGCGTTCCCGGCGTGATGCACGCCTGTGGCCATGACGTCCACACCGCCTGTGCCCTGGGCGCGGCCACACTGCTCGCCCAGGAGGATTTCCCGGGGACGGTGCGTTTCCTCTTCCAGCCTTCCGAGGAGGCCAACGACCCGGAGGGACGAAGCGGTGCTCCGCGCATGGTGGAGGATGGGGCGATGGAGGGCGTGGATTGCGTCCTGGCCCTGCACGTGGACCCCTCTCTGGCCGTGGGCGATATCGGGCTGCAGGCCGGCCCGGCCTCGGCCGGCGTGGATACCTTCTACGCCACCATCATCGGCCGGGGCGGGCACGGTTCGGCCCCACACGACGTCGTGGATACCATCTACCTGGCCGGCCACGCCATCCTGGCCGTCCACAGCATCGTCTCCCGACGGCTGCACCCGACCGATGCTGCCGTGGTGAGCATCGGCTCCGTCCACGGCGGCCAGGCCGATAACGTCATCCCGGAACGGGTGGAGATGAGCGGGACGATCCGCTTCCTCAAGCCAGAGGTCCAAAAGCGCATCCATGCCGAACTGGAACGGGCGCTAGGCGTGGCCCGGGCCTTGGGCGGAAATTACGAACTGCGCATCGTGACCGGCTGCCCGCCGATGCAGAACGATGCCCAGGTGACCGAACTCCTGGGAGAAGTCGTGCGCGACCTCCTGGGCGAAGGACATGTCCCCCCTCCTCGAACCGAGATGGGGGCAGAGGATTTCGGCGTCTTCACCGCCCTGGCCCCGGGGTCTATGTTCGGTTTGGGGTGCCGCATCGAAGGGGACGAGCGCAAGGCCCACAACCCGCGCTTCGACGTGGACGAGCGCTGCCTGCCCATCGGCACGGCCATCCTGGCCGAGGCGGCACTGCGGCTGCTGCGAAGATCGGAGACTTAGCCGGCGATGAACGGCGAATTTCTGCTCGGACTGGGTTGGCTTTTCCTAGGCACGGTGGGCTGTCTTATGCTGGCCCGGCATCTCAAGGAAACGGCTTTGGAGGGCTTGGTCCGTCTCCTGGGGGAGGCCGGGCTGCCCCTCTTTGCCTTGCTGACCCTGCCCGGCTTCTTTTTGCACGAAGCCGCCCATGCGCTGAGCGCCTTTTTGCTGCGGGTTCCGGTCCGCCGGGTGTATTTTATCCCCCGCCCCTCTCCTGACGGGCGCTCCCTGAGCGCCTCCGTTGAGATCGGCCGGTGTGACTCCCTGCGCATGGCGCTTGTGGCCCTGGCCCCGCTGCTGGTCGGGATGGTAGCCTTGGGCCTGCTGTGCGGCATATCGGGCACACCGGTGGCCGATCCCCGTCCCTGGGCGCGTCTTCCGGCCTGGCTGGCCAGCCTGGACTGGGGCAATTCTTCCCTCTGGTCTGCCCTCTATCTGATCGGCTCTATAAGCCTCCATATGGCCCCCAGTCGGGCCGATCTGGCCTATGTGCCGGGTGGAATGGTGGCCTTCTGGGGAGTGCTCTTCCTTTCCGGGTTTTTTCTACCGCTCTTGGGCGAAGCACTGCCTGGACAAGTAGGAAGCCTTTTCGCCCGACTGGGCGACGGCCTCCTAGCCGGGGCTGCGCTCAACGGGATGCTCCTCATCCCCTTGCTCCTGCTGCGCCGATGGTGGAGAAAGTGGAGATGCCCTGGGGACATGCCCGGCGTTCGGAAGTGATTCTCATCCGCGAGGCATCCGGGCCGGACCTGCCGACCGTCGAAGCGCTGCTGGGACGAACGCCCCACTCCTACAGTGGCCTGGGCGGGGCCCTACGCGAGGCGCTGCGGGAAGACCTGGCGCTGACCGCCTGGCAGGCCGGGCTTCCGGCCGGCTTTGCCACTGTCCACCGCCAGGGGCCGGAAGTGGCCTGGATTTACGCCTTCGCCGTGGCCCGGGAGGTTTCCCCGGAGGCCGTGGGGACAGCCCTGCTTTCCGGGCTGGAGGAGCGATTGGGGCCGATGGGGGTATCTTATCTGGCCTATATGGACGAATACGACCTTCCCTGGCTGCGCCGCCTGTTGGAGCGGGCCGGCTTTGCCCGGCACACCCGGGTGGTCGGTTTCGAATCCCAGGTCGGCCCCCCGCCAAGTTGGGGAAATCAGGAGGTAAGAGTGCGTCCGGCCGGCCCATCCGACCTCCCGGCCGTCGCCCGACTGGACCAGGCCGCCTTCGGCCCCATTTGGGGCTATGGCGAGCACGTCTTCCGAAGCGTGTTGGACACGGATGCGCTCTTTCTCCTGGCCGAGGAAGAAGGGGAAATCGTGGGCTATATCCTCTGTACGATGCACCCGGAGCGGCGTGCCCATATCGTTCGGCTGGCTGTCTCCCCCGCGCATCAGGGCCGGCAGATCGGGGTACGCCTGCTGGCCGAGGCCTTTGTTGCCCTCCGCTCCCGAGGGGTGGAATGGATCAGCCTGAATACCCAGGAGGAAAACCGGCGTTCCCAGCGCCTCTACCGTTGGTTCGGTTTCCGTCCCACGGGGGAAGAAGTAGGGGTATGGGTGAAGCGGCTCCCGAGACCGTAGCAGACCTGGAAGGCCTTGGAGACCTTCCAGGCTTACCACAGTCGAAGTGCATTCTCCCCCAGAATGGCCCGCCGGGCTTCTTCCCCCAACGGCAACTGCGCCAAGTGGGACAGGTAGGTGCGGGGGCGAATCAGAGGAAAATCGCTGCCGAAGAGGATTTTGTGCGCTCCCACCACCTCCACCCCTACGGAAAAGATGCGCCAGCGATAGAGGTAAGGGGAAGCCGCCGTGTCGTAGAAGACGTTTCCCAAGACCTGGGCGACCTCCGGCATCAGTTCGTAAAAGGGCAGTCCTCCGCCCCAGTGGGCGCAGACGATCTTGAGTTCGGGAAAGTGCTGGGCTAGGGCGATGACGTGCTGGGGCAGGGTACGGCCCTTTCCCCGGTACTCGTGCCCCACCGGTTCGCTCGTGTGGGTCAGGAGCGGCCGGCCGCGCTCCTGGAGGATGGAAGCCAGGGGGGCGAGGAGGTCGCGATCCTCCAGGGAAAAACCCTGCCCGTCGGGAAAGAGTTCCCCCAAGCCACTCAGCCCGGCCTCCAGACCGCGTTCCAGTTCCCGTATGGCGGCCCGGCCAGCTCGGGGTTGCACCACGGCCATCCCGATGAACCGGCCGGGGTAGCGGGCCAGGCAATCCAGGAGGTAGTCGTTGTGCTCCCGGCAGAGCCCCTCGTCGGCCCAGGCAAAGCCGCAAACCACGGCCCGATCCACGCCGTCCAGGTCCATTACGGCGATGAGGTCCTCGGCTGTGGCCATACGCGCCCGGGGGTCCTCGTAAAGGAGGGAGAACCAGGCATCGCGGGCCCGGTAGCGTTCCCGCTGAGCACAGACCTCGGGGGGAAAGATATGGGTGTGGGCATCAACGATCATCCCGGCTTCCTTCACCCCAGGCGATGACGGTGGCGATGGCCAGGTGGCGTTCGTGGGAGAGGCTCACGGCAAAGTGCTGGAGGCCCAGTTCGGCGGCACGTTCCCGAGCCCGTCCGTGCAGGAAAAGGAGCGGCCGGCCACGCCGGTCGGAGAGAACCTCGATCTCCCGCCAGCCCACCCCCCGTCTTCCCGTTCCCAGAGCCTTCATCGTCGCTTCTTTGGCGGCAAAACGCACGGCCAGTTCCGGAACTCGGCCGCGGCAGAAGGCCTGCTCGGCCGGAGTATAGATGCGCTGGAGGAAGCGCTCGCCAAAACGTTCCAGCACTGTTTTAACCCGGGAAATCTCCACGATGTCCACCCCTACTTGTAACTCCATGCGGCCTTCCTTGCCCTATTTCCAGAGGCGAACGTTCAACGCTTAACGTTCAGCGATTGACGGTCAACGCTCCTACGGTCGTCCCACCCCATAGTAGCGAAAGCCCAGCCGGCGCATCTCGGCCGGCTCATAGACGTTGCGGCCGTCCAGAAGCACCGGTTCGCGCATCAGATCGCGGATGCGCTCCATGTTCAACTGTTTGAATTCGTTCCACTCGGTAATCACCAGCAGGGCATCGGCTCCCTTGGCCACATCATAAGGGGTAGCGCAGTAGGTCACCCAGGGCAAAAGTTCCTCCGCCCGAGGCATGGCCACCGGATCGTAGGCCTTGATCTCGGCTCCCAGGGCATGGACGCGAGTGATGATCTCGATGGAGGGGGCTTCGCGCATATCGTCGGTGTTCGGCTTGAAGGAAAGGCCCAGCACCCCGATCGTCCTTCCCCGCAGGTCGCCGAGCATCTCCACAAGTTTTCCCACAAAGCGCCGCCGGGCATCGTCGTTGATCTCCAGCACGGCCTGGAGGAGTTGGGGATGGCAGTCCTGGGCCTTGGCCATATAGGCCAGGGCGCGGACATCTTTGGGGAAACAAGAACCCCCGAACCCCACCCCGGCGTTGAGGAAATGCGGTCCGATACGCCGGTCCATCCCCATGCCCCGCGCCACCTCCTTCACATCGGCACCCAGGCGCTCGCAGATGTGGGCGATCTCGTTGATGAAGGAGATACGGGTAGCCAGAAAGGCGTTGGAGGCGTACTTGATCATCTCGGCAGTATGCAGGTCGGTGATGATCACCGGGGCGTTCAGGGGGGCGTGCAGTTCGGCCACCTTCTCCGCCGCCGCCCGGTCGTTGGCCCCCAGGACGATCCGGTCGGGGTTGAAGAAATCGTTGACGGCCGAACCCTCGCGCAGGAATTCGGGGTTGGAGACCACGGCGAAGGTGCTGGGATCGGCATAATGGCTGAGGATGTCGGTAACCATATCGCCGGTGCCGATGGGCACGGTGCTTTTGTTGACGATGATGGTATAGTTGCGCAGGTTGGGGCCGATCGATTCCGCGGCCATCTGGACATATCTGAGTTCGGCGGCGCCGTCCTCGGCCATGGGAGTGCCGACACAGATGAAGATAAAGTCCGAGTGCGGAACGGCTTCCTCGTAGTGGGGGGTAAAGTGTAGCCGGCCGGCGGTGGCGTTACGGACGATCAGTTCTTCCAAACCCGGTTCATAGAAAGGAGCCTTGTTCTGCTGTAAAAGTTCGATCTTACGCCCGTCCAGTTCCACACACCAGACCTCGTTCCCCAGATCGGCAAAGCAGGCTGCGGTGACCAACCCCACATACCCCATCCCGATCACGCTGATTCTGGCCATCCCTATACCTCCGATCTAGAGAAAAGGGTTGTATCTTTTCTCGTATCCGATGGTCGTTTTCGGCCCGTGGCCCGGATAGACGACCAGGCCGTCGTCCAGGGGCAATAGAACTTCTTCCAGGCTGCGGATAAGGGCCTCCATATCGCCGCCCGGCAGGTCGGTCCGTCCAACGCCCAGGTGGAAGAGGGTATCCCCGCTGAAAAGGAGGTTCTCCCCCAGAAGGCAGATGCTCCCCGGGGTGTGGCCGGGGGTATGCAGCACCCGGAAGGAGAGCCTCCCCACCTCCACCCTGTCCCCGTCGCGCAAAAGGTGCGTCGGCCGGCTGGGCTCCCGTCGTAATCCCAGCAGGGCGGAGAAGTCGTACCGGGAATCGTAGAGGAGCGGGGCATCCAGTTCGTGGACGGCCAAAGGTGCCCCGGTCCGGCGAACCAGTTCGGCGTTGCCCACAATGTGGTCATAGTGGCCATGGGTATTCACGATCAGGCGGATCGTTAGCCCTTGGGTCCGGGCCCGCTCCAGAACGGGGGTTACCTCTCCACCGGGATCCAATACCAGGGCCTCTCGTGTCTCCGGGCAGCCGACGAGGTAACAGTTGGTCTGAAAGAGACCCAGCACCAGGACATCCAGAAGCAGTTGCTCCATCGTTGTCATCCTACAGGCACAAAGAATACCGGCCTGTGGCGGAAGTTTCAGCCGGGTGGATCGCCCGGCATCTTGGGCGAGGCCATTGTACAACGCCGTTCGGCGGATTGTCAAACCGGGCGACGCCGTCGGAAGCGGGCCCAGGCTTCCCCCAGGAGCAGCGCGGCCGACCCGAGGAGGCCGGCCAGGCTCAGGCCGAAACCGATGCCTAGGGTTGGCAATGCTTCCCGGTGCGCTTGGGCCTGTCCCCAATCCAGGCATAGTGCCAGACCAACCGTTCCGGCCAGGAAAGAGGTTCCGAGCGCGACTCCCCGGGGCGATACCCGCGGCCGGCTGAGGGTGAATCCGGCCAGGTCCACCGGAAGAAAGGTTTGTCCAGGCCAGAGGCCGCGGATATGGAATAGAGAAACCCCCAGGAATAGGATAAGGAGAATAAAGACATCTCTCCGATCCCATCGTCCCTGGCCGTCTTCTAGCGAGTCCTTCAACAGAAGACCCTCCTGCCCTCGACTTATATTCTAACCAGGGGACCGGAGGCTGTCAACTTTCCCCCGTTTCGGCTGACCGGGCAAAGGGGAGGGACAATTTTGCCCCTGGCCGAAGGGGTTTGACCTGGGGAAAGTACGGGCAATTTTTATATACTGGCTGAAAATTGTGTGAAAAGGACTTGACAAAACGAAATGAGTATGGTATAATAGAAGATAGAAAGAGTCGGAAACGGAAGGAAAAAAGGATGGCACAAAAAGGGGATAGGCCGGGGACGTTGAAAGATAGGGAAAGGAGTGTCCCTTCGCCTCCGAAGGTAACGATCCTGGAAGCCCGAGGGGAGATGCCGGTCTGGTTCTCCGCAGAAGCCCGACTGGAGGTGCTGGACGTACCCACCGGCCCGGTAGGAGCCGTGGCGATGGACCCCCAATCCCAAGCCCTTTACCTGGGTGGGGCGGAAGGCCTCTTCCTCTCCACCGACGGAGGCAACTCCTGGACACTCCTCAGCCGGGAACTCCCCTATCCTCACTCCCTCCTGGTGGACCCCTCCCATCCCACCGTGCTCTACGCCGTCCGACGCGACCTGGGCACCTTCCTTCCCCTCTCCGGCGTCTATCGCTCCGATGACGGCGGCCGTTCCTGGAGGCGCTACACCGCCGGTCTGGGGGAGGAGCGCATCTTTTCCCTCGCCCTGGATCCCCGGCGGCCGGGCCTGCTCTATGCCGGCAGTTGGGCCGGCCGCGTCTACCGGTCGGACAATGGGGGAAAGCACTGGGCACAGAGTTCACCGGAGCCGGTGCGTCCCTATCCCCATGGCACTCCTGGGGTGGTCACCCAACTCCTGGCAAGCCCGCTGGACGGGGCGCTCTATGCAGTGGAGGCTAAGGTGGGCACTTTCCGCTCCGACGATGGAGGGGTGGGTTGGCGGATGCTTCTAGGGGATGCCGGCCGGCTGGCTCTCGACCCGGTGCGGGGAGACCTCTACCTGGCCGGCCGGCACTTCTGGCGTTCCACCGATGGCGGGAAGACCTGGGCCGACCGGAGCGCCGGGCTGCCCTTTGACCCGCGTCTGGGGGTCTATCGGAGCGGTTGGGTGGCGGTGAACCCGGAGCCCTGGGTACTCTACACGCGGTATCATCGTTCCACCGATGGTGGGGCGACTTGGGAGGCGCTGGAAGTGGGGCCGGGCTTTGTGCCGAGGCTTCTTGTGCCGGGGGAGGAGCCGGCCATCTACGGCTCCTTCAACGGCCGGGCCGGTCGGTATCGGGAGGCCATTCGGGGCATCTCGCCATCCCCGGCGCATCTCCCAGCGGGCAGGGGTGGAATAAACGTAGATCAACCGTACAGAAACGGTGGACCAAAGGATGTAACTTAGGGTTAGGTCGATTGTTCAGCGGCGAAAAGGAGAAGGATGGAAATTTTTCACGGAGTAGGCCGGCCCTGTTTCAGCGTTTGAGAAGGAAACCCATGGGAAAGTCGGGAAAAGTGTACGGTCGGATCATCGTTATGCTGCTCGTGCTTCTGGCTGCTTCCTTCCTGAGAGGGGAGATCTTCTCCCAGGAGAAAGGGCCCCTTCACCTTGACGGTGCGACATCGGAAGGTGGGCGATCGGCCCAGATGGCAATCCCGGCGTCCCCAGATGCCCTTTCGGCCGCCTCTTCCTCCGGGCCCGACCGGTTCTACTTCTACCTACCGCTTTTGTTCAAGGGCTTCCCCCTCAATCCGCCGGGCATGTATTCGCCAAGGATGGTCTATGAGCCCAAGGTCCTCATCCTCCTGAAAGGCGGGGGTTGGGATTTCGGCTGGCCGTTCTGGGAATACGATGGCTCATCTTGGCGACGCCTTTCCCCTGCCTATATGCCTGCCTTCTCGCGTCCGGGACACGTGATGGTCTACGATCAAG
>JASFBA010000037.1:0-10583 GCA_036172265.1 Chloroflexia bacterium
GGTGCCGGCCGCCGTGTAGGTGTGGGTGGCGGTGATGCCGGAAGCCGTCCCGCCATCGCCAAAGGCCCACTCGTAGAGGATGGGCTCGGTGCCGGAGACGAGGGTGGCGGTGAAGAACATCGGCTCGCCCAGGCAGACCGGGGAGTTCGAGGCGAAGGTGACCTCCGGGGCGAAGCCGACCACGACCGTGTCGGTGAATTCGTCCACCCCACAGGTGCCGGTGGCTACCAGCGTGACGCCATAGGCGCCGGCCACCGCGTAGGTGTGGATGGGGTTGGTCTCGGTGGAGAACTCGCCGTCGCCAAAGGTCCAGAAGTAGGCGTAGGTGTTGACCGAGGCGTTGGTAAAGGTCACGGTGACCTCGTTCACGGCGTAGGTGAAGCCGGCCTCCGGAAGCGGCAGAACCTCGACCTGGCCGGTGGCCGTGTCGCAGAGGTTGAACTGCGTGTTGCAGACCTCGAGCGTCACGGTGTATGTGCCGGCTGCAGGGTAGGTATGCGCGACCGGGTCGGGAGTGGCAAGCGTCATGCTGATGCCGTCGCCGAACCACCAGGTGTACCGGTTGGCCGGAGGCTGGCCCGCATCTCCGGTGAAGTAGAACCAGGTGGCTTCGCCCAGGCAGACGGGGGTGGTAGCGGTAAAGTCGGCCGTGGGGGTGATCGCCTGCTCGATGATGTGCATAATCACCGGCACGTACTGGCTGCCCTCGGCGGCGTTGCTGGCGACGATGAGCGTGGCGGTGTAGGTGCCCAGCGGCAGCGGCTCCGTCAAGTAGGAGGTTACGGTGACGGCTACTTCTCCGGTGGAGAGGGCCGGCACGGTTCCGGTCACCGGTTCCTCCCAGACCCAGGGCACGTCCTCGCCGAAGATGCAGCCGGAGCTGCCTGGGTAGGTGTAGCAGATGGCCAGGTTGTACGAGAGGGCGGGGGTGTTGCAGGAGTACTCCAGGTAGTAGGTCGGGTCCTCCCAATAGCCCTGGATGCCGACGGTGGCGCCGCTTCCGGCTTCGTTGGAGGGATCGAGGTACTGGAGCAGGATGCTGCCGTTGGGGAAGAGGACGATCTCATAGGTCATGTCGTCCGTGGTGCCAAAGTGCGGCACCTGGTACCACTCGACCACGGCGATGTCCTGGCCCTTGTAGTTGAGGGCCTGGTAGTAGACGGCACCGCCCGCACCCGGGTTGAGGTCATCCCACATCCCGACGATAAAGTCCCAGACGCCGTAGCCGCCGTCGCCCGGCAGACAGACGTTGCTCAGGCCCAAGTACTGGTTCACAAAGTAGACGGAGCCGTTGGAGCCGACGGCGATCTGGGTATAGCCCACGCCGTAGAAGTTGAAGGTAAAGGGCAGGTCCAGGGGGAAGACGTGGGCATCGTCGCCCAGGTTCAGGTTCTGGCCGGTGGTGCTGATCTCGATCCAGTCGAAGGTGGGGCCGCCCGGTTCGTTGCTATCCTTGAAGGTATAGCCGAAGGGGTCCGGGCCACCCGAGGCGCTCGGCCAGACACCGGAGACGGCCTCCTCCGTCCCTTTCGCTTCGGGCACCGAAGTAACCCGGGCGGGAACCGGCCGGAACTGGAACAACCCCGTTGTGCCGCTCATCTCGTAGATGGCGTACCCCAGGGCCTGGCCGCCGTTGTTGGTGAGATAGAGCAGGTCGGACTCCTGCGTTCCGGAGATGACCCAGAACTCGAAGGAGGGCGGGGCCACGGCGATACAGGCGCGGTCGGGCACCAGGTCCACGTCCAGCGTGGTGGTCATGCCGGCGATGACCTGGACGGTGGCCGTGTAGGGCAGGTAGCCGGATGCGGTGAAGGTGATGCCGTAGGTTCCGGAGACGAGCCAGGCAGCGTAGTAGCCGGTGTCGGGGTCGCTCGTGGTCTGGGTGATCGGGACGCCGGCCGGGATGAGGATGTTGGCCTCCACCGGTTCCCCGGTGCAGTTATCCAGGACGTAGCCGTGCACTTTGCCCATGTCGGCCGGCGGGAGCACGGTCATCGTCACCCGCACGGTAAGGGCCGGATCGCCCATCACCTTGAGGTCGCAGTAGTAGTCGCCGGGCTGGTTCACCCCTGCGTCATAGGTGGCGGTAAAGTACATCGTGGGGTTGATGCTGCTCTGGGCCGGCACGGTCCCGGAGACCGGTTCCTGGCCAAACCAGGGGACATCCGCGGCGGCGTAGGCCACAACCGAGTAGGCCGTGACCTCGGTTGTGCCGGTGCCAAAGGTCCCCACCAGTGTCGTATTCCCGGTATTGATGTCCACGATGCGCAACTCGCCCTGGAAGGTGTCGTTGTTGAAGGCGGCGTAGTAGAGTATGCCGGTCTCGTCGTCAAAGTCCATCCCCTGGGCATAGTTGGCGTTGAAGCCGATGGCACCGATGTCTTGCGTTGCTGCCGAGGTCGGGTCAATGCGGAAGAGGTGGTCGGTGACGATGTCCACGCCGTAGATCATATCGTCGTTGGGGTTGTAGGCAATGTCAATGAGGCAGGTTGCCCCCGGGGTCTGACCGATCGGGGTGAGGGTGCAGGAGCCAATGTCCAGGAGGTAGAGGGTGGAGTTGCTCCCGCAGTTCGAGGAAGAGGCATAGACCGTCCCATCGGGGGCGGCGGTCATCCCGGTCCAGGAGCCGTCCGGCACCAGGGTACAGAGGACTGTCTCGGCCGCGGTGGCCGTGTCGATCGCCACCAGGTTGTTGGAGTTATAGTTCAGGGCGTACTGGGTGGAAAAGTCGCCCAAAACAAAGTCGCCGGAGGGGTAGAAAGAGGTAACCGGGCCGATGACGCTCCAGGTGCCCACATTCTCCAGGTCGGGCCAGTACCACAGGTTGCTGCCAGGGTAGGCCTCGTGCCCATAAGCCGGGTTGGCCAGGATGCGCCAGTTGGGGGATTGGGCCGGCGGGGCGGCGACGGGAACGGAGCCGATCGGAGCCAGGCCGGTCGAGGGCGGGGCGGTGTCGGGTGGGATTTCGCCTTCAAAGCGTGGGATGTGAATCGGGTATTCCGCAAGGGCCGGTATGAATCCGCCGGGCTTTTCCCGGAACTCGAAGTTATAGTCTCCGGACATACGGTTGAGCAGCGTGGCCGTCATCGAGTGGGTGCTCTGCCAGGGCACGGTCACGTGCAGCGGGCTGGGGATGAAGGAGACGTTGGCTATCAAGGAAAAGTCCTGCCGGGTATCCTGGCCGGCGGTGATAACCACGGTGGCCGTGCCCGGAGCATAGTTTTGCATCGTAGCCGTGACCACGTAGGTGCCCTCGTCCAGGTACATCTCATAGTAGCCGGCGGCGTTGGTCTCGGTGAAGGTGCCGTCTTGGGCGGTGACGATGGCGCCCTCCAGCGGGAAGCCGTTGTCGTAATCGGTCACGTAACCCCAGAGCCGGCCGCGCTGGGTCAGGTAAAAGTCCAGCGGAGTGATGGTGCCGGAGATGATCTCTACCCCGGTGACCACCTGGGTCTCATAGTGCGGATGCGAGGCGGTGACGTCATAAAAGCCCTCCAGGAGGGTCATCGTGTAGTAACCGCTGGGGTCGGTGGTAGCCTGGACCGTATCGGCGGTCACCGTGGCTCCTCCGACGGGGTTGTGGGTAAAGGCATCATAGACATGGCCGGCCAGGAAGCCTTGTGGCCCGCAGCCGCCGAAATAGTCCACAATGGCCGAGACTACGTCCGTCCGGTCGGAGACATTGGGGATGCCTTCAAAGGGCCAGCCGAAGAAGACGGTCTTGAAGCCGGCTCCTTCATAGTTGGTAGAGTTGTTCTGGCCGCTGGCCTGGTAGCGGAAGGGGGATTGCGCGCCGGAGACATAGTCGGTCCAAAGCGAGCCGGTCCAGCCCGACGGTGGTACCAGGTTGTACGGTCCCAGCCCATCACCCACCGGGTTGCCGGCGTTGCCGATGACGTCGGTTTCTTCTACATCGTCGGTGTAGGTGGTGATTCCCAGGTAGTTCTGCCCGAAGGGGGTCAGGCCGAACTCATAGAGATAATCCTCGGAGGAGAGGAAGAAGTTGCCCCCGGCATCCAGGTAGGCGGCCACGTCCGTTTCGTTTTGGGAGGTGAAGGTGCCGTACCAGGGGTAGCCGGTGAACCAGATGACGATGCGATAGCCCATCAGGTCGGCGGCTGTGGGATCGCCCTGAACGGCAGTGTCCCAGAGGTTATAGCCGTAGGCCAGGTTGTCCAAGGCGCTCGTGTAGTAGGAAGCGACGTCCGGACCGTTTTGGTCATCGTCCACCAACAGGATGCAGGGAAGCGGTTCCAGGACAAAGTTCTGGGTCTGGTTGCGGTCCACAACGACCAGGCGTTCCTCCGGCATATGCACGGTAGCGGTGACCCGGAAGGTGTAGGTGCCTTGGGCCACGGTGATGGAGTAGTAGCCGGTAGCGGGGTTGGTCCAGACCGGTGGAACAGGGGTGCCAAGGACGGAGACCCGGGCAAGGAGCGGGTTGCCGGTGCCGGCCTCGGTGACCGTACCGGAGACGACATAAGTCGGAGCCAGGTTCAGGTTAAAGTCCTGCAAGGTCACCGTGTCGGTAGTGACGACCACGCCGCTGGCCGTGCCCGGCAGGTAGCCGTAGGCTGTGGCTGTCATCTGGTAGGTGCCGGCCAGGACGGTCATGGTGTAGTAGCCGGAGCCATCCGTGTAATCCTGGAAATGGACCCCACCCGCTTCGGTCGCCTCCACCAGGGCATTGGCGATGGGGTTGCTGGTCGTGGCATCGCGGACGTAGCCGGCCAGGTAACCGGTACCGCCGCACCAGAGCAACCCGGCGTTGTAGACGTTCAGGTAGCCGTAGCCGTAGGTGTAGTTGCCTTCACCGTCGGGCGGTGCCCCGCAGTTGCCGGCCGGCGGGGTGTCGGCGTTGTTCTGGAGGATCCCAAAAGTCTGGGTGATCTGGCCGATGAGGCCCGGGTTGCACGACCAGAGGAGCGCCACCGCCCCGGCCGAGTGCGGGGAGGCCATCGAGGTGCCGGAGTAGGTGCAGTCCCACCCGTTGGTGGGCACCGAGGAGCAGATGTCCACCCCGGGGGCGGAGATGTTCGGCTTGGTGTAGGGGTCGTGCCCGAAGCAGGAAGGCCCACGGCTGGAGAAGGAGGCGATGTTGCGGGAGGAGTCGTGCGCCGCGCTGCCGAAGGACTCCTGGTAGTCGCCCGGGCTGCCCAAGGAGTTGCAGCCGGGGCCGGAGTTTCCGGCGGAAAAGGCCGGGAAGGTGCCGGCCGCCCGCCAGGCCTGGACCTTGGCCTGATACCAGGTATCGCAGCCGGGGCCGCCCCAGGAGTTGTTGACCACATGCGGGCGGTTGGCGGGGTTCCCGCCGGGGGACAAAATCCAGTCGGCGCAGGCGTTCAGGGCAAACTCGGAGCAGGAGCTGCTCTCGCAGCCCTTGCAGGCGATCCACTGGGCGTTGGGGGCCATGCCCACCTGGTAGGGGAGGCTGGGGTCGTCGTCGCCCACCATCGTGCCCATGGTGTGGGTACCGTGGCCGTTGTTGTCGCAGACCGTGCCCCCGCAGATGTTGGAGGGGTCGTACCAGCAGGAGGGGTCGGTGGGATTGGCGGGGCAACGGTAGGCCTGGTCCAGGGCGGGGTGGTTCCACTGCACGCCGGTATCGATGTTGGAGACGACGATGCCATCGCCCTGGACGCCGAACTGGGTCCAGAAGTCATCGGCTCTGGTGTCTACGATGCCCCAGTCGAGGGCCTGGGGGGCAGCCTTCGGTTCTGAAGAGATGACGGGGTCAATATGGTAGATGCGGGTAGCGCGGATGAAGGCGACTTCGGGGAGGTTGGCCAGGGCTTGAGCGGCTTGGAGGTTACCGGCCCAGACGTAGAGTTCGTTGCCGGCGATAAAGGTGCGGTAGCGCAGGCCGCGGGCGTCCAGGAGGGCCTTGGCGCGGGTCTGGGAGCGCTCGGCAACAGCGGTCAGGGTGTTGACCACGAACCAGCCGCGTTCCTGCCAGGACATCTGGTAAGCCGGGGAAAGGTCGGCCTGTTCGGCGAAGACGACGATGAAATCGGCCGTGCCCTCGGCGGCGAACTTGTCGAGCAGGGCCTGCTCGATCTTCTGGGTGGCCTCGGGTCCCTGGGCCAGGGAGACGGGGATGGCAGTAAGGGCCAGGACAAGGACCGTCAGGACGGCCAGGAACCTGCCGGAACGGTATCCGTTCATCTCAACCTCCTGAAAGATCGTTTCAACCTCTTACCGATCCGCAGAATTTTCCCGGTTGTTCACCTCCTTTCTGAAAAACCTGCACCCAGCCGGCCCCCCGGAAGGTACGGAGCAAAACAACCTCGCGCACGGGGGATCTGCCCCGTTTTTCGGAGTCTCCGTCGTGCCCACAGTTGCCAATCCACCCGTACCTCCTCGTCAGAGTCCGGTCCGGTTTGGAGAAACCAGAGGATTTCTCTCTCCGAAAATATCTTATCACAGAAAGGGAATTTTGTCAAGAGAAGTGCTCCCGGCAACGGAATCCATCGCCGGCACGACGACACTTCTCTCCCTTTTGACCGCCTCTGCGCTACGGGGGTACTCCTCCGGAAGTACGGGCGTGCCGGCGGCACGCCCGTACCCCCTGGAACGCCTCCGGAACCAAACCAACCTCCGACGGCTGCGGCAGGCCATCTATGACCAACTGGAGTACGTCCTCTCATTGCCCGGGGCCATCGCCGGCCGGAGGACGTCGGTCTCGCCTTGGAGGTGTATACAATTTCCTGGAACGATGACAGCAGCCCGGTAACAACATTATTGGAGAATAACTATCCCTTCGGTAACATTTTCATTTGACTTGACGCGGGGGCGAAACGGGGTTGGCGTTTCGATTTAGGGTCAGAAAAAACATCGGGATAGGAGCAGGCGGGAATTGGGCTAATTTTCGCCTCCATAGGGCACGGATAAATACGGCTTGGCCTACTAACCCGAAACAGATATCCACCGTGATATTTGACATCGCTGGCCGAATGTGGTAGAATATACATCAAGAGAGGTTTCTCCGTTGTCTGTTAGCCTTGCTTGGTCCATCGCACCTCACAGGCGGACCCACAGACCATAGAGAGGAGGTGATGCATTCGGGCCTGTTTCCAGAAAAGGTCTTTTCCGGTTTCCCAAGAAGGAGGTTTCGATGAACCACCACTGGCCCAAATGGACCATTCTTCTCCTTCTCCTTACCCTGGCACTCTCTTCCCTCCCGATGGCCCTGGCCCAGGGCCCCGAGGCTACCGACAAGATCGAGGGCACTCTCCTCGAAAAGTTCTCCACGGAAGGCACGGCCGACTTTGTCGTCGTCTTCGCCGAGCAGGCCGATCTCTCCCCGGCTTACCAGATGTCCTGGCAAGAACGCGGCTGGTTCGTCTATAACACCCTCTCGGAAACGGCCCGGCGTTCCCAGGAACGGGCGAAAGCCCTCCTGGATGCTTATGGTCTACGCTACCGTACCTTCATCGCCGGAAACGAACTCTACGTCTGGGCCGGCAACCTCCAAGCCGCCCAAGCCCTGGCCAACCTCCCCGAAGTCGCTTTCATCCGCGCCACCCGCATTTACCACATTGACCCCGTCATCTCTTCAGAACCGAAGGCTGCCCCCCAGGCCCTCGACTGGGGCATCGTAGACACCAGAGCCGATGACTTCTGGGCTACCTTCGGCATGCAGGGCCAGGGCATCGTCGTCTCCAACATCGATACCGGCGTGCAGTGGAACCACCCCGCCCTGGACCAGGCCTACCGCTGCCCCACTAACCCCACCGACCCCTCCTGCTGGTACGACCCCTCCAACGTCTGCGGCGGTTCGGTCTGCGATAACGTGGGCCACGGCACGCACGTAATGGGCACGATGGTAGGCGACGACGACCCCAGCCTCCCCTACCAGGTGGGCATGGCCCCCAGCGCCCAGTTCATTATGTGCAAGGGCTGCGAGAGCAACTTCTGCTCCGAGTTTGCCCTAAACGCCTGCGCCGACTGGATTTTGTCCCCCGGTGGGAACCCCGCCAACCGCCCGCATGTGGTCAACAACTCCTGGGGCGGCGGCGGCTGCGATACCTGGTATCTGCCCAAGGTCCAGGCCTGGCGGGCGGCCGGCACCTTCCCGGCCTTTTCCGCCGGAAACTCCGGCCCTTCCTGCAGCACACTGGGTAGCCCCGGCATTTACCAGGAGTCGTTCGGTTCGGCGGCGCACGACTCCTCCCGCAACATCGCCTCCTTCTCCAGCCGTGGCCCGGCCCCCGGCGGCAGTTGTCCCCCTTATACCCCTTACACCAAGCCGAACATCTCCGCCCCCGGGGTGAACATCTGCTCCTCGGTGCCCACCAACTCCTGGAACTGCGGCTATTCCGGCACCTCGATGTCCTCCCCGCACTCGGCCGGGGCGGTGGCGCTCCTCTGGTCGTGCAACCCGGGCCTCATCGGGCAGATCGACCAGACCTTTGAAATCCTCCAGGACAACGCCGACACCCCGCCGGGTGGGAACTGCGGAGCGCCGCCTGCACCCTATAGAGGCAACTACACCTACGGCTACGGCTACTTGAACGTCTACCAGGCCGGGATGTACGGCTGCGGCACCCTGGCCTTCGGCTACCTGCACGGCTACGTCCGCGATGCCGCCACCAACAACCCCATCGAAGGCGCCTCCGTAACCGCCGTCCCCGGTGGAGCCATCATGGCCGTCACCGACCCCACCGGCTATTACACCATGAGCCTTATCCCGGGCACCTACGACGTCACCGCCTCCAAGGCCGGCTATGCCCCGCAGACCGTCCAGGGCATCATTATCGTCACCGACACGGTAACCACCCAGGACTTTTACCTGGAGTGGCAGGGGCAGTGGACGCTCCTCTCAGACAACCCCTTCGACTACACCCGCTTCGACTGCGTCTGGTTCGACGACGGCACCGGCCCCTCGGCCTACAACCAAAAGGTCTACTGCCCGGGTGGACGCACCGGTTCCTCTACCGAGGACCCCTCTATCTGGCGCTTTGACCCGGTCACCCAGGCCTGGAGCGACACCGGCCGTGACGTCTATGAGGACGTCTCGAACTATACCGCCAACATCCTCTGCGACGAGAACTGCGGCGCGAACGGTCCGGCCATCTACATCGTCGGTGGGTACGATGCCGAGACGTCCAGTTACATCAACTACGTCCAGCGCTACTACCCGCGCACCGGGACGGTAGGGTATGTCAGCACCGACCCCTGGCCGGTGATGATCGGCGGCTATGGGACCATCCCAGGGGCCTGTGTGAACACGCCCGACCAGAGCAAGATCTACTGCTTCGGTGCCTGGGAAAGCAATGCCGCCCCCTACTTCTCCAACCAGACCTGGGAATACGACCCGACCCGGCCGGCCGGAAACCGCTGGCAGCGAATTACCACGGCCAACCTGAGCATCGCCCGGGGCTATATCTTCGGCGCCGTCCAGGGGAACTATATCTATGCCATCGGTGGGGACTACCAGTATACCGGGACCGACCTGGTGCCGACGAACGCGGTCGAGCGGCTGGACCTCACCAACCCGGCCGCCGGCTGGCAGGTACGGGCCTCGATGCCAATCGCCCTCTCCCAGGGACGGGCCTTTGGGCTGGATGTGGATGCGCTCGGCTTGAACGTTCCGGTGGGCAAGATTTACACCGCCGGCGGCGGGGACTGGCCGGCCGAGACGGCCGAGGCCATGGAGTACGACGTAGCCTCTAACGCCTGGAACCAGGGCTTCTCCGACCTGAACATCGCCCGCCGCAACCACGCCGGGGTCTTTATCCCCCTGTGCACGCCCGATGACCCCACCGACCTTATGCCCTCTCTGCTTGTGGTGGGCGGCCGTTCCGGTTCGGATAACCCGCCCTTCCCGCAGCCGGAGTACTTCCCCTTTGCCTGCACGGTGAACGCCCCACCGGTGGCCTCCTTCGACTCTAACAGCCCGGTCTGCTTGGGCGAGACGATGCGTTTCACCGACACTAGCCAGGCTACCCCGCCGGTCACCGCCTGGTTCTGGGACTTTGGCGATGACGGTACCTCCAACCTCCAGAATCCCACCCACCTTTACGCTTCCGCCGGCGACTTTGTGGTTACCCTGGTGGTCACCAACTCCGAAGGCTCCGACTCGGTCACCGGCACCGTCACCGTCAACCCGCTTCCGGTCGCCTCCTTCAACTACAACCCGACTTCCGGCCCAGTGCCGCTCACTGTCTACTTCACCAACACCTCCCAGTACGCCGTAACCCCGACCTGGTCCTTCGGCGACGGCACCTACGGGGCCGGGGATACGATCTCCCACACCTACGACCTGTCCGGCACCTACACGGTGGTGCTGGCCGTTACCAGTCCTTACGACTGCGGCACGGCCACTGCCACGGCCCAGGTGGAGGTCTACCCCACCTACTACCTGGTGGCCGACTTCAGGGCCGATCCCTCCGAGGGCTGCGTCCCGCTGGAGGTCTCCTTCACTGACCAGAGCCAGGGCTACCCGCCCATCGTCTCCTGGCTGTGGGCCTTTGGCGACGGGGTAACCTCGACGGTGCAGAACCCGACCCATACCTACAGTGCGGCCGACACCTACGAGGTCGTCCTCACGGTGGATAACATCTCCCAGACCGCCTCGACCA
>JASFBA010000038.1:0-54961 GCA_036172265.1 Chloroflexia bacterium
CTTCGCCCACGCGGTGGCGGACGCCCTCCGCCAGCCCAACCACGACCGTGACGCCAACCCCTACCCCTTCGCCCACGCCCACCCGTACCCCCGGCCCGATCTCGAACACGAATTCGCGGGTCTATGTGGAGGCAGTGCAGGGGCAAATCCGCTACCGCGTTACCATCCGGCTGGTGGACATCTACGGGCTGCCGGCCGCCGGGGTACAGACTGAGATCGTTGTACTGCCGGCCGGCCAGCCGGTTACCGTCGAGAATCCGCCGCCCACAGATAGCGAAGGCTACGCTACCGGCTATGTCTCCTCCAACCAGGAAATTTGCGTGACCCTGGAAGTCCATGCCGCCGGAGTCGTCCTCTTGGAGAAACCTTATGTCTGCTTCCATCCCTGAGCGACGGTGCAAGCGGGGGGGGGCAGGGCATTGCCTCACAAGCCCAGGAAGAGCGAAAGGAATGACCAACGATCAACGTCCAACGGTCAACGGCTCTCTGGCCGGTTGTATCGTTCCATCGCCTTCGCCAGCCCTTCTCGCAAGAAGCACTCCACGGCGTCGGCGGCGCGCTCCAAAGTAGGTCGCCAGGCTTCTTCCTCTTGGGGGGTGAGGGGCTGAAGGACGTAATCCACCGGATCCACGTTCGGGTCGGGAGGCCGGCCGATGCCCAGCCGCAGTCGGGGGAAATTCTCCGTTCCCAAGGCGGCAACGATCGAAAGCATCCCTTTGTGGCCGGCCGCGCTGCCCCGGGCCCGCAGCCGAATCGTCCCCGGCGGGAGGTCCAGGTCGTCGTAGACGACCAGGATACGTTCCGACGGCAACTTCAGATGGCGGCACAGGGCGGCGACCGAGCGACCGCTGCGGTTCATAAAGGTATATGGGCGGGCTAGGACGACGGAACGGCCGGCGATTTCTCCCCGGGCAATGCGGGCGTACCCCTTTTTCTCCCGGAAGGACAGGCCGTGGCGTGCCGCCAGCACCTCCAGGCAACGGAAGCCGGCGTTATGACGGGTGTGGGCATACTCCTCGCCGGGGTTGCCCAAGCCCACGATCAGATATTCGGCTGGCGAGGGCCGTTTCAAAAAAGGCACCTCTTTCCTCCTCACGGCTTGGTAAACAACTCCGCAGGGATTGTCCATTCCGGCTATGGTCCCGACCTGGTTGTTGCTGCTTGTTCCAGGGCCTGTTCCACCTTCTGTTGGGTCTCCTGCAAAGCCTGTTCCAGAGGAATCCGGCGTTCGAGCACGTTATAGAGCAGGCTCTCCAGGGGATCCCAGAGCGCTTCTTCCCGCCGGTCCAGGGGGCGCGGCCGGCCGAGTTCGGCCTGGCGGACAAAGGCCGCCTGAAGCGGTCGGGAGGAAAGGTCCAGACCACCCCAGGTGGGGATGGCCCCCAGTTGAACCATGCGCTCCTCCTGAAGTCGTGGGCCGCTCAGGAAGCGCACGAGGTCCAGCATCGCCTGAGGGTGGGCGGCCAGACGCACCGGATTGACCAGGAGCACTCGGTAGCCAACCAGCGGTCCGGGCCAGACCCGGGTCTCGCTGAGCATGGGCAGCGGGGCCACCCCCAGCCGTTCGCTTCCCAGGGCCTGGAGATAATCGGGAAGGACCCAGGAGCCGTTCACGACCATCGCCACCATGCCGCTCTTGAAGAGGGTATCGGCCTGGCCGTAACTTTCGGTGGCGATGACGCCAGGGGATTCCTGCACCGCCTGGAGCCACCGTAGCCAGGCCCGCATTTCCAGGGTATCGAGGGCCGGCCGGCCCTCTTCATCCAGAAGACGCCCCCCGAAGGCGTATAGGTAGCCGACCGTGTTGTAGAAACGCAGGGGATAGGCCAGGCCGGCCTGTTCCTTCCCCGGCCAGGTGGCAGCCAGGTCCAGAAGGGCCACCGTGCTCGTCGGCGGCTCCAGCACAAAGTCACGGTTGTAATAGAGCGCTACCGTCTCACAAGCATAGGGAACGGCGTAGAGATGCCCCTGAGCCCGGACCCCCTCTAGAGCAAAGGGATAGAAGGAGGCCCAGAAGTCCTGTCCCAGAAAGTCCTCCAGCGGCGCGAGGGCCTGATGGTCGGCCAGGGGGCCGATCCAATGGCTCCATCCGACCAGGAGGTCCGGGCCCTCTCCTTCCAACACCGCTGCCTCGTACTCGGCCAGCACTTCTCCCACCGGGACCCGACGCAGATGCACCAACACCTCGGGGTGCTGCCGGCGGTAGTCGGATAGAAGCCGGCGGTAGAGCGCCTCCTCCTCGCTATCCCAGGTGTGCCATACCGTCAGGCTGATTCCGGCGGCAGGAGATGCCGTTGGAGATGGGAGAGGTGGAGGAAGCGAGGGCTGCACCGAGGTAGGGCTTGGAGGGGAGGCGCAACCCCCCGTCAAAAGGAAACCTACAAGCACGAGAAAGGGCCAAAGTGCCCCTGACCGGCGTCGGTTTTTCATCTAGCGTAAGCCTTTCGTTGGCCTAGATTCCTGTACGGTGGCCGGACGAGCCGCGAAGATAGACAATCCGGCCCCGTTTGATGACCGCTTCGACCGGGTTGGTCCCAAAGCGGTAGGCCAGGTGGCGGTAGTCCGGCAAGTCCAGGATAAGGAAGTCAGCCTGCTTCCCTATTTCCAGGCTGCCCACACGCGTTCCCCAGCCAATGGCGTAGGCGGCGTTGATCGTGGCGGCGGCGATGGCCTCGGCGGGTGTCAAGCGCATCGCCCGGCAGGCCAGGGCGATGATCAGGGGCATAGATTCGCAATAACAGGTGCCTGGGTTGAGGTCAGTAGCCAGGGCCAGGGCTCCGCCGGCCTCCAGAATCGCGCGCGCCGGAGTATAATGGGGCTGTCCCAGGCCGAAAGGCGTCCCCGGCAGGGAGACGGCGATGGTAGGGGAGCTGGCCAGGGCCCGCAATTCATCCTCGGGAGTGCAGACCAGATGGTCTGCCGAAGTGGCCCCGAGTTCCACCGCCAGAGCCGTTCCTCCCAACGGGGCAAATTCGTCGGCGTGGATCTTCAAGCCCATCCCCAGAGAACGGGCCCGCTCCAGGATGCGGCGGGATTGCCGGAGGTCAAAGGCGCCCTCGTCGCAGAAGACGTCGCAGAAGAGGGGGGCCGGCCGCTTCTCGTCCGCCGTCTCTTCCTCCCAGAGGGAGGCCGCGGCCGGCAGCATCTCTTCCACCACCATCTGGACATAGTCCTCGGGGGCATTTTGAAACTCACGGGGAACGGCATGGGCGGCCAGAAAGGTGGGGACGAGGTCCAGGGCCTGATGAGGGTCTCGGTCCAGGCTCAGGATGGCCCGCAGCAGGCGAAGTTCGCCCTCTTTTTCCAAGGCGTAGCCGGTCTTGACCTCGGCTGTGGTCGTGCCATAGGCCAGCATCTTCTCCAGGCGGGAGCGGGTTTCCCCAAGGAGCGTTTCCCAGGAGGCAGCGCGGGTAGCGTTGACCGTGCTCTGGATGCCCCCACCGGCCCGCATAATTTCCAGGTAGGTTGCCCCGCGCAGGCGCATCTCGAATTCCTCGGCCCGGAAGCCGGCAAAGAGGGCATGGGTATGGGCATCCACAAAGCCGGGCAGGACGACCTTGCCTTCCGCCTTCAACACCGTGAGAGCACGATAGAGAGCCTCGACCTCGGCCGTGGGGCCGACGGCGACGATGGTCCCGTCCTCCACGGCCACGGCCCCATCGGGGATAAGGCCGGGATCGGCCATCTCCTCCCCCCGCTTCGGGCCGGCCGGGGAGGCCAGGGTGAGAAGTTGGGCAGCGTGGGTGATCAGCAGTTCGACAGCCATCATCTTTCTCCACACCGGTTCGGTCAGGCGGCACCATTATATCACCCTTGACCAGGAAGCACAATGGAAACATGGTTTGCAGCAATTTTCCAATAAAAGACCTGTCAAGGCTACTTGCCGAGCCATACCGCGGTGGCAATTCGGGCGCAGCAGGAACGGGTTCAGGACCCTGTCTTTCACCCGTATCTTGGGCACACAAGAGACCATACCGCCACGGTCCGGTCCGATTCGGGCCGTTCGTGTAGGGGCGGGGTAACCCCGTCCCCCATACGTATCAAGGATAAGCGGGACAATCTTCTCCTTTGCCTATCTCGCCCGATGACCATCCTACCCCCAAAGCAGGAAACCGGAGTCCTTCCCCCCGGATGGGGGAGGTCAAGAGGGGGTAAAAGGCAGCCGGCCTCGCCCTTCCCCCTCCCCTAGCCCACAAGGCAGGAGACCGGAGGCCTTCCCCCCGGATGGGGGAGGTCAAGAGGGGGTAAAAGGCAGCCGGCCTCGCCCTTCCCCCTCCCCTAGCCCACAAGGCAGGAGACCGGAGGCCCTCCCCCTGGATGGGGGAGGTCAGGAGGGGGTGAAGGGCAGCCGGCGATCGTTAGACACCTATGGGGCAGGGTAACCCCCTCCTCTACAACCGGGGAGCACAAGAGGCCTCGCCGCAGGTTTCCCTTCCCCTCCGCGCTATTCCGCCCTCGCACGGCCCCAAGATAATAGTTGTTGCACTCTTGCAGACGGGAGGGTGGTGCAGAGCCGGGTGGTAGCGATGAGGCGGGCCGGCTGCCAGTGCTGGAAGCGGTAAGGGCGCAATAACCAGCGGTTAGAGTTGACACACTCCGCTCGCCGCGCTTGCTCCATATGCGGTTGAAGCGCAAGCCGCTGGGCTGCAATACCTTATAGGATATAGACAAAGGAGGGGACTCTTCGCACCCATTGGACCGGCTCGCCGCCGGCCCCGACGTAAAGGCCGTGGCGGCGGGCCGGCCGTTGGGACCGGGATGGGGAACCAGAACATACTCGCTTACCGCGCCCGGATCGTCGCCCCTAACTCGCGCTCCAGGGCCGGCACGATCTTTTTCTCGCGCAGGCGGTTGACCTCGTCTTCCACCAGGACGCGGTCCATCGCCTGGAAGGTCAGGCGGTAGGCCAGGCTGCGTTTCCCTTCGGGAAGGGGAGAGCCCCGGTAGACATCGAAAAGGGCGACGTCGCGCAGGAGGGGGCCGCCGGCCCGACGAATCACCTCGGCCACACGCACGGCCGGAACGCCCTCGTCCACCACCACCGCGATGTCCTGGATGACAGCCGGAAAGCGCGAAAGCGGTTCGTATAGCCGTAGCCCGGCATGCTGTAGGAAGGGGAAAAGGTGGAATTCGGCCAAACAGACGCGCCGGGCCGGCAGTTCGAACTGGGCACACACCCGGGGATGGACCTCGCCCAGGTGGCCGGCCACCTCCTCTCCCAACCGCAACGCCGCCTGCCGTCCAGGGTGAAAGGAGGGGTGTTCGGACGGCTCAAAACGTGCCCCGGCGATGCCCAGGCGGTCCAGAAGGATTTCCACCACCCCCTTCAGGTCGAAAAAGTCCATTTCCTCGGCCACGGAGGGAAGCCAGGAACGCTCCTCCCGCCGGCCGGCCAGGGCCAGGCCCAACATGGGCGGCTCGTCGGGCAACTCCTGCCCCTCCCGCGGCAAGTAGACCCGGCCGATCTCGAAGATGGCCACCCGTTCATAGGTGCGCAGGTTGAGGGCCAGCGCCTCCAGGAGGCCGGCCGTTAGCGTCTGGCGCAGGTACTCCCGTTCAGGGGAAAGAGGATTGGCCAGACGGAGGTAACGGCTGCCGTCTATCTCGGGCATCCCCGGCGTCAGTCGGGAAACGCTGCGCAGGTTGGTCAGGGAATAGGTGATGACTTCGTCCAAACCGCAGCCCACCAGGACGTCGCGGATGCGTTCCTGAAGTTCCAAAAGCGGGTTGCCGCGCTGCGGCGGCAGGACATCGCGCAGCAAGGTGGCCGGAATACGGTCATAGCCGTACATACGGGCAACTTCCTCCAGAAGGTCGGCCGGGAGGGAGACATCCATGCGGAACGAGGGCACATCCACCCGGACGGCCTCCCCCTCCACCGCGCAGGCGAAGCCGAGCGGGCGCAGGAGTTCGGCCACTTCTTCCGCCGTCAAGGAGATGCCTAGGATACGCCGAACCTCGCCGGCCGGAAGGACGAGGGTGCGGGGCGGGTAGGGACGGGGGTACACATCTACCACACCTCGGGCCGTAACGGCACCGGCCAGTTCCTCCAGCAGGGCGCAGGCCCGGCGAAGGGCCCAGACCGTCCCCTCGGGGTCCACGCCGCGCTCGAACCGGATGGAGGCCTCACTGCCAAGGTGCAGGGCTTGGGAAGTACGGCGGATACAGATGGGGTCAAAGTGGGCCGATTCCAGGAGGATGTGGCGGGTGGTCTCGGTGACCTCGCTTTCTAACCCACCCATCACCCCGGCCAGAGCGACCGGCCCCCGTCCATCACAGATAAGCAGGGCATCGGGGTCCAGAACGCGTTCCACGCCGTCCAGGGTAGTCAGGCGCTCTCCCGGCCGGGCGCAGCGGACGACGATGGCCGGCGGGTAGCCCTGGTCGGGCTTCGGGCGGAGTTTCTCATAATCGAAGGCGTGGAGCGGCTGGCCGAACTCGAGCATGACGTAGTTGGTTACGTCAACAACGACGTTGATGGGCCGCATGCCGGCACGGAGGAGGCGTTGCTGCATCCAGGAGGGCGAAGGGCCCATACGAACATCGTGCACCAGGGCGGCGGAGTAACGGGGGCAAAGGTCGGGGTCGAGGATTTCCACCGTCACCTGGCCGGCGACGGGCTCTCCGGCTTCCCGAGGGCTTGGCGAAGGTCGGCGCAGTTCCCTTCCGAAAAGCGCGGCGACTTCTCGGGCTACCCCGATCATCGAGTAGCAACGACCCAGGTTGGGAGTCAGATCAAGGTCCAGAACCACCTCGCCCAGGTAGTCGGCCAGGGGAAGGCCGACGGGGGCATCTTCGGGCAGAATGACCACGCTGGTATGGTCTTCGGAGAGGCCGAGTTCCTTCTCCGAGCAGATCATCCCCTCGGAGCGTACCCCGCGGATGGTACTGGCCTTGAGGGTGATCAGGTGAGGCTCCCGGCTATGGCCGTCGTAGAGGCGGGCGCCGGCCCGGGCCAGGACCACCTTCTGGCCGCGCATCCCCGGCTGGATGTTGGGGGCACCGCAGATCACGCTGAGCGGGGGGCCGGCACCCCAGGAGACGTCTACCACGGTCAGGCGGTCGGCGTTGGGATGCCGACGCACCTCCAGCACCTCGCCGATCAGGATGCGCTCGCGATCCCACTCCTGGCCGATGCGTTCGATGCCGGCCACTTCCAATCCGGCCAGGGTGAGGCGATGAGTCAAGACGTCTACCGGCAAGTCATCTAAAGAAACATATTCTTTAAGCCATTTCAAAGGTATCCTCACCGGTTCCTCCTCTCCTTTTTATTTTCCCATTTTACCACAGCCTTATCCCCCTGTCCAATCCGGGCCAACCCAGGTCGGATCGGCAATCCGACCGCACCATTTGCCTGAATCGGAGGACAATGCTATAATACCCCCACAACGGTGTCTGTAGAAAGGAGGTGGGTTGGATGGTCTTTCGGCGATGGCTTGGTCCGATCCTGATCCTGGGGTTGCTTCTGCCCCTGGTCCTGAGCACTCCGACCGGAGCATCTCCAGGAACAGGGCGCTCTCGCTACTTTGCCGAAACCGGACATGCCGTTTCCGGAGCCTTTCTGGATTACTGGGAAAGAAATGGCGGCCTCTACATCTTCGGCTACCCCATCACCGACGAATTTCTGGACATCAGCACCGACGGGAATACCTACCTCACCCAGTACTTTGAGCGGGCCATTTTCGAGTACCATCCCGAATACGCCGGCACGCGCTACGAGGTCCTCCTACGCCTGCTCGGCCTCATCGCCACCCAGGGACGTACCTTCGATCCGGCTCCCGAACCCCATTACGACACTCCGGGCCGGCTCTATTTCCCCTACTACGGTGGCCACTCCTTGAGCGGTGTTTTCTTGAACTACTGGATGCGTAACGGCGGCCTGCCCGTCTTCGGCTACCCCATTTCCGAGCCGTTTTACGAGGTCAGCCCTACCGACGGAAAGACCTACCTGGTGCAGTACTTTGAGCGCAACCGCTTCGAACACCACCCTGAACTGGCCGGCACCCCCTACGAAGTGCTGCTGGGGTTGCTTGGCTACGAGTACTTGCACCGATTGCAGGGAAACGCCGCCCCTCTGCCCACGCCGACGCCCACCCCCCCGCCGCCCCCCACAACCTCCGGCAGCCTGCGCTACGGCTTTGACGTACACCTGACCGCAAGCAACATCGACGGCGTTCTGGACCTGGTCCGGGGAGCCGGTTTCGGCTGGATCCGTCAGCAGGTCCATTGGGCCGACATCGAACCGGTCAAAGGCACCTACAACTGGGGTTTCCTCGATGTCATCGCCCAGAAGGCCAGCCAGAAGGGGGTGCAGGTCATGTTCAGCATCGTCTGGTCTCCAGCCTGGGCCACCCGGGGAGGCGGACACGGGATGCCCACCAACCCCAACGACCTGGGCGATTTCCTCTATGCTATGGCTTCTCGCTATCGTGGGCAGGTCCAGGCCTATGAGATCTGGAACGAGCAGAACTATGCCGTGGAAAACGACGGCTATGTGGCCGGAGCCGAACGCTACGTCGAACTCCTGAAGGCGGCCTACCGCCGCATCAAGGAGGCCGACCCGAACGCCATCGTGATCTGCGGCCCGCTCACGCCCACAGGGGTGAACAACCCCTACCTGGCCATTGACGACATCACCTACCTGAAGCAGATGTTCCAGTACCAAGACGGCGTCATCCGCAACTATTTCGACGTCCTGGGGGTGCATGTGGCCGGCACGCTCAATCCACCCGACACCCTCTGGCCGGATAACCCCGGCCCCGGCCCGGGTTGGGTGGACCACCCCACCCACTACTTCCGCCACGTCGAGAACATCCGCGCCGTCATGGTGGCCTACGGGATGGGCGATAAGCCGATCTGGATTACCGAATTCGGCTGGGCCTCCACGGAGAACGTCACCTCGGTGGCCGCTCGAGGCTACGAGTACGGCTACTACAACTCCGAACAGGAACAGGCCGACTATCTGGTCCGGGCCTTTGAAAAGGCGCGCACCGAGTACCAGCCCTGGCTGGGGGCGATGTTCGTCTGGAACCTGAACTTTGCTACCTGCTTCCCCGCCACCGATGAAAAGTCCCCCTTCGGGATCATCCGGCCCAACGGGACGTTGCGGCCGGCCTATACTGCCCTGGCCGGGATGCCGAAGTAACAGGGCTCCCTTCAGCCTGCCGGCATCCGGGTCCAGGTTATTTATGCACTCCAAAGGAGAACGCTGATGTCAAGTCTACGCCAAAATGCGATCTGGATCGTCCTGATCCTGGCCCTCGTTCTGGGGGCCTGCGGACCCGCCGCCCAGGAGACGTTCCCCACTCCTGCGCCTACGGCCGAACCAATGGCCACGGCCGAACCGACGGCCACACCCGAACCCACCCCCCTTCCGCCTCCCACCCTCACTCCCTCGCCCACGCCCGACCCGCTCTTCCCGATGCGCACCACCCACTTCTCCTACGGCATCAACGCTCACCTCTTCTACCCCGAGGTGGTAGGGCGCACCCAGGATGACATTATGGAATACGTCAGAGATCTGGGGGCGGAATGGGAACGCCAGCAGGTCTCCTGGGCTGACCTGGAGCCGGCCAAGGGCGAGTACGTCTGGGGTGAAATGGACAAGGTGGTGGATGCGGTGAGCCGCAGTTACCGGAAACTTCTGGTAAGCATCGTCCGCTCGCCCTCCTGGGCCACCGCCGACGGCGGCTACGGCATGCCGGCCAACCCCGACGACTTGGGCGACTTTCTCCACGCCATGGCCACCCGCTACGCCGGCCGCATCCAGGCCTATGAGATCTGGAACGAGCAGAACTATGCCGTGGAAAACGACGGCTACGTCCATGGGCCAGGCCGCTACGTGGAACTCCTGAAGGTGGCTTACGCCCGCGTCAAGGAGGCCGACCCCTACGCCTTTGTCCTCCTGGGCCCGCTGACGCCCACCGGAGTGAACGACCCCACCATCGCCATTGACGACATCACCTACCTGCGCCAGATGTACGAATACAACGGCGGCGAGGTCAAGGGGTATTTCGATGTCCTGGCCGCTCACGTGGCCGGCGTGCATAACCCCCCCGATACCCTCTGGCCCGATAACCCGGGCCCTGGTCCAGGCTGGGTGGACCATCCCACCTTCTACTTCCGCCATGTGGAAAACATCCGCCGGGTGATGGAGGAGTACGGCGACGGCGAAAAACAGATCTGGATCACCGAGTTCGGCTGGGCCTCGCTGGAAAACATCGGCGATACACCCGCGCCGGGCTATGAATATGCCCTCAACAACACGGAGTACGAGCAGTCCCTCTACCTGATCCAAGCGCTGGAGATGGGTCGTACCCGGTATCAACCCTGGCTGGGGGCCATGTTCATCTGGAACCTGAACTTTGCCACCATTACCCCTCCCACCGACGAAAAATCCCCCTTCAGCCTGCTACGACCCGACTGGTCCCTCCGGCCGGCCTATAAAGCCGTACGCGACGACATCCGAGAACACACCCAATGGCCGTGATACGGAATACGGAATACGCAATACGTAATACACATAAGGAGAAAACCATGACCCACCCCAAACCCCTTGGGTTCGCCGTAGCTCTTGTCCTGCTCGGCTCCCTCCTGGCCGCCTGTGGGCCGACCGCTACCATGCCCTCCCTCCCGCCGGCCTCGGTGGCCGTGCAGACCCCGGTGCCGACGAATACCCCAAAACCCACCCCGACGCCGGGCCCCACCCTCACCCCCAGCCCGACCCCCGACCCCACCTTCCCTATGCACACCCCTTACTTCTCCTTCGGCATAGACGTGGACCTCTTCTACAAGGACTATGACGAGGTCCTCGGCTACGTGGACGACCTGGGCATCGAGTGGGTGCGTCAGCAGGTCTGGTGGGAACACATCGAGGGCTCCAAGGGCTACTACGTCTGGGACGAACTGGACAACGTGGTGGAGGCCGTGGGACAGCACCACCATAAACTTCTGGTGAGCATTGTCCGTTCCCCGGGCTGGGCCACCGAAGACGGCGGCTACGGCATGCCGGCCGACCCCAACGACCTGGGCGACTTTCTCTACGCCATGGCCTCCCGCTATCGCGGCCGCATCCAGGCCTATGAGATCTGGAACGAACAGAACTATGCCGAAGAAAATGCCGGCTACGTTCAGGGGCCGGGCCGCTACGTGGAACTCTTGAAAGTGGCTTATACTCGCATCAAGGAGGCCGACCCCCTGGCCATCGTCCTCTTCGGTCCGCTGACGCCCACCGGAGTGAACGACCCCACCATCGCCGTTGATGACGTTGCCTACCTGGAGGCGGTGTACAGATACGAGGATGGGGCAGTGCAGAACTATTTCGACGTCCTGGCCGTGCACGTGGCTGGCACGCTCAACCCCCCGGAGACGCTCTGGCCCGATAACCCCGGCCCCGGCCCGGGTTGGGTGGACCACCCTACCCACTATTTCCGCCACGTGGAAAACATCCGCGAGGTGATGGAAAAGTACGGCGACGGCGACAAGCAGATCTGGATCACCGAGTTCGGCTGGGCCTCCATCGAAGGCATCACCGAGGCACCGGCCCCCCGCTACGAATACGCCGCTTACAACACGGCTCAGGACCAGGCCGACTACCTGGTACGGGCGCTGGAGATGGGCCGTACCACCTACCAGCCCTGGATGGGGGCGATGTTCATCTGGAACCTGAACTTTGCCCGCACCAACCCTCCCGACGATCAGAAATCGGCCTTTGGCCTGATCGACCCGGCCGGCAACCCCCGGCCGGCCTATCAGGCGGTCAAGGACTATGTGGCCCGGTATAGCCGCTGGCCATAGGAGCGCCAAGTGCTGGAAAAATCGCTTTCCGTCGTCTTGCCGGCCCATAACGAAGAGGCCAACATCGAGTTCGTGGTACGCCGCTGCCTGGAAGTCCTGCCCGGCCTGGTGCAGGATTTCGAGATCATCGTGGTGGACGACGGCAGCCGCGATGCCACGCCTCAGATTGTGGACCGGCTGGCGGCCGAGGACCCGCACGTCATCGCCCTTCACCACGAAGTCAACCGGGGCTATGGAGACGCCCTGATGACCGGCTTTGCCCACACCCGAGGCGACTACGTGATGTTCATGGACTCGGACCGCCAGTTCGACATCGCCGACCTGGAACGCCTCCTGCCTTATGTGGGTCGGTACGACATCGTGGCCGGCTATCGCATCCGCCGGCGAGACCCGCCGCTTCGCCTCCTCTACGCCCGAATCTTCAACCTGGCCGTGCGCCTCTTCTTCGGCCTGCGCCTGCGCGATGTGGATTGTGCCTTCAAGGTCTTTCGAGGGGATCTCCTGCGGGACATCCACCTGGAGTTCGGCGGGGCCCTCGTCAACACCGAGATTCTGGCCAAGGCGCGCCACCGGGGGGCCACTCTGACCGAAGTGGGCGTGCACCATTACCCTCGCCTGGTGGGCAAGCAATCGGGGGGAACTTTCCGGGTCGTCTTTCGGGCCATGCGCAACTTCCTGCGGCTGTGGTGGAGGGTACAGAAAATGTCCCCAAGCACCCAGCCACGGAAATAAAGTAGGACAACTCCTGGGGAGTTGTCCTACTTGCCCCGCCCGTCCGGTCTTGCAGGCCAGTTGATACACACGTCGTCCTCGGTCGGCGAATCCCACTTGAAAAAAACGTAGAAATTTGGTATAATAGAAATGTAGGGGTCTAGAACATTAGGCGACTTGGACAGAGATTGGGAGGTGAACCATGAAATGGCTAACGATCGCAGAAGCAGCCGAGCGATTCGCGGTTGAGGCGGCCGTGCTGGAGAAACTGGCCAAAGATGGGGTCATCGGCTCGAAACTCTCCCCGGAGGGCAAACTCTTGGTCCTGGAGGATGAGGCCCAGGAGATAGGGCGGCGACTGGACCGCCGTCAGTGGGAGCACCTGCGCGGCCGGCCGATCACCGCCTCCGACGCCGAGCGCCATTACGGCCTTTCTAAGAACTATTATGCTCGCTGGGGTCGCGAGGGCTACATTCGGAAACTCGGCGAAGACGGCTGGCGCATCTGGCTGGACGAGGCCGACGTGGCTTATGCCACCGCCCTGGCCGAAGTGAGCGGCGGCCTGCGGCAGGGACGGGCCCTCTTCCCGGCCAGTCCCCAGTACGCTACCCTTCACAAGGAAGGATAGTCGGCCGTTATCCCTGGCAGGATAGGCCTCAAGTGAACGGTCGCCAACTCCCCCTTGCCCGGAGGGAAGGGGAAAAAGTGACGCCGGAGGCCCTTTCTCCTCCTGGCGAGGGGGGGCGCCCCTACAAAAGACCTGGAAAGTCTCCAAGACCTTCCAGGTCTCGCTGGACGTTCCATGTCCAGGCAGGATCAGCGGCAGCCCTCCTTTATCTATATTTTGTTCAGCCACAATAAACCTGCCCCTTTGGTATTTTCGGGGAAATCGTGGTAAACTATAGCCGGTCTGGGCAACGACCGGAGAAAGAAGTGGAAGGCCTGAAAAGGGGTGGTGGGTATCGGCCGTAATTGTCCCATACCTCCACCTTCGCGGTAAAGCGGGGAAAAGTGGATAACTCCTGTGGAGTTGTCCCTCCTTGGAATCGGCAACGGGGGAAGCCGGGGTAAGTTCGATGGCCTGTCCCGGCTCCTTTCCCCTGGATGAGATGGAGGCCCAGGCGAATGAGGAGTTCCGGGCCGAGTGGAAAGAGAAAAGGGTGTTCAGATGGGCATTGCCGAGCGATGGAGGAGACTTCGAGGCCTTGGTCCCGACGTCGGGCAGGCCTTGGGCCGGCTTTTTCCCCTTTTCGAGAGGGAAGGGGTAATGCTGGCCTACCTTTTCGGTTCCCTGGGCCGGGGAGAAGAGGGAAACGACATCGATCTGGCCATCCTGGTCCGAGATGCCCCGGCTTTCCGCCTCCGGGAGGCCGTTGTCGAATGTTTAGGGACAGAGAGGGTAGACCTGGTGGACTTGCAGAGAGCCTCGCCGGTGCTGCGTTTCGAGATTATCCGTACCGGCCGCCCTATCTACATCGCAGACGAGAATTTCCAAGAACGCTTTGAACTGGCCACTCTGCACCTCTACCGAGATACACAACCTCTACGCCGTCAGCAAAGCAGTTACCTTAGGCGGAGATTGGGGCTATGATCCTAAGACGAGAGGCCGTTGAAGAGCGCCTAAAGGAACTCGACGAGATTCTCCAGGAACTGGGCAAGTATCGGGATGTGGCCTGGGAAACCTTCCAGGCAAACCTTAGTCAACGTTGGATCATTGAGCGAGGCCTTATTGCCGCCGCCTCGGTCATCTTGGATGTTGCTGACCACATCCTGGCCGGACACTTCGGGCTTTATCCGGAAACCTACGAAGAAAGCCTTCAGCGCCTGGCGGAAAAGGGAGTATTGTCCGGGGAAGTCTACCGGCAGATCAAGGGGTTGGGAGGTTTTCGCAACGTCCTGGTCCACCGCTATCTGGATGTTGATCCGCGTGAAGTATTGGAGAACTACCACAAGGGTCTGGAGGTCTTCCCCCGTTTTGCTCGGGAGGTCTTGGTTTGGCTGGATATGGTCATCAGATCGAGTCCACCCCAAGCCCCCGCCGGGTAGGCGAAGGCAATGCCTTTGCCTACCTCAAAACGCCTCACCCACGAGTTTGGGAGAGTCTAAAGGTCCCCGGTCAGTTTACCTGGTCGGCGTGGGGACCGGCGTAGGGGTAGGCGTGGGGGAAGCCTGGAAGGTGTAGCGAACCGTATAGCGGCCGTTGCGGGCTTCGCTGGCCCGCACGCGTAACCGTATTGTGCCGTCCACATCGGAACGGGCCAGGGTGGTGCCTTGGCCGGCCTGCCCGTAGCGTGCCCGTACCCTCAGCAGGGGAACCAGGTCCTCCCCGATGACCTCCACGCTCAGTTCCCCCCAGTCCACCTCGACAGTGACCTCCAGGCGCACCCAGGCCAGGGGCCGGCCCAGGGATATCCGGCGCTCAGTCTCCCCGTCGGCGCTAACGAACCTTACCTGGGCCTCCCCGCCGGAGGGCCGGGGGGTCTCGAAGAGCCGTTCGCCCGAAACCAGGAAGCAGCCGGTTAGAAGGAGCAGGAGGAGCATACCCCCCAGGGTATGTAGGAAACGGGGGAAGGACCGGGAAAACATATCCCCTGAGAGATGCGGAAAACGGCCTTTGCGCACTCCCAACCTCCGGCCTCAGCCCACGAGTGCCTGCACAAAGCGTTCGGCATCGAAATCGGCCAGGTCCCCCAGTTTCTCCCCCGTGCCCACGTAGGTAACGGGCAAGCCCAGTTCGCGGACGATGGCAAAGACGATGCCTCCTTTGGCCGTGCCGTCGAGTTTGGCCAGGGCCAGGTCGGTAACCTGCACGGCAGAGGTGAAGAGGCGGGCCTGGGCCAGCCCGTTCTGGCCGGTGGTGGCGTCTATGACCAGGAGGACTTGGTGGGGAGCGGAAGGGATTTTACGCTGGATCACGCGGCGGACCTTTTCCAGTTCCTGCATCAGGTTGTGCTTGGTGTGCAGCCGGCCGGCCGTGTCCACGATCACCACCTCGATTCCCCGCGCCAGGGCGGATGAGAGGGCATCAAAGGCCACCGCGCCCGGGTCGGCTCCCGGTTGGTGGGCCAGCACCGGGACGCCGGCCCGCTCCCCCCAGACCTGAAGTTGTTCGATCGCCGCCGCCCGGAAGGTATCGGCCGCGGCGAGGAGGACACTCCGCCCCTGCCGACGATAGCGGTAGGCCAGTTTGGCGATGGTAGTGGTCTTGCCTACCCCGTTCACCCCCACCACCAGGATGACGTAGGGCACGCCCGGCTCTGGTGGGGTAAAGGAGGGACGGGCCGTCTCCAGGATGGCTCGGAGTTCCCCGGCCAGGGCCTGGCGCAGCATCTCCGGGTCGTGGATTCCTTCCTCGCGCACGCGCCGGCGCAGGGCCTGCACCACCTCCATCGTCGTCTGCACCCCCACGTCGGCCTCGATGAGCAGGGCCTCCAGTTCCTCCCAATCCTCCTCGCTCAGCCCACCGCGGCGAAAGATCTGCCCGATACGGGCAAAGACTCCCTGGCGGGTGCGGGCCAGGCCCTCCTCCAGGCCGGCCGGCTCTTCCTTTTCCCTACGCGACCAGAACGGCACCGTTTCCCCCTCTAGGCCCAGCCCAGGTCCTCATCGCCAAGATCGGTTCGGCCTTCGCCTTCCTCTTCCTCCTGCCAGCGGCCTGACTCGATCTCCTCGATCATCTCCTCGAAATCCTCGCCCAGTTCTTCGCCCATGGTGCGCTGCATCCGGCGGGCCCAGCGAGCGATGCTCTTGGGGTCGTTTTCATCTACGTCAGCCAGCATGGACGGGTCGGCCAGCGCCTCGACCTGCTCCTCCTCGGAGCGCAGGGTGGCAAAACCGGAGATCAGACGCCGGACCTCGGTGTTCCCACAGCGCGGGCAACGGGGCTGAAGCCCCTGCCCCGGATACAACGCCAGCACGCTGAACCGCCCTCGGCAGTGCGGACAACGATACTCATAAATCGGCATCGCCCAAACCTCCAATAACCTTAAGCCAGACGGTAAACGTAGAACGGGTACCGTCGCCCCTCGAGCGTGTTTCTGACTTTTTTCGCAACCAGCGATAACTGCGGAAATCTTACCACCAGATTCTCGGCCTCTGCGACCAGACTCATGCTACCCTTTAGTTCCTCATCGGTCAACGGATTGGGGAAAATGTACATCTTCCGCTCACGGATACGGCCATCTCCATATGACCCAAATTCGCCCCGGCTGATATTGCGGTGCCTCTGGTGGAGGGCATAGTCGCGATTGATATAGTTTCCGTCTACCAGCAGGATGGAGAGCAATCGGGCTTCGCTTTCGATTTCACCATACAGACCCAAAGCATAGAATACCCGAACCGGCTGTCCTCTCAGAGAGGCATAGCGTCGGAACTTGCCTTTATATCGTTCTTGACCACAGGGCACTGTACTGTTGAAATCGATCGTTGTGCGGCAGGGAATACCCCTTCCGGTTCCAACAAAGTCGGCCGAGGCCTCCAGCGATTTGCACTCCAACCCCAGTCGCCGTCCATCCTTTTCTATAATGAGATCGGGATGTTCCAACAGACTTTGCCAGAGCACCAAGTCAAAACCAGGTTTCTCGCAGAGTATATCCATGCGGGCCACTCCTTGGCGAGAAGAGCGATAGTGCTCGCCGGCCGGAGTGTGCCAGAAAAGCCACTCCTCGAACGAATCGCCCATCGGCGGTCGAGGATTTTCCCGTACCAGGATTGCCAAATGGATAAACAACTCTACCACCAGGTGGATTTCGGGCTCCATAAGATTATTCCTCCTGGCAATTTACGGACGAAGGTAGGAGGTTCGTCCTCCCTTGTGTGTAAAACATCGTCGCGACGGCCAGGGTCAGGCTAACCCGATCCATCCGGGACAGGGGAAACTCGTCTTCCAGCCTTTCCGCCATACATTTCACCTCTCTTCTGATGTTGCTGAGCAGTTCTCCGAGTTCCATACGGATACCGTCCTTGTCCCTTTTGCGGCATACCAGGATCGCGTCGAATTTGACACTTTCTTTCCCCAGAATCGGCACACCCACGTCCATTTCCGCATACACCGGCCAGATACGCCGCACAACAAAACCGGCCACCCGAAGCGCCTCCGACAGAGCGTCCCAGGCCTCTGCCATTCCATGGTGGAAAGTAAAAACAAGGAGGCCCTCGTCTTTCAGCACCCGATAACATTCCCGGAAAACGGCGGTCAGAATATCCCGGTAAGAGCCGACTTCCTTTCCATGCTCCAAATTGACGACGGCCTCTTTTTCCCGATCTACCACAGGGGCGGCAAATTCGGGATACCGTTTCCCCAGGGCCAGGTGCAGCCAGACGTAGAAAAAATCGGCCAGTTCCGAGTACATTATGTTGCCACAATAAGGCGGGTCGGTGACTACGACATCCACCGACTGGGATGGAACCTCGACCAGATCGGTGGAGGAACGGTTGAGCAGAAGGACGCGATGGTCCGACGATGCCATGAGTTCTGCAAAGGATGCGGCCGGCGGTGCTTCTACCTGTTCGCCTGGAATAGGCACCTGGATTACACCAGAAGTTCCGAGACAACGCTCCACCGGCCGTTTGGCGTAAACCTTGCCCCGCCTCAGGCGCTCTCTATAGAGAGTGGAAAATCCCCCGGAAGAACGGTCGATTCCCCACAGGTTGGCCTCCAGCGGCTCTTTGGCCGGGATAAAGGCATGGTGAGCAAAGAGGTGGCGGACCGCGCCGGTGCCTAACCCTTTGGACGAACAGAACATGTTGTTGAACTCCAGAGTGCCAGAGAAAAGGAGCAGCATTTGCTCCATTACGTTTTGGTCCTCGATGCCCAGGATGGCCTCCAGCAACATAGAGAGGCCGAGTAACTGTCTTTCGTTGAACATCTGCGACCAGTACCGGTATTGGTAATGGATCATCTGGTTGGTATTGTACCCCGGCCGGATTGCAGCACGAGGAAACAGCAGGTTTTCCTGTTCCTCAAGAAAACGGGTTCGGATCTGCTCGTAGTTTGCCATGTCCCGGTCATCGGGCTTTTTATAGCCCCGACCGCACCTTGGGCAAAGGTAAGAAATAGCCACCATGGAGTGCAGAGGAGGATCTTCTTGGTCCCGAAGGGTTTCCAGTATCCGGCCGTGATGTCCGCAGGCCGGGCAGGTATAGGCGGCTCCCCTGGAAAATCCCAGGTTTGGGTTGAAGGTTGCCTGGCAAGAAGGGCAGCGCTGTTCCATAGGGAGCGAGGATGAGATATAGGGAACCCCGCATCCCGGGCAGGTCACCAGGCCGGTATGCGGCCTGCTCATATGGCGGGCCAGAACCATCGTTTTGCGAAGGGATACCTTTTGCCCGCATTTCCGACACCGAATCTGTTTCACCCAGTAGGTATAAACGGCGTAGGCCGGTTGCCGGCATTGGGGACAAGTCGTCCCGTAGAGACGGAGGATTTCCTGTCCCACCGTTTGTTCCAGGGAACGGTAGGCTCGGTCCAGAGCCTGGAGCGACACCGGCTCTACAATCTTCCTAACCAGAAAGTATGAAACCGGATTAATGTCCACCCCAATGACCTTGGTTCCCAGACGCAGGGCCTCACCTATGGTCGTTCCACCACCCATAAAAGGATCGAGGATGACTGCATCTTCAAAGGCATTGGCTTGATAGAAAAAGTCTAGCGGCGAACAGTCCTCCGGCAAAAGTACACCCAGGAGGATCGCTCGAAAGGTTGCCCCGGTCCTTCGAGCCCACCATTTGTGAATATAATAAGCCGGGCGGTAGATGTTCTTACGGTACGATTCCAAGCGGGCCAGCCGGCTGATTTCCAGGACGGGAAAGTCTGCCTCGATGGAACGCCGGCCCGATATTGTTTTCGGAACCCCACCGGCAAAAGGTAAAAGCAGTTGTTTGGCCTCGGTCATCGCGCTGTTTCCGAATGCCGTTCGAAAAATCGTCCCTATTACTTTCATTATAGCATGAGCCCATCCCCCGTCAACTTTGACCGCCGGCCAGAGATATGCTAGAATAGGGCCACCGGTTGAACGGGCACAACGTGTCGTGCCCGGTAAGGAGCGGTAGATGTCGCCCATTCTGGGCCCTTCTGTCCTTTTCCTCTGGACGGTCGCCGGGGTGCTTGTCTCGGCCGTGCTCAGCCTGATCCCGGCCCTTCACGTCTACAACGTGGCCGGATTCCTCATCCTGGCCGTTGCCCGGTGGGGCACTTTTCTCCCCATCGAAGGGCTGATCTTTTTCTTCCTAGGCCTGGTGGCCGGCTACGCCATCCTCAACACCATCCCCAGCATCTTTCTCTCCGTCCCCGACGATTCCACCGTTTTCATCGTCCTGCCGGGGCAAAAGTACCTTCTCCAGCGCCGGGGGTACGAGGCGGTCGTGTTGACCGGCCTGGGCGGACTGGGCGGAATCGCCGTCCTGGTCCTTCTGACCCCGGTGGCTTCCACCTGGCTACCTACCATCCGGAGCATCGTCCAATCCCATCTGGCCTGGATTCTCTGGACGATCATCGCCTTTATGCTGATCTCGGAGTGGCCCAAGGGGGCGGACCGGGCCCCGGCCGGCCTGCGCCGCTGGTGGGAGGGCTGGCGCTCGCTTGCGGCCGGCCTGGCCACCTTCCTCCTTTCCGGCCTCCTGGGCCTGGTGCTCATGTACCGCAGCCTGGTCCCGGTAGAAGTGGCTTACCAGAACCTCCTCCCGGCCTTTATCGGCCTCTTTGCCGTCCCTTGGGTGCTGCAGAACCTCATCGGACGGACCGAGATCCCACCCCAGCACTTTGCCCGAAGCGTGGATGCCGGGGTGGGGACGCTTGTCCGGGGCACGTTGGCCGGGGCGCTGGGCGGGCTCTTTGCCGCCTTCTTCCCGGTGGTGACCGGCGGCATCGGGGGCTTCCTGGCCGGCCACGCCACCGCCCAACGCGACGATCGCCTCTTTATCATCTCCCAGGGGGCCTCCAAAGTGGTCTACTATGTCGGCGGCTTCCTCTTCTTCTTCATCCCCGGCTTTCAGCGGGTCAAAGGGGGGATGGCCTCGATGCTCAGCACCATCTACAGCGGCACCTCCCCGCAACTGTACCTCCTGGCGGTGGGGGCGGTGGTGTTGGCCGGGGCGCTGGCCTTTTTCCTTTCCCTGGGATTGACCCGGCTGATGGTTGTGCTCCTGGCCCGAGTGCACTACCGCTGGATCAGCCTGGCCACGCTGGGCATCCTCCTCCTGATCGTGCTGGGAATGACGGGGCCGGCCGGCCTGCTCGTCTGTGCCGTCGCCACTGGGATCGGCCTGATCCCCCTCCTCTGGGGCTCCCGGAGGATGAACTGTATGGGGGTGCTCCTCCTCCCCATCGCCCTGAACATGGCCGGCATAGGCGATACCGTGGCCGGCTGGCTGGGGTTGCTGTAGACGGGTTCGTCACCCGCCTTGGGTTGCAGGGTGCAACAGATAAAACTTGTAAGCGAGGTTTTGGGGTGGGCGAAGGCGGTGACTTCGCTTACCCGATGGGGATTTTTGGACTCTAAGGAGACGGCGATGAAACCTGGATCTCGCGTTGTCATCTTCCTTGCCTTCGTGATTCTGGTCGCCTGCGGCGCTCCCGCTCCTACGACCCTACCCTCTACCTCTACGCCTACTCTTCCCAAAACGGCCACCCCGCTCTCCATTCCCACCCCGACTTCCACCCCTACGCCTACCGTCGCCGAAGCCGTCATCATCGGGCTTCTGGGGAGCCGGGAACCCGACACCCTATGGCCTTTGGGCAACCTGACCGACGAGCAGCGCCTGATCCTGGGGGCGGTTATGGAGCCGCCGATGACCACACTGGACTATGATCTCCAGCCGGTGCTCTTTGAGCAGGTGCCTACCTTGGAGAATGGAGGGGCACGCTTCCTCACGGTCCAGGTGCCCATCGATCCGGCCACCGGAGCCATCACCGTTACCAATACCGGCGTATACACCCAGGCCCGGCAACTCCAGGTGACCTTCCGGATGCGCCCGAACCTCTTCTGGTCCGACGGCCGGCCGCTCCAGGCGAAAGACTCGGTTTTTGGCTACAGCGTGGCCTGCACCTCGGAGGCGGGTTACGCCGCCTACGCCCGCTGTGAAAAGGTGGAACGCTACGAGGCACTCGATGCCCGTACCATCCGTGTCACCTTCAAGGCTAACGTGATGGAACTGGATTACTCCACCTACTACTGGCCCTTTTTCCCCGAGCATGCCTGGAGCCGCTACACGGTGGAGGAGATGACCCGGGCGGAAGAGGTGGCCCGCCGGCTTTCCCCCAGTTACGGCCCCTACATCGTCCAGGACTGGGTGCCGGGCGATTCGATCACCTTGGTACGTAATCCTTACTACACCCTCCACGGCCAGGGTTTGCCCCAGGTCAACAAGTTGATCTTCAAGTTCGTGCCCGATTCCTACGGCCTCCTCTCCCAACTCTTGGCCGGCCAAGTGGACCTCATCGAGCGCCACGGCCTCCAGGGACTGGAACCGCGCCTCTTCCAGGCCCTGGAGGAGAACGGCCTCCTGCGGCTCTACACCCTGCCCGCCCTTCTTTGGGAAAATATCGTCATGAACCTGAACGATCCGTCGGACCTGAGCCGGCCCCACCCGGTGCTCGGCGACCTGCGCGTCCGCCAGGCCCTGGCCTATGCCACCAACCGTCCGGAGATGGCCCGGTCCGTTTACCCCTTCCCCGTTCCGGTGTTGAACAGCTGGATTCTGCCGGGCCACTGGGCCTATCCGGGCGACGACGCGCTGACCCTCTATCCCTACGACCCGGTCAAGGCCTCCACTCTCCTGGAGGAGGCCGGCTGGATTCTGGCCGACGACGGCTACCGCTACAAAGACGGCCAGCGCCTCCATTTGCGGCTCTATATCCTGGCCAACCAGCCGATCCGCGAGACGATCGCCCAGCAGTTCCAGGGGGCGCTGGAGCCGCTGGGGATGGAGATCGAAGTGATCCGGGTACGAGAGGAAGACTGGTACGGCGAAAACAGCCCGCTCCTGCGCCGGCAGTTCGACCTGGCCGAATTCGCCTGGGTCGTCGGATTGGAGCCCGATGGGCAGGTCGTCTACACCTGCGAAGCCATTCCCGGCGAGGCCAACGGCTGGCGCGGCCAGAACTATGCCGGCTGGTGTAACGAGACGGCTAGCCGGGCCCTCCTGGAGGCCTCCACCGAACTCAATCGAGGGAAGCGAACCCGGCTGTACCGCCTGGCTCAGGAACAATTTACCGCCGAATTGCCGGCCATTCCCCTCTTCACCCGGCTGGAGTATATCGCCGCCAACCCGAAGTTGGACAACCTGAAGCCGAATCCCACCGAACAACTGACCTGGAACTGCTGGGAATGGCTGCTGCTGGCCCAGAGGTAGGAAAGGGAGGCGATGGCGCGCCGTTGGCTGACGGTGGCTTTCCTCCTTATGGGGGTCAGTTTCACCATCCTCCAGGCCCTTATGGTGCGCGAACTCCTGGTCTCCTTCTCCGGGAACGAACTCTCCATCGGCCTGGTGCTGGGAGCCTGGCTTCTCTTGGAAGCGCTGGGAAGCGGGCTGGCCGGCCGCGTCTCCGACCGGATTCCCCTACGGCCGGCCGCTTATGCCCTCCTGCAGACGGTGCTGGCCCTGCTCCTCTTTCCTTCCCTGCTCCTCGCCGTGCACGTGCGCGGATTGCTCGGGGCCATACCCGGCGAGGTGGTCGCCCCTCCGGCGGCGCTGTGGACCTCCCTCCTGGTCCTGGCTCCGGTGGGGTTGGTGGACGGGGCTATGTTTGCTACCGCCTGTCGGGTATATGGAGAAATCAGCGGCGGGGTCGGGCCGGCCGGTCGCCCCGACTCCAGGCCGGCCGGCCGCGTCTACGTTCTAGAGGCGGCTGGAAGCATCCTCGGTGGAGTGCTTTTCACCTTTCTCCTCATCCCTTTCCTTTCCTCCACCCAGATTCTCCTCCTGGTAGCCGGCCTGAACCTGGTCTCGGCCGCCCCCCTCTTCCTATCTTTTTCTCCCCGTCGTCTCCTGGCCGGCCTGGCGGTCGGGGCCTTGGGTCTGGCTGCCCTAGGCCTCCTCTTCTCACCGCTCTCCCCCGGCTTGCATCGGGCCATCATCGCCGGCCGCTGGTCCCCTTTCTCCCTGGCCTATGAGGCCAACTCTCCCTACGGCAACATCGCCATCCTCGCCCAGGAAGGACAGATCACCCTCTTCGTCAGCGGCAGCCCTCTTTTGACGGCGCCCGACCCCGACCTCGCGGCGATCGAGCAACTGGTGCACCTGCCGGCCCTCTTCCTCGATGGGATGCCCCGACGGGCTCTGGTGCTCGGCGGCGGAGCGGGCGGCGTCCTCCACGAACTCCAGCGGTACCCCCTGGAGGAACTGGATTATGCCGAACCGGATCCCTTCCTCATCCAGGCGCTGCGGACGGTGCCGGTGTCGCTGACCGTAGAGGAACTGAACGATGCCCGATTGAGGTTGGCGCTGGAAGATGGACGGCGTTTCATCGCCGGCCAGGTCGGCCGAACCGCCGGCTACGACCTCGTGCTCCTCAACCTGCCTGTGCCGGCTACGCTGGAACTGAACCGTCTTTACACCCGCGAATTTCTGGAAATGGTGCGCCCTCTTCTTGCCCCTCGGGGGGTGCTGGTCCTTCCGGCTCCGCCGGCCCGCACCTACCTCGCCCCGGCGGCCCGGGGCCTCCTTTCCTGCTATGCCCAGACTCTGGAAGCCGTCTTCCCCTACGTCCGGCCCATCCTCGCCGACGAACAGACTCTCTGGCTGGCCTCGGTAGAAAATCCCCTGGGGGGGGATGCGGATGCCCTGGCCCGCCGCTGGGAGGAACGGGGGCTGGAGACCCAGGTACTGAACCGGATCTATTTGCGCTACCTGCTGCACGAGGCGGTAACAGAGGAATTTTCCGCCGGCCTGGCCCGGGGGCCGGCGGCCGAGATCAACCGGGACGGCCGTCCGGCCGGGCTGCGCTACGCCTTGGGCTATGAGAGCGCCCGCTACGCCCCGGCGCTGGAGCCGTTCTTCCGGGCGTTGGGGGAGTTGCGCCCCTGGCATGTGGCTATAGCCATCGTTGCCCTCGAGGTTCCCGGCTTCCTCTTCCTTCGGAAGCGTGAACGGCTTGTCCCCTGGGCTATCGCCACGACGGGCCTGGCCGGGATGACGGCGGACCTCCTGATCATCCTGGCCTTCCAGGTGCTTTACGGCTACCTGTATCAGCAGGTGGGGCTCCTCATCACCGCTTTCATGGCCGGCCTGAGCCTTGGGGGGCAGGCGATGACGGCCCGGGCCGGCCGCTTGCGCCGTCCTTGGCGGATGTTGACGCTCCTGGAGGGAGGCGTTGCCCTGGCCTGGGCCGGCATGGGGGGCGCCCTCTTCTTGCTCCTTCAGCGTCCCACCCCGTCTTCTGCCCTGGAGCACGTCCTGCTTCTGGCAATGAACGTGCTGGCCGGGCTGCTGGTCGGGGCCGAGTTTCCCCTGGCCAACCGCATTCTGCTGGGGTCGGGGGAGATCGGAAGTCGAGTGGCCGGGGCGCTCTATGCCTGGGACCTGGTGGGGGCAACGGTGGGGGCGGTAGCCGTCTCGGCGGTGCTTCTGCCGGCCCTGGGGCTTGTGGAAACGGCGCTCCTCGTGGCGCTCCTCAAGGCCGGCTCGTTTCTTCTGGTGGCCAGGGCCGGTGGGTAGCACGGACTTCAGCCTGGGCTACGGCTCCGAAACGCAGGCTGAAGCCCGTGCTACATCCCCCCCAGGGGGATATGGGAAAATGTAACTCTGGTTACAGCACCTTTTCTGTCCTGTGGTATAATACCTCGAAAAGATGAGGACTGGTGAGCAGAGATGTGTGAATCGAGTACATGTCTGGCCGCGGAGCGGATACGGGAGGTTCAGGTTCGCCTGAACCGGCTGGAGGGGCACATCCGGGCCATCGGCCGGATGCTGGAGGAGGGCCGCGACTGCCGGAGCCTTCTGATGCAGATTTCGGCGGTCCGGGCGGCGTTGGACGGGGTTGCGGCGCAGCTGCTGGAGGGATATGTCGAGGGCTGCCTGGAAGTTGGGGAGGCCGGCCAGGGCAGGGTGCAGGAACCGCTGAAGGGTGCCCTCGTTCTGGCCCTCCGTTCCTCGAGGAGATGAACCGATGCGCATGTCATTTACGTTGGGGCGGATCTTGGGCATTCCCATCCGCATCAACTATACCTGGTTTTTGATCTTTCTCCTCCTCACCCTCTACCTGGCCCTGGGCGAACTTCCGGCCAATTATCACGGCCTGCCCTCTTTCCTTTACTGGCTGGCCGGCATCCTGGGCAGCCTCCTCCTCTTCGGTTCGGTGGTGGCCCACGAACTGGCCCATAGCCTGGTGGCCCGCAGCCAGGGCATTCCGGTGCGGAGCATCACCCTTTTCCTCTTCGGTGGGGTGGCCGGCATCGAGCAGGAGGCCGACCAGCCGGGCAAGGAGTTGTTGATGGCGGGCGTAGGGCCGGCCACCAGCCTTATCCTGGCCCTCCTCTTCGCAATCGCGGCCTTTTTCCTCCGTCTGGGATCGGGGGGCCTTGTCCTCCTGGCAAGCGGCCTCCTCCTGCGCCTGACCTGGTGGAACGTCTTTCTGGCCGGCTTCAACCTCCTGCCGGGGCTTCCGCTGGACGGAGGACGTATCCTGCGGGCCCTCCTCTGGCTGGCCGGCCGGAACTACCGCCGCTCCACCGAGATCGCCGCCGGAATCGGCCGGATGATCTCCTTCCTCCTGATCGGCGGCGGCATCGTCTGGGCCCTGAGCGGCGACTGGGGGAACGGCCTCTGGCTGATTCTGATCGGCTGGTTTATGGACAACGCTGCCTCCCAGAGTTATCAGCAGGTCCTCCTGCGGGAGACGCTGCGCCAGGTCAACGTATCCACCCTGATGACCCCTGAGTGTCAGCGCATCCCGCGCGGCCTCAGCGTGGCCAGCCTGGTGGACGATTACGTCCTGCGGCATGGCGGCCGCTGCTTCATCGTCACGGAGGAAGATCGGCTGGCCGGCTTGGTGACCATGCATAACATCCGCGACCTGCCTCGGGAGCGCTGGCCCTACACGCCGGTGGGCGAGATTATGGTGCCTTACGGTCGGCTGGTGCTGGCCCACCCGGAAGAGGATGCCTGGAGCGTGCTCCTGCGGATGGACCGGCACAACGTCAACCAGATGCCGGTGGAGGAGGCCGGCCGGCTGGTAGGGTTGATCGCCCGGGAGAACCTCCTGCGCTATGTGCGCACGCGGGCAGAACTGGGTCTATAAGGAGTGAGGACGAAAATGCGTGAGGTGTACCTGGACCATGCGGCTACCACGCCCATCCGACCCGAGGTGGTCGAGGCCATGCTTCCCTACCTTCGGGAGCACTTTGGCAACCCCCTCAGCCTGCACCGCTACGGCGATGTCCCTCGGCGGGCCATCGAGGAGGCGCGGGAGAAGGTGGCGACGCTCATCGGGGCCCAGCCCAACGAGGTCTATTTCACCGCCAGCGGTAGCGAAGCCAATAACATGGCCGTCAAGGGCATCGCCATGATGGCCCGTAGCCGGGGCAAGGGCAACCACATCGTCATCTCGGCCATCGAACACCAGTCGGTGCTCTATGCTGCCGAGACGATGGGAAAACTGGGCTTTGAGGTCACCCAGGTTCCGGTGGACCGCTACGGCCTGGTGGACCCCCAGGCCGTGGCCGAGGCCCTGCGCGACGATACGGTCCTGGTCTCGGTCATGCTGGCCAACAACGAGATCGGGACGATCGAGCCGATCGCCGAGGTCGCTCGGGTGACACGGGCGCGGGGTATTCCCTTCCACACCGACGCGGTGGCAGCGGTGGGGAACATCCCGGTGAAGGTGGAGGAACTGGGTGTGGATATGCTCAGTCTGGCCGGCAGCCAGTTCTACGGCCCCAAAGGGGCGGGGGCACTCTACATCCGGAGAGGGTTGCGGATTACCCCGCTCATCGACGGCGGCATCCAGGAGAACGGCCGGCGGGCCGGCACGGAGAACGTCCCGGCCATCGTCGGGCTGGGCGTGGCGGCAGAACTGGCCTCCGCCGAACTGGAGGAACGAGCCCGTCGCCTCATCCCGCTGCGCGACCGCCTGATCGCCCGGCTGAGCGGCGAAATACCCCATGTCTACCTGACCGGCCACCCGACCCGACGGCTTCCCCACCACGTCAGCGTCACCGTGGAATACATCGAGGGCGAATCCATGCTCCTTCTCCTCAATATGCAGGGGGTGGCCGCCTCTAGCGGGTCCACCTGCACCTCACGGGCGCTCAAGGCCTCCCACGTGCTCACGGCCATCGGGGTAGACCCGGCCCTCGCCCAGGGTTCACTTGTCTTCACGCTGGGCGAGGGGAACACCATGGAAGATGTGGACTATGTCCTGGAAGTGCTGCCGCCGATCGTCGAGCGGCTGCGGCAGATGTCGCCCCTCTATCCGGGGCGTTGAAGGAGGTGAAGATGTACAGCGACATCGTCCTGGATCACTTTATGCACCCGCGCAACGTGGGGGAAATCCCCGATGCCGATGGAGTCGGCTCGGTGGGCAATCCGATTTGCGGAGATATGATGACTTTTTATATCAAAGTCAAGGATGGGCGTATTGAAGACGTCAAATTCAAGACCTTTGGCTGCGGCGCGGCGATCGCCGTCTCCAGCATTGTCACCGAGATGGTCAAAGGGAAGACGCTGGAGGAGGCCAAGGCAATCACCAAACAGCAGATTGCCGAGCAACTGGGTGGGTTGCCGCCGCAGAAGATGCATTGCTCCAACCTGGGTACGGAGGCGTTGGCCGAGGCCATCGCCAATTACGAAGCCAAAGTGGCCGCTGAAGCGAAGGAGGCGTAAGGTGGAAAGCACAAAGCCGGCCGGCCAGGAAAAGGCAGTTTGCCGTTGCCCCTTCTGTGACAACGCGCTGCTGATGCCCTACCCGTTCTGCCAGGTCTGTGGGGCGGAGATTCTGTACTGCCCGAACTGCGGACAGCCGATGCCCCGGGATGCCGAGGCCTGTCCGCACTGTGTCGGAGAATCGAACCGCCCCCCCTGGGAAACGGCGATATAAGGAGGCAACGGGTGCAAGAAAAGGAAAAGGCCACGATCATCCTCTTCAGCGGAGCGATGGATAAGGCTCTGGCCGCTTTTATCCTGGCCAACACCGCTGCAGCGATGGGCATGGAGGTGACGATCTTTTTCACCTTCTGGGGATTGAACGTCATCAAGCGCCGGGGGGCAGCCCGAGGCGGTCGGGGCTGGATGCGTCGGATGCTGAACTGGCTGAACCGGGGACATGCCGGGGTCCTGCCGCTTTCGCGCTTCAACTTTGCCGGCCTGGGCCCCTGGATGATGAAGCGCCTGATGCGGGAGGAACGCATGCCCTCCCTGGAGGAGATGATCGCCCAGGCCAAGGCGCTGGGCGTCCGACTGGTCGCCTGCACCACCACGATCGGGCTGATGGGGTTGAGCGAAAAGGACTTTATCCCGGAAGTGGACCTCTTCGCCGGGGCGGCGACCTATCTGGGCGAGGCCCGCCGGGCCAAGGTCAACCTGTTTATTTCCTGAGGGAAGGTCCCTATGCCGATCCAGGCTGACGAAACGCTCGACTGCGTGGGGTTGTACTGCCCGATGCCGATCCTCCTGACGGCGGAAAAGATCGCCCGGATGGCTCCCGGCCAAGTGCTGGAGGTCATCTCGGACGACAAAGGCATCCGCACCGACATGCCGGCCTGGTGCGAAAGCACCGGGCACGAGTTCTTGGGAGTCGAGGAGGAGGGGAAAGAGTACCGGGTGTATGTGAGGAAAAAGGCCTAGCGTCCCATCAACGCGATCCGGATAAGCCGCCCTGCGCCCACAGGACACGACCGGATAGGCCGAAACCGCCGGAGAGATTTTGAGGAAATCGGATCGCCATCTTCCGGCCGGAAAGGGGCCCTGGCCGGTGGAGGAAGGTAAAGGCGGGACACTAACCCCCTACGGAAAGAGCCAAAAGGGGCAACCTCTGTTGCCCCTTGCTGCCGGGCGAGGATTCGAACCTCGGCTAAAGGATCCAAAGTCCCCCGTGCTACCGCTACACCACCCGGCATCCGCCTGCACTTTGCAGGTCTAAAATTTAGTGTACCCGAAATCCCCCTGGCTGTCAAGCAGGTCAGAGCATCACCTGACGAGGCCGAACCCGCATCTTCTCCGCCTGGAGAATGGCCAGAATCCGGTCCACCGTTTCGTCCAGCCGGCCCTCATAGTTCACCACGAGATAGTCGAATACGGGAAGGGCCCGCATCTCTTCCCGGGCTGCCTCCAGCCGGTGCTCCAGTTCCTCCTCGCCCTCGGTCCTCCGCTGCCGCAATCGGCGGGCCAGTTCGTCCATACTGGGCGGAGACAGAAAGATGAGCAGGGCCTCCGGGGCCAGCCGGCGAATCGTCCTCGCCCCCTGGACATCGATGCGCATGATAACGTCCTCATTCCGAGCCAGGGCCTCCCGGACCTGCTGTTTGGGGATACCCTTGTAATCGCCATAGACCAACGCCCATTCCAGAAGTTCCCCCTGAGCGATCAGTCGCTGGAACTCTTCGGGGGAGAGGAAGAAATAGTCCCGGCCATGCACCTCGGCCGGCCGGCGTGGCCGGGTGGTCGCCGTTACGGTATAATGCATCGGGATGCCCCGTTGCTTCATCCGCCCTATCACCGCATCTTTTCCCACCCCAGAAGGCCCGGAAAGCACCACCAGAAGAGGCGGCGGCCGGCCGACGATCCGGGAAATCTCCTCGTCCAGTTCCTCAGGGTGCTCAGGCACCTTCATCCGTCCCCTTCCCCTCCAGACGACGGGCAATCGTACTGGGGTGCAAGGCCGAGACCACCACAACTCCGTCGTCCAGCACCACGATCGCCCGGACCTTGCGCCCCCGGCTGGCATCCAGCAACTTGCCCTGTTCGCGGGCTTCCCGAACCAGGCGGCGCATCGGCAGGGAATCCGGTGCCAGAATGGCCACAACCCGGTCGGCCACCACCATATTCCCAAAACCGATGTGCAAGAGTTCCAACGGCATCGTTTTCCCTCTGCTTGCCGTCCCACACAGGCCAAGGCGCACTCGGACTGCGCCCCTCTTCGCCCCGGAATCCGTCGGCCGCAGACCCCAGGGACAAAAGGCCAACCCTCTACCCGCCATGTGCCGGCCCTCGATGATCGACCGGCACTTGCAAAACCGCTCCCTTCCTCTCAGATTGCCGGCAGGGGCACAGGAGGAGCACCGCACACCGTGCCCCGACTAGCCTTCCAGACGTTCCTCCAGGTAGGCAATCGCATCTCCCACGGTGCGAATCTTTTCCGCATCCTCGTCCGGGATCTGGAGGCTAAACTCTTCTTCCAGCGACATGATCAGTTCGACCAGGTCCAGCGAGTCCGCGTTCAGATCCTCCACAAAGGAGGCCTCCGGGACGATCTGGGCTTCGTCCACCCCCAAGCGGTCTGCCACGATCTTGCGCAGACGTAGCAACTGTTCTTCCGTCAGCATAGTCATCCTCCTTTTTCCTGTCTAAACTTGCCGGAACGGCTCGGCTGCGGAACACACTTGTTCTTTACCACTGTGCCCAGGACCCCATTGACAAAACGCCGCGAACTATCGCTGCCGAAACGCTTCGCCAGTTCCACCGCCTCGTTGATGGCTGCCTTGACCGGGATGTGGGCATCGCCGGAAAAGAGCAGTTCGGCGATGGCCATACGCAGGATGTTGACATCAATCCGCGCCATCTGGTCCAGCGGCCAGTTGGGGGCGGCCTGGACGATCAACCGGTCAATTTCGGGAGCATGCTGAAGGACCTTCTCCAGCAACTGTCGGCCGAATTCCTCGGCCGGAGCGGGAAAGTTTCGTTCCTCGAGATGACGTTGCAGGACCTCTCGAGGATCGTGTCCGGCAAGGTCGGCTTCGAATAACGTCTGCAAAACGACGATGCGAACCCGATGCCGTACACCGGCCAAGGGGTTACCTCACCATGTCCACAATGGTAACGTTGATCGCCCGCACTTCCAGACCCAGCATGCGCCGGATGGCCTCGCTGACCTCCTGCTGGACGGCCTGGCCCACCTGGGTCATGTTGACGCCCCGTTCGACCGTCAGATAAATATCTGCCTGAACAGCCCCACCCTGGACGTTCAGGCGGACGGCCTGGCCGAGTTCCTCGGCCGAGCGCAGGGGCCGCTGCTGCCGGCCGTGCGCGTTCAGGCAAGCCACTCCCGGGACGCTGGAGGCCGAAAGAGCGATGATCGCCGCCACGACCTGCGGGGAAACGCGGATGCTGCCCAGTTCTTCTGTCATGCGTTACCCTCATTCGCTTTCTATCGTGCGGGCAGTATACCCGCAACCCCTGCCGATGTCAAGCGGGCTACTGTTCCCCAGAAAACAGCCTAGCCCTCCAGCCGCAAAGCCACCCGGCCGACCTCGATCAGGTCCCCAGGGGCGATCGGCACCGGCCGCGAAATGCGCACGCCGTTCACCAGAGTGCCGTTCTTGCTGCCCAGGTCCTCGATCCACCAAGTGCCCTCCCGCCAGGAAAGGAGGGCGTGCTCCGCCGAGAGGAACTCGTCATCCAGAGAAACGGTGTTGCGCAGCGAACGGCCGATCGAAGAGACCGCCGCCAGGGGAAAAAGCCTTCCGACCTCCAGGCCGGTCGGTCCGGGCTCGACCAGGACCAGTTGTCCCAAGGCGGAGTGGCGAACGGGACGGGAGGCTCGAGAAGCACGTCGCAGGTCCCCGGCAATAACCAGAAGGACCAGAGCGACAAAGAGGTAAAGCACCAGGAAGACGCTGCCGCGCAGGAAGAGCAACTGCATCTCCAAGGGCCAGGAGGAAGGCATCTCAGTACTCCTGGTAATAGAGTTCCACCCCACCCAGCGAGAGGCAATCGCCGGGACGGAGGAGACAATCCTGGATAGGTTCCCCATTGACCTGCGTGCCGTAGGTACTTCCCAGGTCCTGGAGGACAAACTGGCCGTAGCGCAGGACGATACGGGCATGGTGACGGGAGACGCGGGGGTCGTCCAGAATCACATCGTTATCACGGGCCCGGCCCAAGGTGACCTCGGGCCGGTTCAGCAGAACCTCGCAGGGGTGGCCGGCCGAGTCACGATAGAGCAGGCAGGCCTGGGGCAATTTCTCCCGGGCCTGGAGAGGGGTAAGGTCGAGTTCGGCTGTCTCTTCCTCACCACCACCGGCAAAGTCGGCCTGGACGACCACCTTATGTCGACGCACGCCCGGCCGTGCTTCCAGCGAGACGCGGGGACGGGCCAGGAGGGAAAAGCCCCGCTCGCGGGCCTGCTCCACGATGAAACGGGCCATCTCCCGTTCCAGGGCGCTCCGGGCCGGGGAGAAGGCAGCGAAGTCGTCGGGATGGAGGAAAACGGTATACCGGGTGGGCACCAGGACCTTGCCTGCGCCGGCGCGCTGGCTTAGTTCCATGGCCCGCTCCAGCCGTTTGGCGATTTCAGCCGGCTGCACCGGGCTGCGTAAAAGCTGCGAAAGCGAGCCTTCCAGGAGGTCTTCGACAAACTCCTCAAAGCGAGCGAGAGCGCTCACGCCGGTTCCTCCGAAGATGACGGTCTCCCAATGCGTGGGCGGGAAAGGTAGATCGGCTGCAGGGAGACCGGATCATCCCCCTGGGGGGCATCCTGCAGCCGTTTCCAGGCCATCTCGGCCAGATAGCCGGCCCGACGGGCCGAAAGAGCCGGGGTGGCGACCAGGGCACGCTGTCCCAGGTGTTCGTGGATGTAGGCGGCCATCTCGGGAGCGATTTCCCCACAGAAGACGGTGGTACGTTCCGTCTGCCGGCAGACCTCCTCCAGCGTGGTGTTGACCAAGTCCCCGATACGCTGCCAACGGCCGTAACGGGTCTGGAAGAAGGCGCTCACCACCCGGCCGCGGCCGGCCTGGAGGAGCACACAGACCGGCAGCACCAGGGAAGAGAAGGGGTAGGCCACGATTTCCGGTGTGGGCAGGCCGACGATGGGCCGGCCCAAAGACCGGGCCAGCCCCTTCCCCAGGCTTAACCCCACCCGTAGCCCGTTGAACGAACCCGGCCCCAGCGCTACCGCGATGCCGCTCAAATCCTCCGGCTTCTTCTTCAGCCAGCGCAAAAGTTGCTGCACGACCGGCAAGACCTGTGCGGTGGCTGCCTCCCCAACTCGCCAGGTCACCTCGCCCAGCAGCCCCTCCTCTCCGTACAGGGCCACGCCGGCGTTGGCTGTGGAAGTGTCTATGGCCAGAATCATCGGTTTCCCACCGCTCGATCAGCCAAAGGCACTGCGCTTGAATTCCTCCAGAAGGGCGATATAACGCCGGCCGACCGGTTCCATCCGTACCACCCGCTTGGTCTCGCTGAGGAGGCTCAGACGAATCCAGAGGTGCTCCTCCGGAAAAACCTCCGGCACCCGATCGGCCCACTCTACAGCGCAAATCCCCCCACCGTAGAAATAGTCCTCCAGGCCCAGGGCCAGGGCTTCCTCCGCGCTTCGGACCCGGTAGAGGTCAATGTGGTAAAAAGGCACCCCGCCTCGCCCCGGGTCGGTCCGGTACTCCCAGATCAGGGTAAAACTCGGGCTAGTGACCGGGCCGTTTACCCCCAGGCCGGCCGCCAGGCCTTGAATCAGGGTCGTCTTCCCCGCCCCAAACTCGCCGATACACAGAAGGATATCGCCCGATTGCAGCAGCCGCCCCAACCGCACACCCAAACGGTGCGTCTGGGTCGCGCTGTGGCTGACAAAGTCCAGCCCATATGGCCCAACCGTTTCCGGAAATCCCATGGCCCGCCCTCTTTCCGCGGCGACCATTTCCCTTATTGTAACACAGGGCCGGCCTTCCTTCAAGTTGACATCTGCCCCCCCAAGGTTTATACTTACGTTGGTCAACTTCTGGAACGCCCCTTCGGGCTCCGTTCCCCGTAGGTTCCAAAGTTTCGACCGGCGAAAACGGGTTTACCAAGAGGAGGTTTTCGGACAGGTTCCTACGCGGTGGTCGCTACTTCCTTTCCCCCATCTGGGGACGGATCCAGCCGGAAAGGTGGGCGAGGAAGCCTTGTTGAGTGATGCGGTTATCTCATCCGGAGCAAAAGAGGTCGTGCCCGATATTTCCGTCGTGATCCCCGCCTATAATGAGGAGCGACGCCTGCCCCAGACCCTCCCGCGTGTCCTTCACTTCCTCCGGGGACAACCTTTCCTTTGGGAAGTCGTTGTGGTAGACGACGGCAGCACCGACCGCACGGCCGAAATTGTGGCAGAAATAGCCCGCCAGGAGCCGGCCCTGCGCCTCCTCCGGCTCCCCCACCGGGGCAAAGGAAGCGCCCTGCGGGCCGGAATGCTCGCCGCCCAAGGCACTTACCGCTTCCTCTGCGACGCCGACCTCTCCGTGCCGATCGAGGACCTGCCCCACTTCCTTCCGGCCCTTCAGGAGGCCGAAGTGGCCATCGCCTCTCGGGAAGCACCCGGCGCCCGGCGCATCGGCGAACCGTCCTACCGTCACCTGATGGGCCGCATCTACAACCTTCTGGTCCGCCTTCTCCTCCTGCCGGGCATCCGCGATACCCAGTGCGGCTTCAAAGGCTTTCGCCAGGAGGCTGTCGCTCCGCTCTTTTCCCGGCAGGGGATGGAAGGATGGGGTTTCGACGTCGAACTGCTCTACCTGGCCCGGCGCCTGGGTTACCGCATCGTTGAGGTGCCGGTTTGCTGGACCTATGGCCGGCACAGCCGCCTTCGCCTGCTGCGTGACCCCTGGCGGATGTTCCGCGACCTCTGGCGGGTGCGCTGGCGGGCCTGGATGGGAAAGTATCCGAAAGCCAGGCGCTGAAAGGAGTCCCCCTTTGTCCCCGCGCATCGGCATCCTGGGAGGAACCTTCGATCCCGTGCACTTTGGGCACCTGGCCATCGCCGAGGAGGCCCGAGTGCGGCTCTCTCTGGATGTTGTCCTTCTGGTGCCGGCCCGCATCCAGCCGCTTCGCCAGCAGGAACGCCTCTCCCCCCCCGAAGACCGCGCCGCCATGCTGGAACGGGCCATCCTGGACAACCCCGGACTGCAACTCTCCCGTATCGAGTTCGAGCGCCCCGGCCCCTCTTACACGGTAGATACCCTGACCCTGCTACGAGGACGTTACCCCCGGGGGAGCGAGTTCTTCTTCATCCTGGGAAGCGATGCCATCGCCGAACTTCCCCGCTGGAAGGAACCCGAGCGCCTGATGACCCTCTGCCGCTTTGCGGTCTTCCAGCGGCCCGGCTGCGATTTCGACCCGCGAAACCTCTTCCTGCAGTTCCCCCAACTGCGGGAACGCACCATCTTCCTGGAAGGACCGCGCCTGGAAATCTCGGCCACGGAACTGCGGCGGCGGGTTCGCCAGGGCCTGCCCATCCGTTACCAGACCCCGGACGCCGTGGTGGAATACATCCACTCCCACCGGCTGTACCTGGAAACCTAGCAGCACAGCCTCCCGGTCAGATTCAGAGGCCGGCCGGCATCCTCCTGCCGAAGCCGGGGAAGGCCCATCCGAGACCGAACCTCCTCCAGCGTAGCCTGTGCCAGGGTGGCAGCCCGCCGGCTACCCTGGCGCAGGATGTCCCAGAGTTCTTCCTCCCGGCCGGCCATCTCCTCGCGGATGCGCCGGTACGGCTCCAGCCGTTCTGTAAGGAGGGCAGCCATCCTCCGTTTATGCTCCGCACAGGAGACCTCCCCCCGACGACAGGCTTCGGCCACGGGTTCGGCCGTTTCCCGTTCCAACGCCAGGTGGTAAGCGTTTACCGGGCAAACCTCCGGATGGCCGGGGTCATGAGGATGGATACGGGCCGGATCGGTCACCATCCCCCAGACCTTTTCCTGAACCTCTTCCGGCGATGCCGAAAGGGGGATGGTGTTGCCGTAACTCGTGTGCATAGTGCGGCCGTCCGTCCCCGTCAGGCGCGGTGTTGGGCTCAGAAGCGGCCGGGGTTCGGGAAAGAGGTCGCCGTACAGGGCGTTGAAGCGCCGGGCGAGTTCCCGCGTCAGTTCCAGGTGGGGCAACTGGTCCTCGCCCACCGGAACGGTGTCGGCCCGGTAGATCAGGATGTCTGCCGCCTGAAGCACGGGGTAGGCGAGCAGGCCCAGGGAGGCACGTTCGACTAGGCCCAGTTGCTGCACCTGTTCCTTGTAGGTGGGGTTGCGCTCCAGGCGCGGCACCGTGACCAGCATGCTCAGGAGGAGGGACAGTTCGGCATGAGCCGGCACCGCCGATTGGAGAAGAAGGGTGCTGCGCCGAGGGTCTATGCCGGCCGCCAGCCAGTCCAGGAGACATTCGCAGATGTTCTCCCGCAGGAGTTGGGGATGCTCGTAGTCGGTGGTGAGAACGTGGTAATCGGCGATGAGGAAGAAGCATTCATACTTCTCCTGGAGACGGGCCCAGACCTCCAGCGTCCCCAGCAAGTGTCCCAGATGCCGCCGGCCGGTAGGCCGGTGGCCGGTGAGGATGCGTCCTTGGATACCCATCGTCTACCTCCTCCGGAAAGGATAAACCCTCGCCCCGTTGGGGACGAGGGCCTGCACCCCCGCGGTGCCACCCCATTTAGGCCGGAAACAAAAGCCCCGCGGTGAAACACCACGGGGTCGTGGCAGCCAGCCTCACTCGTTCGGGCACGGAGAACCCTATGCCCCCCGCCGGATAACGGGGACGGCCACCGTCGGCGCCTACTGGCAAAAGGCCTTGCGTTCGGGCCGCGACTCCCGGGCCCATTCGGCGTCTGCGCCGGCACCGGGCTTCCACCTTTTCCCGGCTCTCTGGGCCCCGCTTCGACGCCTACTCTTCCCGTTCATCGTCTTTCTGTTTTAAAGTATACCTGAACAGGCCTCGGCTGTCAAATTGCGCCGCCCCGATGGATAGGGTATAATTAAAAAACATCTAAAAGGAGGCAAGCCGTGATAGATAGAGCCAAGATCGAGGAAGCCGTGCGGGCCATCATCGAGGCCATCGGGGAGGATCCCCAGCGCGAAGGACTGCGGGAAACGCCCCAACGCATCGCTGAGATGTACGAGGAGGTCTTTTCCGGCCTGGGTCAAGACCCACGGGAGTTCCTCCAGGTCGGCTTCGAGGAAGACCACCGTGAGATGGTCATCTTACGCGACATCCCCTTTCACTCCATGTGCGAACATCATTTCCTCCCCTTCTACGGTGTGGCTCACGTCGGCTACATCCCTCGGGGACGCGTGGTGGGCATCAGCAAGATCGCCCGCGTGGTAGAAACGCTGGCCCGCCGGCCCCAACTCCAGGAACGCCTGACCTCCCAGATCGCCGACGTGATCAACGAAACGCTCCAACCGTCCGGGGTAGGAGTGGTGCTGGAAGCCGCCCACCTCTGCATGATCATCCGTGGGGTGAAAAAGCCGGGGTCGCTCGTGGTCACTTCGGCCAACCGGGGCATCTTCCGCACCCGTCTGGCCACACGGGAGGAGTTTATTGCCCTGATACGCAATGCGTAATACGCAATACGTAATACGTATTACGTATTACGTATTACGTATTGCGTATTGCCCGTTGCATAGGAGGAAGGCATGGCCGTTGCCCTGGTCTATTCGCCGCATTACCTGGAACACAACGACCCTTCCCATCCGGAGAACGCCGGCCGGCTGCAGGCCATCGTCGAGGTGTTGCAGGAAGACGGAGCCTGGGGAGAAGCCGATTTGCTCGAACCACAGCCCATTTCCCCGGAACGCCTGCAGCGGCTGCACCTCCCTGCCTATATCGAACGGGTGCGCCGGGCCTCTGAGCAGGGCGGCGGCTGGCTGGACCTCGATACTTACATCACCCCGGCCTCCTATCGGGTGGCGCTGCTGGCCGCCGGCGGGGCCGTCGAAGCCACGCGGGCGGTGCTGGAAAGCCGCCGGGAAGCGGCGATGGCCCTGGTACGCCCTCCCGGCCACCATGCCCGTCCGGGCCGGGAGATGGGCTTTTGTCTCTTCAACAACGTTGCCCTGGCCGCCCTCTATGCCCTGGAGGAAGGAGGCCTGGAACGCGTGCTGATCGTGGACTGGGATGTCCACCACGGCAATGGCACTCAGGAAGCCTTCTACCACGACGGGCGGGTGATGTACTGCTCCACCCACCAGTTCCCCTACTACCCCGGCACCGGGACGGTGCAAGAGGCCGGGGCCGGCCGGGGAACGGGCTGTATCATCAACGTCCCCCTGCCCCCGGGGGTGGGAGATACCGGTTACCGGCGCGTCTTCCGAGAAATCCTCCTCCCAGCGGCACGCCGTTTCCGGCCGCAACTGGTGCTGGTCTCAGCCGGCTATGACCCCCACTGGGCCGACCCCCTGGCCGGGATGAGCCTCTCGGTGCGCGGCTTTGCCCACCTTGCGGCAACGGTTCGGGAGATCGCCGAGGAATGCTGCCCCGGCCGGCTGGTGCTCGCTCTGGAGGGCGGTTACCACCCCGAGGCCCTGGCCTACGGCATCCTGGCTACCTTCCGCGTCTGGCAGGGCCTGGATCCGGAAGGCGTGCGCGACCCCCTGGGGCCGGCCCCCCACGAGCGGCCGGCCGATGACCCAACCCTGGAACGGGTGCTGGAGGCGGTGCGGAGCGCCCATCGGCTATGAAAGTGAGGGACAAATGGACCCGGCGCGAGTTCCTGCAGAGGCTGGGGCGACTCGGCCTCGGGCTGGGCCTGGCTGCCATGGGAATACGAAGCCTGCCGGCCTGTCATCCTTCCTCCCCTCGTGGGCCTACTCTCCCGCCCTCCTCGCACGAATTGCGCTTCTATCGCCGCCTGGCCGAGAACGTCGTCCAGTGCCAGGTCTGTTTCCGGAACTGCGTTGTCCCTTCCGGAGCGTTCGGCGACTGCCGCAACGTCAAAAATCTGGACGGCCGGGCCTATAACCTGGTCCACTCCTTACCCTGTGCCCTGGAGGTTGACCCCATCGAGAAGGAGCCGGCCTTCCACATGCTTCCGGGGACGACTATCTTCTGCGTTGCTACGGCCGGTTGCAACTTTCGCTGCAAAAACTGCCAGAACTGGGAGTTTTCCCAGCGCACCCTCTGGGAGGTGGAAAATATCCCGGCCGGCCCGGACCGAGTCGTCCAGATGGCTCAAGAGGCCGGCTGTCAGGCCGTCTCCTTCACCTATAACGACCCCATCGCCTTCTATGACTTTATGCTGGATGTCTCAGAAGAGGCACGTCGGGCCGGGCTGCGGACCCTCTGCCATACCAACGGCAGCCTGAACGAAGGGCCACTCCAAACCCTCCTCGGCCTCCTGGATGCCATCGTCATAGACCTGAAGGGCTTTAGCGAGGACTTTTACCACCGGATCTGCCAGGCGGAACTGGCACCGGTGTTACGGGCGCTGGAGGAAATCGGCCGGGCCGGCACCCATCTGGAAATCGTCCATCTGCTCATCCCCACCCTGAACGACGACCCGGCCGAAATCCGTCGGATGTGCCGCTGGATCGCCACCACTCTGGGGCCAGACGTCCCCCTGCACTTCCTGCGCTTCTTTCCGGCCTACCGCCTTCAGCGCCTCCCGGCCACGCCGGTGGAGGCCCTGGAACAGGCCGTCGCCATTGCCCAGGAGGAAGGATTGCATTATGTCTATATCGGCAACGTCCCCGGCCATGAGCGCAACAGCACCTACTGCCCCCGCTGCGGCCGGCGCATCATCGAACGCATCCACTTTGCCGTCTATGCCGTGGAAATCGAGGCCGGCCGCTGCCGCTATTGTGGCCAGGCTATCCCCGGCATCTGGGACTAGACCCCGTAGGAGGTACAAGATCGGGTGGGCGAAGGCAGTGCCTTTGCCGGCTATCCCCGGCATCTGGGGCTAGACCCCGTAGGAGAGAGGCCAGACCTGGATGGCTGCCTCCCCTTCCACCGGGCAGTTGTACTCGCAAATGCCGCAACCGATGCAACGCTCGGCCGCGACCCGTGGCCGCTTCACCCGGATACGTTCTCCCGAAGGGCTGAGCACTTCCTCCGGCCGGAGTTCGACCGCCGGCCAGGGGACCGGGCAGGTATCCTGGCAGACGGTGCAACCTCGGTTTTCGGTCCAGGTGAGGCAACGGGCCGGATCCACCCGGGCGATGCCGATTACCCAGACCTGCTTTTCAGGTATCGAAAGGGGACGGATGGCTCCGCTGGGGCAGGCCTGTCCGCAGGCGTTACAGGTATAGCGGCAGTAGCCCTGGCGAGGGAGCAAAAGCGGTGTCCAGAGGCCCTCCACCCCGGCTTCCAGGAAGGCCGGCCGTAACACGCCCGTGGGGCAAGCGGCCAGGCAAGCGCCGCAGCGGAGACAACGGGCCCGTATTCCCTCCTCTACCGCGCCGGGAGGGCGCAGGAGGCGCGGGGCTTTACGTCCCCAGGCACGTTCCACCCATAGCAGGCTGCCCAGGAGTATCCCAGACCCGAGGGCCAGCAGAAACGCCCTTCGGGAGGGGTCGAAGGCAGAGGGACCGGTCCGGAACTCGCCCCTTCGTAACGACCAGCGCCAGCCTACTGCCTGCGAGGGACAGCGGTCTGCACACTCCAGGCAGAGGATGCACTCTTGGGGGACGTTCTCCCAACCGTCTTCCCGGACAGCCCCCATGGGGCAATGGGCGGCACATTCCCCGCAGTCATTGCAGCCGTCCTTCACCTTCCGGCGCAGCCCGGCCGGCCGGGCCAGAAGCGCCAGCAGTGCCCCCAGCGGGCAAAGGGCCCGACACCAGAAACGGAGAGCCACCGCGTTCAGGGCCAGGAGGCCGGCCAGAAGAAAAAGGGGGGATAGGTCGGCCGGGCGGAAAGCCCTCTCGACTCCGACCGACACTTGCAGCACCGGCCGGACGATGCTCACCAGCCCTCGTTCCAAGAGGGGCAGGGGGTCCAGCAGGAGCAGTCCTGGCACGCCCAGCAGCGTGTCGATCAGGAGGGCCAAAAGCAGCCCATATTTCGCCCGATACCAGGCGGCGGCTGCCCGGAGGCGGGTGTAACGCCGCCCTGTCCACTCCAGAAGTGTCCCCAGCGGGCAAAGCCACCCACACCAGGCCCGGCCCAGGAGCAATGTGAGAAGGACAAGTCCCAGGGCCGGAAGGAAAGCGGGAAGGAGAACGCGCCCGGCCAGCATCGCGCTCAGGCCGGCCAATAGGTCTAGCCGGAGGAGACAACTCCCCACTTCCGGGACAATTCCCAGGCAAGAGAAAACTATAGCCCCCAGAAAGAGCGTTAGAAAGATAGCCTGAGCACTTTGCCGCCAAAAGCGCCAGCGCCGCCGGGGAGCCGGCCTCATCCCTCTTCCATCTTCCGCTTCAATCGCTCCAGGCCTTCGGAGACCCCCTGCTCCATGGCCCGCTGCACGGCCAGCCGGTCGGCGATCTGGCCCAGGATGCCTCCTGGCAGTTCATAGTCGCTGATGAACGTGACCCGGCAGCCTAGCGGGGAAGGTTCGAGCAGGTAGGTGGTGCTGTTTTTCATCCCCGAGAGGGAGGAAAAGGCCAGTTTCTGGTTGGGAATTTCCTCCTGGACCTCGCTTTCGAACTCGACAGGGATGCCGAGGACCTGGAGCGTGATCTTGAAGCGGTCTCCGGGGCGATACTCGACCGGCCGGGTGAATTCGAAGCCGGTCACCATGGGCATGTATTCGAGGGACGAGGTTCCTTGGACGATGTACTGCCAAACCTTTTCCACCGGGGCGGCGATCTCTACGCTTTTTTCAAAGTGGGCCATCGCTTTTTCCTTTCTTCGGGTAATCGGCCGAAAGAACTGTCCCCCTCGGGTCACCGAAAGTGCGGCAGCGACTTATCGGGCCGCCAGCCGGGAGTAGGGGCGCGCAGGAAGGGGTTATCTTCCCAAGGTTCCAAATGCTGGACGGCCCAGCGGTGGCCGCAGTAAGGACATTGCCGAAACCAGTGACGAATGCCCAGGCGATCTACGGTATACTTTTTCGGGGAAGCCGTCTTTCCGCACATAGGACACCTCTCGTCCATGGTTTACCTCCCCTTTGTCTGGGACCTGCCAGACAAAGAGCCCGGCCGGCGAGGCCCCGACCGGGCAGTAGAGAAGGTTTCCTTCGTGCGGCGGTGCCCGAGCGTATGGCCAGGGCCCTGCGCGTCTGTTTTTATTATACTACATCCTATCGCAAAAGTCAATGGTTGGGGAAAGTACCATCCTGTAGATTCCAAATTTGCAAAAAGATAGGTAATTATGCCCATCAACTTCAACGTACCTATGTTGAAGCAGGGATACGCAGACGCGTCCCGGGTCAGAGAGGAAAGAAAAGGTCTCGATACGCTTCGCTACTCAACCCAAAGGGCAACATAGGGTGATCTTGCCGGTGTCCGGTTAGCCCAATTTTTTCCTGCTGGTATCCTGATGTCTCTTCCGACCTACCAAATGGAAACAAGGACGAATCCGACCAGTTTTGTTGAACCTGTTTGCTTGTTGATGTATAATGAGTGTGGGGTTGACCGGACCCTGTGCTGGGCTTTGGCCGGTATGGAACAAAACTTGGCATCAATCGGAGATAGAAGGTGAACGAAGAGGTGGGAGCAGAGAACCTGGAAAGAGGTAGACGGCTTATCACGACCCTCCAGGAGAGGGCCTTCCTGGTAGGTGTGGAGTTGCGCGATGGAGCCGGCCCCTCCTGGCGGGCCGAGGATTCGCTGGAAGAACTGGTCCAACTGGCCCGCACGGCCGGGGTGGAGGTGATCGGCCAGACCTTCCAGCGGCTGGATCGTCCCCATCCAGGCACCTTCCTGGGCAAGGGCAAGGTCAAAGAGATCGGCCGGCTGAAGGAGACGCTTCATTATGACCTGGTCATCATGGATTATGAACTGACCCCCCGCCAGAGCACGGCTCTGGAGGAAGCCTGGGACGTTCGGGTGCTGGACCGCACCGGATTGATCCTGGACATCTTTGCCCGCCACGCCCAGACCGCCGAGGGACGCCTTCAGGTCGAACTGGCCCAGTACGAGTACCTCTTGCCCCGGCTGCGCGGCCGCTGGACTCACCTTTCGCGCCAGGGCGTGGGCGGGGTGGGACTGCGTGGCCCCGGCGAAACCCAACTGGAGGTGGACCGGCGCCAGATTCGCCGGCGCATCACCCTGCTCAAGCAGAAACTGCACGAGGTCCATACCCACCGCGAACTCTATCGGGCACAGCGCCGGAGGAGCGGCGTCCCGATCGTCTCCCTGGTCGGCTACACCAACGCCGGCAAGTCCACCCTGTTGAATGCCCTCTCCGGTGCAGGGGTATACGTGGCCGATCAGCTCTTTGCCACGGTGGATCCCACTACCCGACGGGTTACCCTGCCCGGTGGACGGGAAATCCTCTTCACCGACACCGTTGGCTTCATCCAACGCCTGCCGACGACGCTGGTGGCTGCCTTTCGGGCTACCCTGGAGGAGATCGGCGAAGCCGATGTCCTGGTGCACGTATTGGACATCAGCCACCCCAACGCCCCGGAGCAGGCCGAGACGGTGCAGCGGGTCCTGAAGGAACTTCAGGCCGACGACATTCCCTGCATCACCGCCCTGAACAAGGTGGACCGGCTGGGGCCGGTCGCTGAGGAGGAGATCGCCTCTCTGACCGAGGAACTGGCCGTCCCCGCCGACTATGTGGTCATCTCCGCCTTACATGGTTGGGGGCTGGACACCTTGCTCCGCCGCATCGAGGAAGTTCTGGACCGGGAGACCGTCCCCTTGGAGGTCACCATCCCCTATAGCCGCCACGACCTCACCGCCCTCTTCCACGAACGGGGACACGTGGGCGTTGAGGAGTACCGCGAGGAAGGCGTCTACATCCGCGGCCGGCTGCCCCGTCGCTATATCCACATCTTTGCCCCTCTCCAACCGCTCTTCAGGGAGAACACCGGCAAAGTCACCCTACGTTGCCCTTGATAAGCATTCGTGCTTCACCAGGATGCCGTTTTGTCGGCGATTTCTGAGAGTACCCTCCCGCAGGTCTGGGCGTGCTATCCAGGCCGGAATACGCTTAGGCGAGCCACTCGCCTGTTGCCGGCCATTTCCGAACCTGCGGGAAGGTGCTTTCCCACCGGGCGAAATTTGCCAGAATCCGATGGGCGAACTTCCTGGGACACGAAATGCCCCGGGTTGCCGTTAACCTGAAACAGATCGGATTCGACAATGTTGCCGGTCCAGGGTAGGTATGATAAAATGGGATTATCCGATGATGCCTATCAGGGACATTCCGATGAACTGTCCTTATTGCGGCCGGCCTTGTGAAGAAGACTGGAGGATATGCCCTCATTGCGGCCGTTCTCTTTTCCCGTCGCCGGCCGCCGAGTCGACCGACCCGGAGACCGCCTCACCTCCTTCAAGCGGGCCGGCCTGCGCCAGTCTAGTCCTGAGCCTTCTGGCCCTTCTCTTGGTCGTCCTGAGCCTGGTGATCACTGTGGTCGCGATTGTCTGGGTGGGGAATTTCCTTCAGGCCCGTGACCCCAGGATTCTGGACTGGATTTACAGCAATCCGGCAATAACGCGGGAACTTTTGCAGCGTGACCCCGTCCTGCGCCAAGCACTGGAGACGGCAGGCACGGCCACTCTGGTCGGCCTGGGACTTTTCCTTTTGGCCGAACTGGGGGCCTGCCTGGGGTTGGTCCTGGGGGCGATAGGACTGGCTCAGGAAAAGATCCGGCCGACCTTGCAGGGCCGCACCCACAGCACGATCGGCATTGTCCTGAGCATTTTCCCCCTTCTCTGTTGTCTGGGCCTGTTGATTCTGTTCTTTGCTTCGCTGGCGGCGAGGTAACATATGGAAATCGATCTGATCATCGTGCGTCACGGCCGCACCGCCTGGAATCAGGAGGTGCGTTTCCGGGGGCGGACAGACCTGTCCCTGGACGAGGTCGGGATTCGCCAGGTGAATGCGGCAGCGCAGGCCGTTCGCTCCCGCTGGCCGGCGGCCGCCGCCGTCTACACCAGCCCTCTCCGGCGGGCCCAACAGACGGCAGCCCCTATCGCCGAGGTCCTGGGGCTGGAGGCCCGGCCCTGTGAGGAATTGGTGGATGTGGACTATGGGGAATGGACAGGCCTTTCGCCGGCCGAGGCCCGGGAACGCGACCCGGAGCGCTACCGCCTCTGGCGAACGGCCCCCCAGGAGTTGTGTTTTCCCCAGGGGGAATCGTTGCTCCAGGTGCAGGCCCGCCTGCAGACCCTCCTGGAGCGACTGCTCCGGGAATATGCCGGCCGGACGGTCGTCCTGGTCGGCCATATGGTGGTCAACCGCGTGCTCCTGTGCACCCTCCTGGGAATAGACCTGGGGTTCTTCTGGCGTCTTGGGCAGGACCCGGCGGCGGTGAACTGGGTGCATTATGAAGATGGGAGCGGCCGGCTTCTCCTCCTCAACGATACCTGCCACCTGGCCGGCCTCTCAGGAGGAAGCGATGGCTGAGAGGAAAAAGCCCTATACCCTGGGCGATGATGAAAAGGTCACCCCGGCCATGGTCTATACCCTGAACAGCCTGGCCTGGGGGGATGTCATTACCAAAGAAGCGGTGCGGGTGAGCACTTATTTGCGCACCATCGCCCCCGATTACGTCTCCCTCTATGATGCCCACGCCTTCATCTTGGGAGGCGACCTGAGCCGGCCGCTGGCCTTTCCCGAACTCCACATCCGTACAGCCCAGGTACTGGCCTTTCACCTCCTGCCCCCAGCCAGCGACCCGCCCGATTATGACCCGGCCGAACTCAACCGCAAGATGGAGCCGGTGACCGTGCTGGTCGGCCCTTTTCGTTTCGATGCCCTGCTTCGTATATCCACGATGACCACCCTGGCCAAGCACGTGGAAATCGCCACCGATGTCTTCGTTTCCCTCTATGATGCGGCGATGTCCTGCCCGATCGCGCCTTCGCTGGGGGTCATCCGTGCGCCACTGGTGCTCATCCGCCGGGATACGGCCCAGTTTGCCCTTCGGTCCCCGAAGGCGATTTGACAACAGGACATCGGCAAAATCACCTTGCGTTGCCTTTGCTTCGCCGAAACGTTACCCGGCCGGCGACTTTCCCACAGGGAGGCCGTGAGGCAGGGCCCCGGTGATGTTTTTGCCCCACCAGGCGAAATTTGCCAGAATTCGGTTGACAAAATTGTTCCCCATCGTTATAATAGTTTTATAACGCGGGGTGGAGCAGTGGCAGCTCGTCGGGCTCATAACCCGGAGGTCGGCGGTTCGAATCCGTCCCCCGCTACTGCTTTGGGAATTCGGCCGGCGGCGGGCTTCGCTCCGCAAGCGAGGCCCTTTTTATTGGCTTCAAAAGGACGGGGACGGCCGTGAAGGCGTTGAACTGGCTGGGCGACGACGCTTTCCCGGTGTGGGTCAAGCCCAAGGCCGGGCGTAACCAGGTGATCGGCCTGCGCGAAGGTGCGCTCCATGTGGCCCTGAACGCTCCTCCGGTGGAAGGCCGGGCCAACGAGGCCCTGGCACGTTTCCTCTCAGAAGTCCTGGAAGTACGCCAGAGTCAGGTAGCGATCGTCTCCGGGGAACGCAGTCGGCACAAGGTCGTCCGCATCAGCGGGCTTTCCCCGGAGGAACTGCGCCGGCGCCTGGAAAAGGTCTTACGAGAACTTGGGGAGGGGCAGCGTGTTTGAACTCGTCTTCCTGGGCACGGCAGCCTCGGCTCCGACGGTGGAGCGGAACCTCTCCTCGGCCATGGTTCTGCACCGGGAGCGCCGTTTTCTCATCGATTGTGGCGAGGGCACCCAGCGCCAGATCATGCGCAGCGGGCTGGGCTTCAAGCGGCTGGACCTCGTTCTTCTGACCCACGGTCATCTGGATCACATCCTGGGGCTGGGCGGCATCGCCGCCACCATGGCCCGATGGGGCAACCTCTCCCGAATGACCATTTACGGCGGGCGCTGGGCACTGGAGCGGGTGCGAGCGCTGATGGAGGTGGTCCTGCGAGGAGATGAGGTGCAACTGGAGGTACAGTACGTTCCCATCCGGGCCGGGGTCATCTTGGCCGATGAGTACCTGGAGGTGTGGGCCTTCCCGGTGAGCCATCGGGGGCCGGGAAATTACGGCTTTATCTTCCGGGAACCGGACCGCCGGCCCTTTCTGCCGGAAAAGGCCGAGGCGCTGGGGGTGCCGGCCGGTCCGGAACGCCGTCGCCTGGTACTGGGCGAAGCCATCACCTTGGCCGATGGACGGGTCGTTCACCCGGATGAGGTGCTGGGGCCGGCCCAGCCAGGGACCAAACTGGCCTATGTGGGCGATGCCTCCCGGGTGGACGACCTGGTCGAGGTGGTACGCGGTGCCGATGCCCTGGTGATCGAGGCCACCTACCTGACCGCCGATACGGAACTGGCCCGCCAGTTCGGCCACCTGACCGCCCAAGAGGCCGCCTGGCTGGCCCGCCAGGCGGAGGTGGGCCACCTTTACCTGACCCACATCTCCCAGCGCTATCCTACGGCGGCGATCCTGGAGGAAGCCCGAACCCTTTTTCCCAACGTGACGGTGGCCGCCGACCTGGAACGCTACACCGTTCGGCGCGGATGAGCGGGAACCCGCCTTGTCACCGCCGGCGGAAGAGCAGCGGCAGATAAACCTGCCGGTAAACGATGACGGCCGGCCCGTGCGGCGTCCGTCGCCCGTTCCGGTCTACGTCCTCCAGGATGTAGGAATACGTCTGCCCAGGCCGGGCCGTCGTATCCAGAAATTCGTAGGTGGCTCCCTCGCCTCTGCCGGGCGAACAGGAGGGGATGAGGGTGGCGTTGAGCCTTTCTCCCCGGTCCTGGGGGGAGGAACTGCGATAAAGGTTAAAGCCCAGGTTATCGTATTCGCTTGCCGTCTCCCAGGTCAGGTAGATGCCGGAGGCGGCCGGCCGGGCGGCGAAGGAGAGGAGTTTCACGGCTGCTGGTATGGCCCCTCCGGTGAAATCGGAGAAAACGTTCACGGTCATGCTGAAGCGGTTGTTTCCCGCGTCTACCAGGTTGCCCATCGTCCAGGTGCCGCCGTGATACCTCAAGGCGTGGATATTTTCTTCCGTCCCCGTTACATCGGCGTCCACGTAGTTGAAGGTTGTGGTGCAGGTAAAATTGGAGATGCCGGTAGAGGTGACTGTCCAGTAGCGGGTCAGGTAGTCATTCGGGCTGGGGTTGTTAGGGTGTTTTTCGTCGGTCAGGTTGATGCAGGCCTGACCGGAGGTGAAGGTGCCGTTCAAGTCCAGAGTGGCCGGCGAATATTCGGCCGTGCCGGTCGCATCGCCGATAGGGAAAGTGTAGGGGGCGGCCGCCGCATACTCCTTGCACAGTTGCCCCGTACCGTCAGCCACAACCATATTGGAGGCGTTCAAAGTCCCTCCCACTGCCGTCGCCCCACTGCCCAGGACCAGGTCGTAACTTCCCAGCGTCAGCCGGCCGTTGGAGAGCGTCAGGGTGTTCTCCACCCGCTCGTTCTGACCCAGCGACACGCCGCTTGCGTTGTTCACGGTCAGGTTGTAGAAGGTGGTCGGACTGCTGCCCTGGATAGTCTGCGCGCTCGTGCCGTTGAATACCACTGTTCCGGTAATGTGGGTATAGGTCCCATGGTTCGTCCAGTTACCGGCCACATTGATCGTCTTGCTGCCGTATTTCGGGCCCCGAACAACCGCCCCGCTCTCGATCGTCAGGTTGTAAAAGTTATAGGTCCCGAGATTGGGCAGTGTGCTGTCCAGCGCCGTTCCGGTGCTGTTGGCAAAGGTCACCGTTGCCGTTCCGCCGTTGAAGGTGTTTCCCCCGTACACGGCAAACCGGTCCCCGACGACGCGAAAACTGTGCGTCCCGGCGTTGAGCGTGCTGGAGGATTGCACCCAGATCCTTCCGAACGTGGTCGTACCGCTGCCGGACAGGTTAATATTGCCTCCTCCGTCGAAATAGATGTCCTGGTCAGCCCCCTCGGTAAAGGTGCCGTTGTTGACAAGGCTATGGCGGACGCATATCTTTCCGCCGGTGGTGTGATTTGTGGTCGTCCCACCGGCGATCTCCAGGTCGTAGAAGACCTTTCCCCCGTCGCCTAGGATGGCGCTAGGCGATCCGGTGAAGATAAACCTGCCTGTACCGGGATCCATCGTCCCAGCGCCGCCCTCCTTTTTCAGATCGTTCAGAATGGTCGTTGTCGTCGAGCCGAAATAGACGGCAACGCCGCTCTCTTGGTCCACCACCAGGTTGTAGAAAGTGGTATCCCCGCTGACGGTCTGCTTCCCGTCCCCACTCTGGCCCGAACTCCCGTTGAAGCGGACGGTGCCGCCGTTGTGGGCAAAGGTACCGGCCCGCGTCCAGTCGTTCTTCACGCTCAGGATGCCGGAGGTGGAGGTCAGGGCGCTGCCCGAAGCGATGGTCACCGAGCCGCAGGCCGTCTTGTTCGATCCGGCCGGATAGTTGGGGCTCTGGCCGTTGTTGGCGAAACCGACATGGATATTGAGGGCGGTATTGTTCGTGATGATGACGTTATAGGGCATCCCCTTGTCCGTCCCGCAGGTGGGGGTAGCGTCGTCCGGCCACCATTCGGCGGCCGAAGCGAAGGAGCCGGAGTTGTTGTAGCGCAAGGTCGAGCCGGCGTCGTAGAAAGGGGTACCGTCGCAGTTGGATGGAGGGCAACCGGTGCTGCTTCCGTTCTCCTCGCTGGCGACGAAGGTGAACTGGTTCAGGGTGAGCGTGCCGGCGATGTGGGCCCGTGCCCCGGTGTCGTGGTCATAAAAGTCCACCCCAAAGTTGCCGCTGCCCGATGGATTCCGGGAGATGGTGACGTTATTAAAGGTCGTAGCGATAGCGGGCGAGCCCCATATCCGGGCGTTCCGGTTATTTTCTCCGCTGAAGACGACCGTGCTTGTCCCCGGATTGAAAGTGCCCTCGTTCCAGAAGACGGGTCCGGCCGTGCTATCGCCCCGCAGGGTCAGGGTCGTACCGCCGGCACTGAGTTCGGCGCTGCTGTCGTTAATCTTGAGTTGGCGCGTGACGGTGATATCTGTCGTCAGGGTGACCACCCCCGCAGCCGCATTGTCGATGAGCAGGTAGTCAAAGGTGGTGGATGCACTCCCGCCGACGGTCTGGGGGCCGCTTCCGTTGAAGGTCACCTGCCGGCCCCGACAGTTGAAGGTGCCGTTGTTGGTCCAGTCCCCCCCCACACTCAAATCGCCGCCCGCATTGGAGGACAGGATGAGCGTCCCTCCGCTGCCCACCACCACATCGCCGCTCACCGTGGTTCCGTCCGTAATCGCGCCGAAATTGACGGTGCCGTTGTCCACCCGCATATCGCCGCCGATGGTCCAGTTCCCGCCGGCCCGGGTGATCGTCCGCCCTGCCGTGTTCATCGTAAAGTCATAGACGCTGAGCGCTCCAAAGTCGCTGATGTCGGATTCGCTGTTGAACACGTAGCAGTTGCGGGAAAAGGGCTTGGTGCTGGTGCCGTTGTTGGTATTGTTGATGATGTAGTAGCGCGCGTAGCGGGCGGCGGTGCCGATGTAGCCGCCGGGGTTTTCGATAGGCACCGGGCCGTAGACGTATCCGCCGCTGGAGGTCAGGTAGCCGAACCAGGCGAACGAGGCAGGCCGGCCGCCGACGGCCGACCAGGGCAGGGCGAACTCGCGCGTGTTCGTGCCCGAGTTATCGGCGTAATTGCCCCAGTCGGTCGTCGGGGCCGACCAGCCGTTGGCACCGTCTGCTGTGCGATACTCCCGGTAGCCGTTCTTGACATAGAGAACGATGTCGGCGCGGAACTGGAGCGCGGCAAAGCAAGTGTTGTCGTAATTGAACCCGACGATTGTGCCGTCGGCGTTGGTGCCGCCGTTGATCGGGGCCAATGGGTTCCGGTCCAGGTAGAGGATGGCTCCTTCATAGATGTTGGCTCCGGTGATTCCGACATATAGGTTGTTGTCATCCCAGGTCATATACCAGACCTGGCTGCCGCTGGTCTGTCGGTTCTGGCCGTCGGTATGATCGCCGTATTCGCCGGGAGAGATCGTGCCGTCCACGGTCGGCGTGTTGAACTGGGCCGCGGCCGGCCGGCTTCCGATCCCGGCAACCAGGGATAGCCCCAAGGCCAGGAAAAGGAACAAGATCGCCCGACCCATCCCTTTGTTCATCGGATGCCTCCTTTGGCTCCACCGGGGCCGCCTGCCTTTGGCCGAAATCGTCCCAAGGAGAGCCGGTACAGTAGCCCATCCCACCCAATAGCCACCCCGCCCGAAGGTAGGGGCACAACGCACTTGCCCTCCTCCCCCCGATGGGGGAGGCTGGGAAAAAGGGCTTCATCGCCCCTTTCCCCCGGCCCTTCCCTCCAGTGGGAAGGAACTTGCCGTTAACCTGATACCTGAGAGGCAACCCGACGGGTCGCCCCTACGCCTTTTCTCCACTACGGGCCAGTTCCTCGTAACGGTGAAAGGACTGGGCGGCACGGACGGTATCCCCGATGGACTGGTAGGCCCGGCCCAGAAGGTAGTAGGTGCGGGCGTAGCGGGGTTGCAACTGGAGGGCCTGGCGGAAGGTCGCGATAGCCTCCTGGACTCGGCCCATCTCCCGCAGGGCGACCCCCAGGCCGTTATACGCCTCGACATCCCGAGGGTTCAACCGGATGGCCTCCTGGAAGGCGGCGACAGCGGCCGGGAGATCCCCCTTGGCGGCCAGGGCCACGCCCAGGTTGTAGGCAGCGGCCGCATGGGAAGGTTGCTGCTTGAGGACTTCCCGCAGGTAGGTTATGGCCTGGTCGTACTCTTTCATAGCGGCACAGGTCAGACCGAGTTGATAGAAGGCCTCGGCATCGCCGGGGTGGAATCGAAGGTAATCGGTAAAGGTCTCGTAGGCTTCCCGAAGCCGGTCCAGGTGTCGGAGGCCCAGGCCCAAAAGGAAACGGGCCCGGTGGTTTTCCGGGTCCAGTTCCACCGCTTGTTTCAGGGCAATGGCGGCCTCATCGTAGCGTTGCAAGTTGTGGCAAGTTTCTCCCAGGACGTACTGAAACTGGGCATCGCCGGGGCGCAGCCGGGCCGCCCGAGTGAGGGGGGACAAAGCCCGTTCGGGGTCGTTCTGGGCCAGGTAGGCCAGGCCCAGGTTGAAGTGGGCCTCGGCATGGTCGGGCTGGAGTTCGATGACCCGATGGTAGAGTTCGATGGCGGCAACCAGGCCCTGGGGGATACGGCGGGCGCGGGCCTGGGCCACGACCATGTTGGCCAGGCGGTAGGCCGCTTCGGCGTCGTCGGGGTGGGCCCGCAGGTTGCGACGCAGCGTCTCCACGGCGTTTTCGAGTTCCCCCTTCTCCTGGTAGAGCCGGCTGAGGGTATCGTAGGCCGGTCGGAAGTCGGGATCGAGGCGAATGGCCTCTTCCAGTTCGATGATGGCCATGTTGGGCTGTCCCCGATCTCGGTAGACCAACCCCAGGCAGTAGTGGGCCTCGGCATTCTCTGCTTCCAGTTCCAGCGCCCGGGTAAACTCGGCCTCGGCGTCGGCCAGGCGGTTCTGGCTGCGATAGGCCAGGCCCAGGTTGATGTGCATCTCGGCCGTGTCGGCAGGGACGGCGGTGGCCTCCCGAAACTCGCTGACGGCCAGTTCGGCCCGGCCCTGGCGCTTGTAGATCAGCCCCAGTTCGTAGTGAGCCTCTGGGAAATTGGGGCGAAGGCGGATGGCCTCTTGATAGGCATCCACGGCCTGGTCCAGATCGCCCATCTGCCGGTAGAGCCGGCCCAGGCGGAGGTAAGTCTCGGGGTTTTCCGGGTCCTGGGCGACAGCCTGCTGGAGTTCCTTCAGGGCCAGTTCGGGCATGCCCCGGTCCTGATACAGTTCGGCCAGATCGCGGTGGACGTCGGGGTAATGGGGACGGATGGACAGGGCCTGGCGAAGTTCGGCAAAGGCCTCGTCCAGTTGCTTTTGCTGGCGGTAGATCAGGCCGAGGAGGCGGTGGGCCTCGGCCATCTGGGGGTCCAAGCGGCCGGCCTCCTGAAATTCGGCGATGGCTTCGGCCAGGCGGCCCTGTTCGCGGTAGACCAGTCCCAGGTTATAGTGGATGAGGGCGCTATGGGGCTCCAGGTGCAGGGCCAGGCGGAGTTCCTCGACGGCCTGGTCCAGTTCCCCTTGGCGCCAGTAGAGCAGGCCCAGGTTGTGGTGGCAGGCCGCCCACTGGGGGAGCAGCCGGCCGGCCTCCTGGTAGGACTTGCGGGCCTCTTCCCACTCCTCCCGCAGGAAGTAAGCATTTCCCAGGAAAAAGTGGATGACGCCTGTGGCGGCGGCATCCTGGGCGTGCTCGTTGGACTCGATCAGGGCCCGGATAAGGGCGGCCTTGAACTCGTTGATGGCCGCATCGTAGCGGCGGCCGGCGTAGTGGGCCAGGCCGGCCGTGAAGGAGGCCAAGAGGGTCGCCCCAATGGCCGGACGGGGCAGGCGAGCGACGTGTTCCTGACCGAGGCGGAAGGAAGTGACGCCCATCAGTCGGCCGTGCCCAGGGATGGCCGGCGGTTCCAGCGGCTTCAGGATGACAAAACAGGACAGAAGGGAAGAGGGGTCTCCGGCCGGCACCCACCCCCAGAGGACAGCGTTCAGGCGTTGACGTTCGGCCTCCTCGCGGGCCTGCTCGGCACTGCCGACAAAGGGCATCCGCCAGACGGCGGCTCCGCTGCACCCCTTGTCGGCCAGGTTGACCTCCAATTGGTGATAGACGACCTCGCTCACCTCTTCGGCCCCCACCGGAGGGGGAAGGAGCGGAAGCGGTTGCCCGTCCTCGCCGAGCGGGGTTTCCAAAGGCAGGCGTGAGCGGGCCCAGGGCGGACGGAAGGGGGGCGGGCGCAGCCGGCCGGCCGGCGCTTCTCCGGGGAGGCGCTCCCAGCCCATCGTGGCCACGCCGAGGACAAAGTCGCCGGCCGGAGGCCGGGGGGTGGGCATGTTCATCAGCCCCCAGTTGACGATCAGGGCGATGGCGATGACGATCTTGATGCCGCGCACGACGGGGGAAGGCTCGACCTGCAGGATGAGGAGCAGGACGGCCAGCACCCCCAGCAGAAGGATCAGGATGCCAGCGGCGATGGCGACCCGTTGCCAGTTCCAGCGCCAGACGATCACCGTTGACCTCACTGCATTTCTGGAACTATTATATCATCCTGCGACTGAGTTGTAAACCGAGCCGGGATGCACTGAGGTGAGGGGGGATAGAGGGAGTTGGGAATGGGGGACTCTGGGGAACGGAGGCGGCCGGGGGAGCGGGTTCAGGGCCGGGGGCGCCGGGGGGAGGAAGGCTTGCGGCCCGGCCGGCCCGGCTTCCAGAGGCGATGGATCTCCTCCCAGATCTGCCGGCCCTGGGGATGATCCCGGAAAAAGGTTACCCAGTGGGCGACGTGTTCGTCGGAGATGGCCAGTTGCCGGGCATAGGCGAGGAGTTCTGCCGGGACATCGGCCGGCCATTCCTCCTCCACCCGTTCTACGCCGGGGGGGAGGACCTCGCCGGGGTCAAAGTCCAGTTCGAACTCGGCGTCGCCGATACGAATGCGCCTGCTCATTTCCACCGAACCTTTCCTTATCCAAACCGCATTTCAGATGGGCAACTCCATCTTAC
>JASFBA010000039.1:0-25002 GCA_036172265.1 Chloroflexia bacterium
CTTCCGGCAACCCCGCCTCTCACACCTACACCGCGGCCGACGACTACACCGTGACGATGACCGTCACCAACGCCTGCGGCCAAGCGGTCGTGACCCACACCGTGACCGTCGTCCCGGCCTGCGTCCCGCCCTCCGGGGCCGACTTCGCCTGGACGCCGATCACGCCGACGGTGGGTGAGGTGGTGACCTTTACCGGCAGGGTGGCGGCCGGCACGCCGCCCTTCACCTACACCTGGGCCTTTGGCGACGACACGCACGGAAGCGGCCGGGTTATTACCCACACCTATGCGGTGACCGACACCTACGGCGTGCTCCTGACGGTGACGAACGCCTGCGGCACGGCTACGGCCACTCACTCCATCGTGGTGCAGCCGGTCATCCCAACCTTCCGCTATATCTACCTGCCGCTGGTGTTCAAGGGCTACACTCCGTAAAAACAGACGATACCCTGGGGGCGGGAGGAGGGCCCGCCCCCAGGGCGGTAGGAAATAGCGATCGGGGCGAGGCCGTGGCCTCGCCCCGACCGTTGGATTTCGCTTTTACCTCCAAGGACGAGGGGCCAGCCGCTCTCCGCGATAGTCCAACACCCCCAAGCCGGCCTCAGCAGCCAGTTTCTCCACCCCCAGATAGATTCGCAGTCCGAAGATATAGGGCAGGTAGGGTTTCTCCACCTGCATTTCCCGCAAGCGTTCTTGGAAATCCGGCCGGTTCAGTTGCCGCAGCCAATCCCCCACCTCGCTCCGCCGCACCCGGCCCTTGACCTCTACTAGAACCCAGAAGGTCTCCCCTTCCGGCGATCGAACTGGGGCGACCACGTCGGCTTCCCCATCTATAACGATCGGGAAGGGTTCCTGCAGGAGTTCAAAGCCCTTTTTCTTCAGTACTTCTCGCAGGATTTCCTCGGCATCTACCTCCAGATCCAGCCCTAGCCGGTTGGCCAGTTGCCCCACCTGCTTGTTCGTCTCGGCCAGTTGGCGATCGAGGCGAGCCAGAGACTCTTCCATGCGCCTTTGGGCTTCGACCAATTGTCGTACCGTTTCCTCGGTGCGCCTCTGGGCCTCGGCCAGTTCGTTCACCCGCTCCTCGGTGCGCCTCTGGGCCTCGGTCAAGGCCTGGACGGTGGCCTCCAGACGTTCCAGGCGCTCCTCGGTGCGCCTCTGGGCCTCGGCCAGTTCGTTCACCCGCTCCTCGGTGCGCTTCTGGGCCTCGGCCAAAGCCTGGACGGTGGCCTCCAGACGTTCCAGGCGCTCCTCGGTGCGCCTCTGGGCCTCGGCCAGTTCGCTTACCCGCTCCTCGGTGCGCCTCTGGGCCTCGGCCAGTTCGCTTACCCGCTCCTCGGTGCGCTTCTGGGCCTCGGCCAAGGCATTGATGGCTTCCCGGATGTGTCGAAGATGGGCATCCATCTCCAGCCGCAATTTCCCCAGTTCCGCCTCCATAATCTCTTTGCGCAAAACGTCCGCCTGCTCGGCCATCACCTCGCGGGCAATCTCTCGCATGTGCTCCTCGATCTCTGAGAGCCGTATTTCGGTTTGTGCCATAGTTTTCCCTCCTTTTTGGCGCTTGTCCTCCCCCAAGTATACTTGGATTTATTATAGCACACAGGAAAGGAAAGGGCAAATCAGGCCAAAGAGCCGCTCGACCGGTTAATCCGCCGATGGCTACAGCCCAGGACTGCCTAGCCGGAGGACCGAGTCGACAGATTTGCACAAAACGGCAACTTGGTGTAGAATACCGCGCATCCAAAGATGTCGTTTGTTCTAATACAAAAAGTTTTCCTATGGAGGTAGCATGGAACGGGCGACCCCTTTTGAGCACGGTGGACTGTGGGGCGTACTGGCCACCGCTGTCCTAGCTCTGCTCTATGCTTTCTGGCTGGCCCGCCAGATATTGCGGGAAGATACCGGCACGAAGCGGATGCAGGATGTGGCCTGGGCCATCCGCGATGGGGCCAATGCTTACCTGCGCCGGCAGTTCCGCAGCCTTCTCCTCCTTATCGTCATCCTGGTGATCGGGCTGTACCTCACAGCCGCCCTGGCCGGCCAGGAGTGGACCGTCTCCATCGGCCGGGCTGCCGCTTTCCTGATGGGGGCGCTTTTCTCCGCCGCCGTGGGCTACATCGGCATGAACATGGCTGTGCAGGGCAACATCCGGGTGGCCTCGGCCGCCCGACGTTCCTTCGCCGATGCTCTGCGAATCGCCTACCGCACCGGCACGATCACCGGGATGCTCACCGATGGGCTAGGCCTCCTGGGTGGAACCGCTATCTTTATGATCTACTGGGAAAAGGCCCCTGAGGTGTTACTGGGCTTTGGCTTCGGGGGGACGCTCCTCGCCCTCTTTATGCGGGTGGGCGGCGGCATCTACACCAAGGCCGCCGACGTGGGGGCAGACCTGGTGGGCAAGGTCGAGGTGGGCATCCCGGAGGACGACCCCCGCAACGCCGCCGTTATCGCCGACCTGGTGGGCGATAACGTTGGCGACTGCGCCGGCATGGCCGCCGACATCTTCGAGTCTTACGAGGTGACCATCGTCTCTGCGATGATCCTGGGGTTGGCCATCCAGCCTTTCGAGTTAAAGTGGATTGTCTTTCCCCTCCTGGTGCGGGCCATCGGTGTACTTTCCTCCATTATCGGCACCTACGCTGTCTCCTGGTGGCCGACCCGAGAGGACGCCTTTCGGGCGATGGACCTCTCTTATGACCTTTCCTCCTTCATCTCCACCGCCAGTTTCTTTCTCCTGGCCTATTTCTACGTGGGCGACCTGCGCGTCTTTGCGGCGACGGCGGCCGGCATTTTACTCGCTGTCGGCTTCAACAAGTTCACTGCCTATTTTACCCACCCCAAGAACGCCCCGGTGAAGGAGATCGCTCGCTCCAGTCGCACCGGGGCGGCGACCAACCTTCTGACCGGCCTTTCTGTGGGCTACGAAAGCACCGTCTGGGCCATCCTGATCATCGCGGCGACGATCCTTCTCTCTGTCTTCATTTACACCATCCAGGTCGGACAGGCCGTCTCCACCGGCATCTACATTGGCGGCGCCGTTCTGGGGTTGTTGGCCGGCTTTTTCGTCTACCGGCGCACCCGGCACATCGAATTGGGCATCTTTTCCGCCCTGGGGGTGCTGGTCGTGGCTGTGATCATCGGCTCCTTCAGCACGGAGGGGATGACCCTTCAGAACCGCATCACCTTCATCCTTTACAGCGTCTCCCTGGCCGGCATCGGGATGCTTTCGCATACCGGGAACAATGTCTCTATGGATGCTTTTGGCCCGATTGCCGACAATGCCGGCGGCATTGGGGAGATGGCCGACCTGGAGCCCCAGGCCCGCCAGATTCTGGCCGAACTGGACGCCGTAGGCAACACGACCAAGGCTATCACCAAGGGGATCGCCATCGCCTCGGCAGTAATCGCCGCCGTTTCCCTCTTCGGGGCCTATATCACCGACATCGGCAGGGTGGCCGGGGAGGTCGGGATAGAGGCCCTCCAGGTGATTGACGTGGCCAACCCCATGGTCTTTATCGGACTTCTCATCGGCGGGGCCATGCCGTTCCTCTTCAGCGCACTCACCATCCGGGCAGTGGGACGGGCGGCCGGCCTGATCGTGGAGGAGGTGCGCCGACAGTTCCGCATCCCCGGTGTGCTGGAGTGGCGGGCGAAGCCGGATTACGCCCGGGCGGTAACCATCTGCACGACGGCGGCTCAGAAGGAACTGGTGAGCCTGGGCCTCCTGGCCGTCCTCACTCCGATCATCGTTGGCTTCCTCCTGAAGGAGGCAGCGCTGGGCGGCTTTCTGGCCGGGGTCATCGTAGCCGGACAACTCCTGGCCGTCTTCATGGCTAATGCCGGCGGGGCCTGGGATAACGCCAAGAAGGTGATCGAGGACGGCTGGTACGGGGGCAGACGTTCGGAAGCGCATCGGGCGGCAGTCGTGGGGGATACCGTGGGCGACCCGCTCAAGGACACGGCCGGCCCGGCCCTCAACCCTATGATCAAGGTCATCAACCTGGTCTCGCTCCTGGTGGCTCCGCTCATCGTCCGGCTGGGGAAGGAAGCACATTTGCAGCCGTACATCTATGCCGCCGCTGGCATAGGGCTGGCCATCGTGGTCGCCGCTATTCTCTATAGCAAGAAGGAGATCGGCTTCGGCGTGGACCAGGAGGTGCTGGCTACCGACGAGGCGCTGGAGGTACAGATGCGCGCCGGAAGCCGGCACCCGGAGGAGTAAGCGGGCGGTTCAGCGAGTACAAAAAACGGCGCCAAGTCTTGCGCCGTCCAGGTGGGCGACATTGGATTTGAACCAATGACCTCTTCCGTGTGAAGGAAGCGCTCTCCCGCTGAGCTAGTCGCCCGACATTTAAATTATACCACGACCCCGTTAAGAATGCAAATCGTTGACTGCTCGGAAAAGGGCGAAGGTTTTACCGCAGAGGCGCAGGGTGCGCAGAGGAACAAGGTGATCTAAGGAGGAGGAAAGTGGCCGGTCTGGTAGGAGCAACTTCGTTTGAACAGATTGGGCTGTTGCTTGTCATCTGTACGGCCTTGGCTGCGCTGGTCTATGCCTGGCGGCTGGGTCGGGAGGTGCTGCGGGAAGACCCCGGCACGGAGAAGATGCAGGGGATCTCCAACGCCATTCGCCAGGGGGCGGTGGCTTACCTGAACAAACAGATGGAGGTGGTAGTTCCCCTGGCCTTTGTCCTGGCCGTGCTCCTTTTCCTCACCGCCCACCTGGCCGGGGCGCCGTGGGAAATTTCCCTGGGACGCGGGGCGGCGCTCCTCCTGGGAGCCAGTTGCTCGCTGGCCATCGGGCAGATCGGGCTGCGCTTTATCGGCACCCGGGGAAATGTGCGGGTGGCCAACCAGGCCCGGCTGGGCTCCTTCCGGGGGGCACTGCGAGTAGCCTACCGCTCCGGGACGATCGCCGGGATGCTGGCCGACGGGCTGGGTCTCCTGGGGGGAACAACCATCTTCCTCCTCTACGGCAAGAACGCTCCGGAGGTCCTCCTGGGCTTTGGCTTCGGGGGAACGCTCCTGGCGATGTTTATGCGCGTAGGCGGGGGCATCTACACCAAGGCCGCCGACGTGGGGGCGGACCTGGTAGGCAAAGTCGAGGCCGGTGTGCCGGAGGACGACCCGCGCAATGCCGCCGCTATCGCCGATCTCGTGGGCGATAACGTCGGGGACTTTTCCGGGATGGCCGAGGACGTCTTCGAGTCCTACGAGGTAACCATCGTCTCGGCGATGATCTTGGGCCTGGCGGTGATGGAGGTGCCCGGCTTCGAGAATTTGAAATGGATCGTCTTCCCCCTTCTGGTGCGGGCCATCGGCGTCTTCTCGAGCATCATCGGCACCTACGCCGTCTCCCTGTGGCCCACGAAGGAGGATGCCTTCCGGGCCATGGACCTTTCCTACGACCTCTCCTCGATCATCTCGACCACTTCCTTCTTTCTGCTGGCCAAATTTTACGTGAATGACCTGCGCGTCTTTGCCGCCACTGCGGCCGGCATCCTCTTGGCCGTTGGCTTCAACAAATACACCGCCGCCTTCACCCAGCGCGGCACTTCGGCGGTGCGCCGGCTGGTGCGTTCTTCCAAGACCGGGCCGGCCACGGTGATTCTCTCGGGCCTGGCGGTGGGCTATGAGAGCACCGTCTGGGCCATCCTGATCGTCGTTCTGAGCATCATCCTGGCGATCGCCATCTACCTGGTCACCTGGCCGGCGGAAGTCGTCTCCTGGATCATCGGCGGGGCGGCGGTTCTAGCGGCGGCGGCGGGGATTTACCTCTGGAAGAGGTCTCGACGCATCGAGAACGGCATCTTTGGCGCGGCCGGCGTCATGGTCATCGGGCTGATCGTGAGCAGTTTCCGGGCCGCGCCGGCCGGGCATGAGTTCACCTTTATCCTCTACTCGGTGGCCCTGGCCGGCATCGGGATGCTCTCGCACACCGGAAACAACCTGGCCATGGACGCCTTCGGCCCGATCGCCGACAACGCTGGCGGCATCGCCGAGATGGCCAGGGAGGACTTTGCCCATTCCGAGGGGCAGAGGACGCTGGCCCTCCTGGATAGCGTCGGCAACACCACCAAAGCCATCACCAAGGGGATCGCCATCGCCTCGGCGGTCATCGCCGCCATCTCCCTCTTCGGCTCCTTCATCACCGACATCGGCAAGGAGGCGGCAAAGCGGGGGGTAGAGGCGCTCAAGGTGATCGATGTCTCCGACCCGGTGGTCTTTATCGGCCTCCTGATCGGTGGGGCACTTCCGTTCATGTTCAGTTCTGTGCTCCTGCGTTCGGTGGAACGGGCGGCGGCGCTCATCATCGAAGAGGTGCGCAAGCAGTTCCGTCGGCCGGGGGTCCTGGAGGGTCGGGTAAAGCCGGAGTACGGCCGGGTGGTGCGCATCTGCACCGACGCGGCGCAGCGGGAACTCATCGTCGTGGCCATGCTGGGCATCCTGACGCCGGTGGTGGTGGGCTTTATGATCGGGGAGAAGGCGCTGGGCGGCTTCCTGGCCGGCATTATTGTGGTGGGGCAACTCCTGGCCGTCTTTATGGCCAACGCCGGCGGGGCCTGGGACAACGCCAAGAAGGAGATCGAGGCCGAGCCTGTTGACCCGCTCCGGGGTCTGGGCAAGGGTTCCGAACGGCACAAGGCCGGCGTCATCGGCGATACGGTGGGCGACCCGCTCAAGGACACGGCCGGCCCCTCCCTGAACCCGATGATCAAGGTGGTTAACCTGGTCTCGCTCCTCATCGCCCCCCTGATCATCACCGTGCGGGCAACCGGCGGCTCTACGCGCCTTATCAGTTACATCATCGCCGGAGCCTGCCTGATAGCCCTCCTGGGAGGCATTATCTTTAGCAAACGCGAACCCCGGCCGATCGAGGAAGTTCCCCATCCGGTGCCCTCTGAAGGGCTGGCTGGCGGAAGCGGCAACCCCGAGTAGGGGACAACGAGGCCTAGAGCAAGTCTTTCGTCGTCCCCTACTCCAATTTGCCTATTTCCCTTTCTCTGTGGTATAATATTTTCAATTACGGTTTCCCTTGCTACCCAGCGGCCGGAAGGCAGCCGGTAGCCTGAACAGGAGGAGGAATCCCAATGGGCGCAATCCTGGATGCTGTTACCCGCTTCTTCACCGAAGACGAGTGGCCCTTTACCCATCTCGAGGGCAAGCCGATTCTGCGCACCGCCTTCGCCGGCCGGAACGGGAATTGGCCCTGTTTTGCCCAGGCCCGTGAGGACCAGTACCGCTTCATCTTCTACTCCATCTGTCCCATCAACACCCCGGAAGAGAAGCGCCTGGCTATGGCCGAGTACCTCACCCGGGCCAATTACGGCCTCATCATCGGCAACTTTGAAATGGATTTCCGCGACGGCGAAGTCCGTTACAAGACCAGCATAGATGTCGAGGGCGATGAACTCACCTCCGCCCTGGTTAAACAGATGGTCTATGCCAACGTGATGACGATGGACAAATACTTCCCCGGCATTCTGCGCATCATTTACACCGACGACTCGCCGGAACAGATCGTGGCCGAGATCGAGGGGGGGCAGTAAGGGGGACTGCGTACCCGCACTGTCTGTCATCTACGGAAAAGGTGCTGTAGCACCTCCCGTACTGGTCTGGCCCGCGACTCGTAGACCCAGGTTAGCGGTATCTGGGTGCTCCAGCGCAGTAGACCTCCCAGTCCAAAGAGGACCTGCTCCGGCTGCAGGTATAGTCCGCCGATCTGAAGCGGGGGAGGGAGGAAGAGGCCGGAGAGGAGCATCGGCAGGACGATCACCAGCCCGGAGAAGGCGTTGAACAAGCCCGAGTACACCTGCCGCTTCCCCTCCGGAGCGATGGCCAGCACCAGGTTCACCGCCACGATGTTGGCACCAGACCACATGATCCCCGAGGAGATCGCCTCCAGGTAGATGATCTCATAGTGCTGCGGCGTGACGAACAACCAGAGGAGCGGGTTCAGACCGCCCAGCACCAAGGCCAGACGCATGGCCGGCTTGTTGCCAAAGCGGTCAATGAGTCGTCCCCAGGGGCCCAGGGCAAAGAGGGAGGCCAGGGTCGAGAGGGTGCCGTAGAGCATGATATGGACCAGGGGCATCCCGAGGTTCTTGATCATAAACGGCCCCCAGAACGGCGCGCCCACGCCTACGGCCATCATCCACCAGAAGGTGTAAAGGAGGAGGCGGCGAAAGTTTCCGTCCCGAAGCGGCTCCAGGAGCATCTTCCCCAGCCGCTCCTCTTCCACTGCCTTGGGTCGTTCCGGCTGACGGGCAAGGACGAACAACCCCAGCAGACCGATGATACCACCGAAACAAAATACGGCCAGGAGCGCATAAGGCAGGTTCGGTTCGGCCAGGGAAGGCCAAGGGGGAAAGATGGAACGCAGGGCCTGGGCGAGCGGCCCCGGCCGAGGGTCAAAGAGGTCCACCAGGGCTCCGCAGAGGTAGCCGCTGGCCAGGCCGGCCACCATCAGATACTGGGAACGCCGGGCGAAGAAGCGCCCCCGCATCGAAAGCGGAATCATATCGGCGATCCAGGCCACCCAGAGGTTGCCGCCGACCGCCTGGAATGAAGTGCCAAGCGCCAGGAGGACCAAGAAGGCCCAGATCGCAGGCTGTGGAGGCAGAAGGAAAAAGAGAAAGCCGTAGCCCAGGGCCAGAGCCCGCCCCAGGGCGCTGGTCCAGATCACGGCCCTTTTCCGCGAAGTCATCCGCCGGGACACGGCTATCCCCAGCACCTGGAAGACCTGGGCCAGTTGCCCGATGGCAGAGAGGATGCCAAAGTGCAGGGGCGTCGCCCTCAGGAGTACGGCAAATTTGGTCAGGAAGGCACTCCCAGGTGCGGCCAGTGAGAAATAGATCTGGTAGAAAAGACCCTCGATGATGGAAAGCCGGATTGTCCGGCGAAGTTCAGAGCGCGGCATCGGGTTGTCCCGGTGAAGCAAGACCTGACAGGTCTGGAGACCTGTCAGGTCTTGAAAAGGGGTAGGTTCTGAACCGCCTATTCCCCGGCAAGCCTAGGAAATCGCCTCCAGGACGGCCGAATACAACTCGGCCGGATCGACCAGGCGTGCATAGCCGGCCGCCTCCCCCAGAAGCAGGCGAGCCTGCTCGTGGGTAGCCTTTTCAGCGACCAGCAGGACGGGAATTCCGTGCGTCATACAGGCAAAGAGGAGGTCGCGGGGAGTGAGGGTCATGCCCGGGGTGGGCAACACCTTGTGCAGATACCCAACGACCACCGAGACCCCATCCTGGCAGGTCAGATGGTTGATGTACTTGCCGTGCAGGTCAAAGCCGTTGCTCAGCGGCAATGTGCCGATGCCCTGCACTGCCAGTCGGGTGAGCAACAAGGGGTCCGTTCCTTCCAGATAACCGACGGTCGCCATCTGTTCTTCTCCTGAGATTCCCTCCTTACACCCAGCCGCGCAGCCGCACGGCCTCGGCCACCCGCCGGATCGCCACTAGGTAGGCCCCGATGCGGTTGTTGACCTTGTATTCCTGGGCCGCCCTGTGGACGGCGTGGAAGGCGGCGGTCATCTTGGCATCGAGTTTGGCGTGGACCTCCTCCGTGGGCCAGTAGTAGTCGTAGGCGTTCTGCACCTGCTCGAAGTAGGAGACGGTGACGCCACCGGCGTTGCAAAGGAAATCGGGGATGACGTAGACGCCGTTCCGGTAGAGGATCTCGTCAGCCTCGGGAGTGGTGGGGCCGTTGGCCAGTTCGGCGGAGATCTTGGCCCGGACACGCGGGGCGTTCTCGGCGGTGATCACGTTTTCCAGAGCGGCGGGGAAGAGCACGACCACGTCGAGTTCCAGGAGTTCTTCGTTGGCGATGTTCCGGGCGCCGGGGAAGTTGATAACCGAACCGGTCTTTTCCTTGTGGGCGACGCAGGCAGCATAGTCCAGCCCGTTGGGGTTATAGATGCCGCCCCTGGAATCGCTTACAGCGACGACCTTGAGGCCCAGCAGTTCCACTCCCAGTTTATGGGCGAACTGGCCGGCGTTGCCATAGCCCTGGATGGCAGCGGTGGCACCGCGCAGGTCAATGCCCAGGACTTTGGCCGCCTCGCGGGTGCAGTACATCCCACCACGGGCAGTGGCATCGCCGCGGCCGGCCGACCCGCCCAGGGGAAGCGGCTTACCGGTGATGACGCCGGGAGCGTTGTAGCCCATCATGATGCTGTACTCGTCCATCATCCAGGCCATAACCTGGGCATCGGTGTAGACATCGGGGGCGGGGACGTCGATTTCCGGCCCGATGTAGTGGCCGATGGCCCGGATATAGCCCCGGCTGACCCGCTCCAGTTCGCTCCTGGACAGTTCCTTGGGGTTGCAGACCACCCCGCCTTTTCCACCCCCCAGCGGGATATCTACCACGGCCGTCTTCCAGGTCATCCAGGCGGCCAGGGCCCGGACGGTATCGATCGTCTCAGCGGGGTGGAAGCGAATGCCACCCTTGGTCGGTCCGCGGGCATCGTTGTACTGGACGCGGAAACCCTTGAAGACGCGCACGCTGCCGTCATCCATACGCACCGGGAAGGTGACGTGGAATTCGCGCATCGGTTCGCGCAAAAAGGCGCGCATGGCCGGCTCCAGCCCCAGGATTTCGGCTGCTTGGTCGAACTGCCGCTGGGCGATCTTGAAGGGATTGAGTTCCTGCTCCATCGCTGTACCTCCTCTTTGAGTTTTCATCGGCCTCGAGCCAGATGCCTCCCGGCATCACGTCCTGTACACAGGCAGCCAAATTCTACCACGCCGTTTGGGAGATGTCAAATTGCTCCTCCGGTTGGGGATGCATGTCTCTGGATGGGCAAATTCGCAGGGGCGGGGTAACCCCGTCCCTATACATATCAAGCGGGACAAGCAGAGCACAGCGACGGTACGCCCCGGCGAACCGGCTCTTTCCCCTTTTTGCCTATTTCGCCCGATGACCATCCTACCCGAAGGCGGGAGGCTGGAGTCCTTCCCCCTTGAGGGGGGCCAAGAGGGAGAAGGGCAGTCGGCGTCGCCTTTCCCCCCTGGCCAAGGCAGGAGACCGGAGTCCCTCCCCCTCGATGGGGAACTAAGAGGGAGTGAAGGGCAGCCGGCGTCGCTTTTCCCCTCCTCTGGCCCCTCTCACCAGGGGGGACTCGATACCTATAGGGCGACCCCAAGGGTTGCCCCGACGGGGGATGCTCCGTATGGTCTATCGGGGCAGGGGCAACCCTGGTGGTCGCCCGTCGGCCCTCTTCCGGTCAGCAAGGGCGAAGGGAAGATAAAGGATAAGGCAGGTGAGCAGGCCGACCGCCTCCATCCCCAGGATGTACCAGGGCCAGGGGCCCAGATAGTCCAGCAGGGTCGGTTCGGCCGGTTTGCGGTTGATAAAGAGGTAGTTGCTCCCCAGGAGCAGGTTCAGGCCAAAGACCGGGAGCATATAGAGGTGGATGGCCGCAGCCACGCGCAGGAGCGAGCGAGGGACAGGGCGATACCCTTCCACCGCCGTCATGTAGAGCGTGCCCAACACCGTGGGGGCGTGGGCAAAATAGGCCTGGAAGAAGCGGTAATGGGGGAAACCGAAGCCGGGATGTGGGGTAATGAGGGCCTGGAGAGCCCCACCGATGCCCAGGAAGTAGGCGAACTCGTAGATGCGGTAACTCCGAGTGAGGAGCATAACCGCCGTGAGCCAGGCGAAGATACTGCAGAGGTGCAGGGGGAGCATATACTGGGCCGTCCACTGGCCCACCAGGGCATGCCAGATGTGGGTGGAGACCTCGTTGGCGATGAGCAGGCCGGCCAGACTGTAGCGGAAGATGCGCCGAGCCCGGGGAGAAAAGCGCCGGCGTAGAAGGATGACGGCCACTACGGCCAACAGAAGGAGGCCCAGACAGGCCAAATGCGCCGGTCCGAAGAGGACGAACGGGCCGCAGCCGTGGTCATACCACTGAAAGGGCCGGCACATCTCCTGGGTGTACCCCCTATTCCGCAATCACCTTCTCGTCAATGAGCGTCTGCTCGACAACGCCTCCGTGCGGGTTGAAGCAGAAGTACTCAGAACGCAGTTCAAACTCCAGGTCCACTTCGGCCCGGCCGGCCCGGTTCTTCTCCACGCTAAAGACCACCCAACTCTTCCATTTTTCCGCCTGCTGGATGTTGAAGGTGATATGCTTCTTGGAGAGAATCTTCCACTTCTGGTTCATAATGAGGGCGATGTCGCATTCGTAATCCAGGGCCGAACTGCCCCGCAGGTGGCGCAGGTGCAGTCGGGTGGCCTTGAGGCCCTCCCGGTCGGCGGCGACGATGGACAGGACGGCGATGCCGTGGCTCAGGGCGATGTTCTTCAGACCCTCTACCACGATGGTGACCTTCTCGGCCTCGTTTTCGGTCAGGTAAGGCAGGGGAATCTTCTGGAGATAGTCGATCACCAGCACCATCGGGGCATGGTTCGTCTGCCCTTGCAGGTGCTCTACCATCGCCTCGATGACCGGGAGGGTCGTCTTCTGGGGGCTGGCTTTGAGCAGGTAGAGTTTGTGCAGGTACATCTGGATTTTTTCAAAGATCTGGCTGGCCTGGGGGAGGGACTTCAAAACGTCGAAAAAGCCGGCGTTGGGGTTGCGCTGGCGGTAAAGGAGGATGGCCCGGTGCAAATCCCGCAGCCGCACCCCTCGCTGCAATCCGTCCACCGTGGGGTCGATGCTTTCCATACAGAGAAGCCGGCTGAGCATATGTTCCTCGTCATGCTCATAGGAAAGGTAGATGACCACGGCCGGCGTGTAGGCGGCGATGTTGCGGGCCACCTGCAACGCCCAAACCGTCTTGCCCAACCCCTGGGCTCCGCCCAGAAGGATGAGTTCCCCCTGCTTGAAGCCGCCCCCGATCACCTCGTCCAGTTCCCGGAAGCCGGTCGGCAGGGGCGTATAGGCCTCCAGTTGCCCGCTGGCTACCTTGCGGTCGGTCTCCACCAGGACTTCCCGCAGGGAGCGGGGCAGAGGCACGTCTCGCAGCAGGTCACCGTTCGGAGGAGTTGTGTCCTTCATCCTGTCCACCTCCTCGACAGGCGTCTCCCAAGCGCCTCCAGCGTCCGGGCCGACCGCCGCAGCGGGAGCGACCACAGACGCCAGCGCACCATTTTCCAGGCCTGCCGGACGATCAAGATCTCCTCGCTGAGGAGAGGACGCGGGCCAAAGCGCTCCCGGGTGTAGAGGCCGGCGATTTTTTGAAGGTGGGAACGTTCTCCGGGCAGGAAAGCGCCCAGGCTTTCGGCCGTCTCGCAGGGGGTGGTGGAAGCGGCCGGCAGAAGGCGCAGCAGGCCGGCCCACCGACACATCCGCTCGTAGGTGGCCGCTGCCGGACGGAGGGCATGCAGCCCCCACCCCACCCGGAGGTTCAGGAGGAGCCACACCCCCAGGCCGGCCAAGGTTAGCGTGCCCACGGCCAGGCCAACCGCCGGGCCGGCCGAAGAAGAGACCGCCGTCGGCAGCGTGACTTCCCCAAAGTCGGCCTCGACCTCCTCGTCGAGCAGGTTTCGCCGATCCCGCCAGTCCCTCGGTCGGATTTCCCGGTCGGAGCCCTGCCGACGGGACGTCCCCTCTTCCTGGGACGATTCTGGACGTTCGGGCAGCGAAGTATAGCCGGCCGCCGTCGGTTCGAAACGCTGCCAGCCATAGCCGGGGAAGTAGACTTCCACCCAGGAGTGGGCCAAGTCCGCCGTAACGATATAGGATTTGCTCTGGGCGTTGTACCGCCCCGAGGCGTAGCCCCGCACCAGGCGGGCCGGGATGCCCTGGGTGCGCAGGAGCACGACCATGGCCGAGGCAAAATAGTCGCAATAGCCGGCCCGGCTCTCGAAGAGGAAATAGTCCACCGCGTCGGTATCCGGGGGTGGGGCAGAGATGTCCTCTCGATAGGTCAGGTGAGAGCGTAGGTAGTTCTGGATGGCCTCGGCGGCATCGTAGGGGCTGAGGAGGCCTTTCTGTACCAGCGACCCCGATGGAGAAATGCCGACGACTTGGCCGTTCTCGATCCGTAGGGCTACATCCTCCTCAAACCCAACCCGCAAAACGGGGGCCTCTCGGTTTACCTTCCCGGAATTCGGGGAGGTAACCAGTGTGCGCTGACCCAGAGTTGGGCGGAGTTCCGGCCGGAGTTCCAGCAGGCGCTCCGCAAGAATCTGATCGGCCAGTTCCCGCACCCGGGAGGAAAGGGTGGGTGGGAGTTGGAGATAACGCTCCCGTACCCAGGCGGGGTAGTTCTGGCCGGCCTGGCGAAGCGAAGCCTTGTCCACCATGGAAAGCAGGGAGGTGACCCGATAGCTCCGCCCTTCGGCCAGCGGGCTGTGCGACCGCAAGGTAATCATGTCGGCAAAGCCGGCCTCAGCCAGGGACGCCCCCAGTTCTACCTCGATCGGCAGGCTCACGCTGACCGGTTCGGCGATGGCAAAGAGCATCTGCCCTCCCTGCAGGCGGGGGATGATCTCTTGGGTAACGACCCGCCGCCCCTTGTCCGAGATCGGCAACACCTCCCTGATCCCGATCTGAACGATCACCCGGCTCCGGGCCAGGTTGCTCCAGCCGTGTCCATCGTAATCATCGAAGGAGGTGGCCCGTAGGTAATCCATATAGGGGGTACGCACCTCCAGGGCGATGCCCTGAGAAGGGTGGCGCGCTCCGCCTAGGCTGAAACTCGGGGCATACTCCCCTAAAACAGCGCGTTCGGCACTCCCCTGGATGTTGAAGACATGCTCCCAGTTCCGGCGTATCTCTCGCCAGGGTTGGAAGAGGCGGTCCCAGAAATCGCCCGATTCTCCGCTACTGGTGGCTGGCAGGAGGGAGGCTCCCAGCACTAGGGCAGCACTGAGGATCACCCCCACCCAGAAGACGCCCGCGCCCAATTCCTGGGGGTAACGGACACGCTGCCGCCGCCATTCGGCTTCGCGTTGTTTCCAGAAGTAAGAGACCAGGTAGAGCAAGGCCAGAAACATGAAAAAGCCGAAGTAGGCCGGAGAAGCCAGAGGGCCGTAGAACTGGCTCAGGAGGATGACGGCGCAGGGGAGGCCGGCCGCTAGCCAAGGCCAGTGAGAGCGGTAGGTGAACCAGGCGCCCAGGAAGCCCAAGAACCAGCAGGTCAAGGAAAGGACGGCGACGAAGAGGACAAGATCCTCCCCCACGGCGCCCCGGGCCACAGTGCGCCGCAAGAACTCCAGTCGGAGGAGGAGTTCGGTGGCTATGTCGCCCCAGCCCTGAAGGGCCGGATCCAGGAGGGAAATCGGTTTTGTGCTTCCCGCAACCGTTAGCGCCCGCAGCGTCCCGCAGAGATAGATCACCCAGGAGATGCCGCCGGCCAGGCCGAGAAGATGGGCCAATCCACGTGGAAAACGCCTCCACCAGGCCAGGAGGAAACCCAGGGCCAGGCCGAGGAGTGCTGCCGGCGTCAGGATGCCCAAGGCCGACCGCAGGGCAGGTATCCAGGAGGCCCACTGGATGGACTGGGCCACCACCAACACCATGCCCAACAGGAGGAAAAAGGGCAGCCAGCCCTCCGGCAACTGCCACCAGCGCCGTTCCAACCCTTTTTCCTGCCGGCCGGTCGGATAGGGCCGAACCAGCAACCACTCCTGTTGCGCCATCGAAGCGCTCCGCCCGAAGGGTCTTCCACACTTTCGAGGAGACCGGTAATTCCATTATATCCATTTTTTTCCGGATTGGCAACTGGGGGTTGCTCCTCTCGGCGCTTTCTGCGCCTCCGCGGTGGAGAGAAAAGTGTTGCGAACCACCCCCCAGGGGACACGGATAATGCTCCAAGTTGTCAGTTTGACCTGCTGACTTGAAACAGACACCATTGCCAAACGCCCTTGCAGATTTTGTTCCTTTGCAGTACAATCGAATCGGTTCGATAGAAGTTCGGATCCGGCCGTGCTTTCGAGGAGGAAAGCCTCATGGACGCCGCAGTCCTGGTCGAGTTTACCCGAGGGCCGCTGGTCGAAGCCGTACATCGGGGCCACATCGCCGTGGTGGATATTCACGGGCGAATGGTGGCCTGGGTGGGCGACCCGGAGGCCATGTATTACCTCCGCAGCGCCGCCAAACCGTTGCAACTCCTTCCGCTTCTGGAAGACCACCTGGACGAGCACTTCGGCTTTCAGGACGATGAACTGGCCGTGATGGCCGCTTCCCACAGCGGTGAGGAGCGCCATGTCCAGGCCGTATCCCGTATCCTGGAACGTATCGGGTTGGACCGAACCTTCCTGCGCTGTGGTGTCCATCCCCCGGTGAGTGAAGGCACGCGACGTCGGTTGCACCTTCTGGGCGGCCTGCCTTCGCCCTTGCACAACAACTGCTCCGGCAAGCACGCCGCCATGCTGGCCATGGCCGTATCCGGCGGTTATTCCCTGGCGAACTATACCGAGTTTTCCCATCCGGTGCAGCAACGCATCGTCCAGGTGATTCGGGAGATGTCCGATGTAGCCGAACCGATCATCGGTATAGACGGTTGCGGCGTGCCGGTCTTTGGCCTGCCGCTCCGGGCCATGGCCTATGCCTACGCCCGGCTGATCGACCCACGCGACCTTTCCCCCGGTCGGGCCACCGCCTGCCGTCGGGTGGCGGACGTGATGCGGGCCCACCCGGGGATGGTCTCAGGCGAGGGACGTCTGGAGGAAGCCTTGATGCTGGCCTCGGGCGGCAGGCTTCTCCTCAAGGGAGGTGCCGAAGGCCTGTACGCGGTGGGCATTCCGGCGGAGGTCAGCCCCGGGGGGGAGGGCTGGGGATTGGTGCTCAAGATGGAGGACGGCAGCGCAGGAGAACGTGCCATCGGTCCGGCCCTGCTGGAGGCGCTTTCCCAGTTGGGCGTGCTTACGCTGGAGCAGCGGGCCGCCCTATCCCGCTTCGACTTCGGGCCGGTCTACAACCATCGCCACGAGGAAGTGGGAAGGAGCCGGCCGGCCTTTTTCCTCCATCGCCGCCACAACCCCTGCGGATAGCCCACCATCTTGGCCACGTCCCCGGTCAGGCGCAGGAGGGGCAGGAGAAAGAGGGCCCCTGCCCGCCAGGCCGGAGAAAGTTCCCCCAACACCGGCCACAGCCGGCCGTAGTAGCGTCGGAGATAGGCCGCTCCGCCCAACCCCAACAGGACCCAGAGGTAGGGACACCAAATCCCTGCTACCAGCAGCCCCAACCCCGCGGCGTAACTTCCGTAGCGCAAGGCGTGGCGCAGCGGCCACAGGCCGGCCAGCCCGTCTCCATAGGCATAGTTGCGATACTGCCGGAAGAGGGCCAGAAGGGAGGAGCGTGGGCGAAAGTGCACGACCGCCGCCGGGGCAAAGGCCTGACGAAAGCCCATCCACTGCGCCCGTCGGGCAAAGACCAGGTCCTCACAGTAGGGCAAGTCCTCGGGAAAACCGCCCACGGCCTCCCATACTTCCCTCCGAAAGGCCAGCGACTGCCCCGCCGGCAGAAAGCGTTCCGGTTCGATCTCTTCCAGACGAGGGTAGTTCACCGCCCCCAAGATGCGCTCAAAGGGGCTGTGGGGATCGGCCTGGAAGAAGCCGGCCACCAACTCGGCTTCCCCTCGTTCCAAAGGGGCGACGATCTCCTCTAGCCAGCGCGGATCCAGCCGTAGCCCGGCATCGGTACAGGCGATGAGCGGCGAAGTTGTGGCGCGGATGGCCGTGTTGCGCCCCTGCGGGATGTTCTCCCCGCCGGCCGTAGTATGGAGCGGCAGCCGCCCCCGGTAGCGCTCCACGATTTCCATCGTCCGATCGGTACAGCCGCCGTCGTTGATGATCACTTCGTCAGGCCGGCGGGTCTGCTTCAGGATCGAGTCAAGCAGGGCGGCGATCGTTTCTTCCTCGTTGCGAACGGTGGCGATCAGGGAAATGCGCATAGTGAACCCGGTAGCGACCTCTATCGTCCGAGGCCGGCCAGGACGGCCTCCAATCGAGGCAGGATCACTTGCCAGTCGTAGCCGGAGGCGATGAGTTTCCGCCCGGCCTTGCCCAGCCGAGTGCGCTCCTCCGGCCGATGCAAAAGTTCTACCACGCGGGCGGCAAACTCCTCTGCACCGGCAGCCAGCCGGAGGTGCTCGCCATCCACCAGGCCCTCCACTCCCTCGGCCCCCAAAGGCGTAGAGACCACCGCCCGTTCCATCGCCAGGGCTTGCAGGAGTTTGAAGCGGATGCCTCCGCCAAAGCGCATCGGCAGGACGTAGAGGTCGGCCCGGCCGATGTAGGGCCGATCGTCGGGCACGGCACCAACCACCTCAACGCCGGGGAGCCTTTGCAGTGCCTCCACCGCCGGCGTTGGCGAGCGCCCCACGATCTGGAATCGGGCCTCGGCCACAGCAGCCCGCACCTGGGGCCAGACCTCTTGACAGAACCACTGTACGGCGTCCACGTTGGGGCGAAAGTCCATCCGTCCGGTAAAGACCAGGGTGGGCGGGTGTGGGTCGGGGGCAGAGGGGAGGGGGGCATAAGCAGAGCAGTCCACGCCGTTGGGGATGATGGCGATGGAGGCTTCAGGAGCAAGCCGGAGGAGAGCGGCGCGGTCGCTTGAAGAAACAGCCAGCACCCGGTCGGCGGCGCGGCAGGCCCGGGCCTCGAAACGACGCAGCCGGCCGGCCTGGAGCCGGGAGTAGAAAGCCGCCGATAGGCGTTTCTCCTGCCAGGCGATTTCCCAGGCCCGTTGTTGCAAAAGGTACTCGGCATTGTGCTCGTCCAGGATCAGCGCGGGGAGGGGCCGACCCAGACGGCGCAGGTACTCTTGAGCCCAAAGGCCGTAGGCGGCCATCTCCAACCCTTCCACCAGGAGGGCGTCGGGAGGATGGCGGCGGAGGCGCTCGGTTAGGAGGCGGCGGAAGGTCGGCGAGGCACAGCGCCGGATCAGATCGGGCGTTCGGGAGAAGAGGAGCGCGGCCAGACGGTTGGGAAGGCGATGGGCCGGCCGAGGGACGGCGGCAAACGGGAAAAGGTGTTCCAGTGGGGAGGCCGAGGCCGATTCCCCAGCATCCTGGGCTAGGCAGAGGAGGTAAAGGTCGTGGCCCCGGGCCAGGCCGTTGAGGAGGTAGTAATCGCGCATGGCCTTGCCGTGGTGGGGCGGGTAAGGAATCTGGGCGGAGAGGGCCAGAACTTTCATTTCCCTAAGAGAAGTTTCCACAGTCGGGGTAGGAACAGAACACCCCCGATCGCTACCGAAAAGAGGGCGGTCAGGAGGACGGCGGCCGCCGCCAGGTCCTTCGCCCGACGGGCCAGAGGACGCTTCTCCGGGCTGGCCAGTTCCACCACTGCCTCCAGGGCCGTATTGAAGGTTTCGGCCGCCAGCACCAGGGCGATGGTCAGAAGGAGGACGGCCCACTCCCCCAAGTCCAGCCCGACCAATCCGCCCAGCGCCAATGCCAGGACGGCGATGCCCAGGTGGATGGCCATATTGCGCTGGGTGTGGATAACACTCCCAAGGCCGGAAAAGGCGCACCGGAAAGAAGAAAGAAGCGGCCGGGGGTGTTTGAAAGAGGCCAGGAGGCGCTCCTGACGGGCCTCCATGCGGCGACGCTCTGCTTCCGTCCCGTCGTCATAGCCCAGGAGATGGAGGAGTCCGTGTATGAGAAGCGTCTCGCACTCCTCCTCCCAGGAATGGTCGTAGGCGGAGGCCTGTTCGCGAGCCCGCTCCAGGGAAATAGCCACATCTCCCAGGTAAGGCCGGCCCTTTTCCCCTACGACCAGGGGCTGCCGGCCCCCTGTTTCTTCCGCCAACCCAAAGGCCAGCACATCGGTCGGCTCGTCGCGCCCCAGGTAGGCCCGGTTGAGTGCCTGGATGCCGGCATTATCGGTCAGGGAAACGCCGACCTCTTCGGCCTCGGCCCCTTCCGATGCCAGGACAAAGCGCGCCAGCCGTTCCAGCCGCTTCAGGTCGGGGAACGGGCCGGCCGTCTCCAGATGGAATTCGACATAAGGGGTCACTTCTCTGCCTCCGAACGTCCTTCTTCCACTCGCCCCACTTCCGGGTAGGCAATACGCGGGTGATAGACCCCGTGCAGCACCTCGGTGAAGGCCTGGCCGATCTGCCGCAGGTCGCGGAAGGTTAGGTCGCTTTCGTCCAGTTGCCCCTCGCGCACGCGCTGCTCGATGATGCCGGCCACCAGTTTGGACAGCGGATCCTCTTCTTTTTTCTTCTCCAGCATTTCCTGCAACTTGCCCGACTGGCTCAAGGAGCGCACCGTGGCCTCGACCGAATCGGCCAGCATGAGAATCGCCGCCTCCCGCGATTGCGGGCGGGGGCCGGGGTAGCGATAGTCCTCCGGATTGACGGTTTCTTCCTCCTGCAGGGCCCGCTGGTAGAAGTAGGCGGCGGTGGTCGTTCCGTGATGCTGGGGGATGAACTGGGCGATCTGCGCCGGCAGGCGGTGCTTGCGCGCCAGTTCCAGGCCCTCCCGCACATGGTCAATGATGATCTGAGCGCTTGTGGAGGGAGGCAGTTCGTCATGGATATTCGTCCGGCCGGCCTGGTTGTCAATGAAGAAATAGGGGCGCACCAACTTGCCAATGTCGTGGAAGTAGGCTCCCACCCGGACGAGCAGGGGATCGGCCCCGATGACCTCGGCCGCCCGCTCGGCCAGGTTGCCGACGATGATGCTGTGGTAGTAGGTGCCCGGGGCTTCCTGCATCAGCCGATGCAGCAGGGGGTGGTTGGGGTTGGAAAGTTCCATCAGTTGCAACACCGTGACCCGGCCAAAGAGCGTACCCAGCAGGCCGAAGGTGGCAAAACTGATCGCGGCCGAGGCAAAGCCGTTGATGGCACAGGCCACCGCGACCTTGAGCAACTCGGAGGGGACAAGTTCCTGGGTGATGAAGCGGAAGGCTCCGGCGACGACCAGGCTGGCCAGAGTGATGTAAGCCCCGGTCAGAAGAAAGGCGCTCGAACGCTGGGCCTTCCAGATGCCGTAGATGCCTGCCAATCCTCCGACGACCCCTAGGAAAGCGAGTTCCAACCCCAGTGCACCGCCGCCCATCTGCCCCACCAAAAGTGCCAGGGCGACCATCGCCCCCAGGGCCACCTGAGGGCTCAGGAGCAGGGTCAGCAGGATGGCCGCAGTGGGCAATGGAAAGGCATAGGCCACGCCGATGCGGTTAGGCACCAGGAGCCGGGCGCCGAGGACGGCCACGGCTATCACCAGGCCCATTAGGAGCAGGTCCCGAACCCCATAGGGCTTTTCTTGAAGGCGATAGAGGTAAAGGCCAAGGGCCGCCAGCAGGCCGGCCACCAGGACCGCTTGTCCGGCCACCCGAATCCACGAACCCTGAGGAGCCAACAGGCCGGTGGCCTCCATCTTTTCCAGATCGAGTTCGCGTACCCGTTGCCCCTCGGCCACGATCATCTCCCCCTCCAAAATCTCCACATAGTGATCCGGGGTTCGGGCGCGGGCCTCCTGGCGCCGCTGCTCCGTGGCCACCTCATCCACGACATAGTTCGGGACCAGGAAGGGGGAGACCAGTTCGGCTATCAGCCGGCGCTTGTCCAGGGTCAGGAGGGGCGTCACCCGGTTGAGCAATCCTTCGCGCAGCCTCTCGATGTCCTGGACGCGAAGTTGGGGGACACCTCCCGGCTCCAGCGGCGCATAGGTCACCTGTTCGTAGAGCCGCAGCGCCTCTTTATGTACTTCCAACCACTCCTCTTTCGGAAGACTCGGGAGGAGGGTCAGCGTCTCCGTGGTCAAACGGACTTCTTGCAGTCCGGCGATTCGTTCCTGACGTTCCTCGGGGGTCAGGTCAGGATCGTGGAGGGCATCCCCGATCATCTGCAGGGTATCGGAGAGAGCCTGGCGCTTTCGGACGGTGATGGTGGGGTCGAAGCGATAGATCTCGGCGACGGCTTTGGCGGCAGCCTCCCGGTCGGCTTCGGTGAGGATTTTGCTGACGTAGCGCACCGTGACCGGCGACTTGATGGTGTAGGGTGCAGGGGCATCCAGACGCACCTCCGGCCCGATGGCCGAAGGGAAGAAAGGTGCGGCCAGGATAAAACTCAAGAGAAGGCTCAGGAGAGCGCAAAAGAGGATCAGCCGGCCGGCTGGAGAAAGATCTACCGGATTCTTACCGCCGGTCTGGCGACCAGGTTTCATCTCGGCTTCCTCCAGCCGGGCTACTTCCGGCCGGCCAGTGCCTCCCGCACCAAGGCGTTGACCAGCCGGCCGTCGGCCCGGCCGCGGAGTTTATCCATGAGGTACTTCATCACCCGTCCCATATCGGCCGGCCCGCTCGCTCCCAGTTCGGCGACGGCCTGGGCTACGATGGCCCGGATTTCTGCCTCCCCCATCTTCTGTGGCAGATAGGTCTCGATCAGGCGGAGTTCCATCTCTTCGGTGGTGGCCAGGTCTTCCCGTCCGCCCTGTCGGTAGGCCTCGATGGACTCTCGGCGTTGCTTGGCCGCCCTTTCCAGCACCGCCAGAACACCCTCATCGTCCAGTTCGCGCTGCTGCTCGATTTCGGCGTTGCGGACGGCCGCCTTGAGCAGGCGCAGGGCGGTGGCCCGGGCGTTATCGCGGGCCAGTATGGCCGCTTTGAGGTCCTCTTGAAGGCGCTCTTTCAAGGTCATCTCAGCCTCCTTGCTTCACGGGTTGCCGGCCGACCGTCGGTTCCAAAGGCCATTATAGCGTATCGCTCGGGCCGGCGCAAGCAAGCTTACACTCGCCTCTTGATCGAAGAGGCGGTAGTGCTTCCCCTCGCCTATGGACAAGGCCACCTGCTCGTCAAGCCATGGGTGAAGCGCCTCTCCATCTCTCCGCTTCTGCTGTGGTACTGGAAGGACACTGTCCTCGAGGCGCACGATGAGGAAAGGAACCTGGCCCAATAAGCCCGGCGATGAAATCCAGATAGCCCTGGGCCGAGCGAGCGAGGGCGCACTGCTCCGCGACGTAGCGTCGGGCATTTTCCCCCAGCCGGCGGCGAAGCCCCTCATCGGCGGCCAGCCGACGCAGGTAATATAGAAGCATCGGTCCGGCCGAGGGGCCCGGGTCCACCTTCAGGCAAACATCGTCAGGCCATTCGGCAAATTGCCGCATGTTGGAGAGGACAACCGCCTTCCCGTTCCCCAGAAGGCGTATCAGCGCTCCCGAGGTCTCCCCGGCCGAAGGATAGCGCAGGCTGACGGCGATGTCGCAGGCGGCGATAAGGTCGTAAAAGCGCGCCATGTCTACGTAGCCGGTCACCACCACCTCCTCCAGCCCCAGGCGGAAAAGCAACCCCGTAAGGTCAAGCGAAGGGGCCGGTTCGCCCACCAGAAAACAGCGCACCCGGGGGAATTCCTCTCGCAGCCGGGCATAGGCCCACAGGAGAAGGTCCACCCGCTTTTCCGGAGCGATGAAGCCGAAGGAGGCCACCATCACCTCATCCGGGCTCAGTCCCAGTCGGCAGCGGGCCTCTTCCCGATCCGGCAAAGGATGAGGAGACAGATAGTGCGGGACGACGGCCACCGGCAGATCGGGATGGTCGCGGCGGATTTGCTCGGCCGCCCAGCGGCTGTGCACGATGGCCCCCAGGCTGCGCTCCAGGAGAAGGTCGTTCAGCGGCTCCAGAAATTGCTCGCGCTCGTCGAAGATGCCGTTGGAGCGACGGACGGCCAGGGACAGGCCGGCCCGGCCTCGAGCGTAAGCCAGGTGGTAGAGGTAGCCGGCGGTGTCACCAGCCTCAAGCGTGCAGCGGGCTACCAGGTGGTGAAGGATATAATCGTGCAGCACGACGATGCCGGGGAAACGCAGGGCCAGGCGGTAGATGTCGGCATGGTAGGGGTTGTTCCCCATATGGTAGAGGAAGCCATCCAGGTGTGCTGCCTGTTCAGGAAGTGCCTCCAGGGGGTAGATGGCCAGAGAAGGGAAAAAGGAAGATTCCCAGGGGGAAGGGGCAAAGAGTGTCAGGGGCAATAACGAAGCCAAGGCCGGCGCAAGTTCGGCACTGTAATCGGCGATGCCGCTCCGAAGCGGCGGCAGGGGCGAAACCCAACCCAAGTGCATCATCGAACCTTCCTCCCCGACGGAGCCATCTCACCCGGCGTTTGAATCCCGACGCAGCCGCTCCACCTTTTCCTCCAGGTCCCGACACCGCGCTTCCAACCCCAGGAGGCGTTCCTCCAGGCGGCCGAAGAGGTCTGTCGCCCGTTCGCATTGTTCTTTATGCAGAATTTGGTATAATTGATGCACTTCCTGAAGGGTACGAACGATCTCGGCGTTGAAAGCGACCTGCCGCTGGAGGAGGAAGGGGGTCAAGCGTGTTCCCAACCAGGAGAGGAAAGGGCCGAGGAGGGGGATACGGCTCCTCAGGGGTTGCCGATGGACGGCCCAGGCCTCGTTCAAGGCCAGCAGCCGTTCCTCCACCCGGGCCAGGAAACCAAGTTCCGGGTTTTCCTGCGCCTCGCGGGTCAGGTGTTCGGCCTCCTGGCGGCGGGCTTGGTCGGCCGCTCGGCGGGCCTGCCGGCGCAGGACGCGCCCATTCTCCTCCGGGGGAAACTTTTCCATCGCCGTATTCTCCGCCTTTCTTCGGCCGGCGCAGGCGGTTTCCCATGTAGCAAATACCATTCTACCATACCGGCTGCCGCTGTGCAAAAAGCAGATTCGTCGGGATGTGTATCCGCAGTTGGGCATACCTATCCGCTATTCACGGCAGCGGCGGGTTTGGAAGCCACCGCTGCCGTGAATAGGGGCGCAACTCTACAACTGCCCCCTCCGTCGCCGTTAGTCCGGGATCAGGCCGATGGAGCAGCCATGGTTTGGGTTGGAGGAAAGAGTAGGAGCGGGTGTCAAACCCGCTCCTACTCCACACCCAATCGGGAAGGCATAGCCCGTCGGGCCGGGGCCAGGGAAGCCCGTCCTAGTCATCCACCGGGCTAGTAGCCCAGGTAGGTCATAATCTTGCTCATCACCGTATTGCGGGAGGAGGCGCTGTTGATGGCCTCGAAGCCGAAGGCGAGGTACACCACCTTATAGGTGCCGGCGTAGGCCACCCCGCCCCAGGTGTAGGAGCCGCTGTAGTCGAAGATGCCCACCGCGCCGCCCAC
>JASFBA010000040.1:0-22395 GCA_036172265.1 Chloroflexia bacterium
ACTTCTACATGCTGGAGGACGTGGACCTCTCCGGCCGGCGGACCTCCCACGGGCCGGCCGCCATCGCCTACCGCCAGGTCTACCTGCCGCTGGTGTGGAGGTAGGCACAGGAACGCAAATCTGTAGGGGCGAGGCGATCCCGCCAGGGATGGGGTTGCCTCGCCCCTACTTCTTCAACCGTTGACCGACAAGCGTACCGAAATGCCCCTGGCCTACGGCGCATAGCGGAAGGGATGGCGGGCGGCGGCACGCTCGCTCAGCAGTTCCTCGTAGGTCGGCCGGCCCTCGATCGCCTTCCGAATGGCCTGGCGCATAGCCTTGTAATTATTGAGTTCCACCCGCTTGCCGATGGAGGCGGCCGGATGAACAAAGACGTTGGCGATCAGGGCGATGTCGTCCAGGATGGCCTCGGGAAGGAAGCCATCCTCGATGCTGGCCTGGATCGCCATCCGTATCCCCGCCGCGGCCCGCTCGTAGAAGAGATGCCGCTGCCGTTCGGTGCGAATCGTCACCGTGGGCACGAGGAGGGTGCGTGGACGCATCTCCACAAGGGCACAGCCGTGCTTTGGGGTGCCTCCGCCCGGCCGTAGGTCAGCCACTACGGCTTCCAGGAGGACACAGCCGCGCTGGGGGCCGTGCTCCCGCAGGGCCCGCTCGATGGCCCGTCCCACCGGGCCATCTCGCAGCCCGATTAGGAGGTCCACGTGGGCGATCTCCTGGAAGGGCGGGCCGGCAAAACCCTCTCCTACCCGCATCGCCCAGCCGGAAATACGCTGAGGCGTCTGGTGAATGGCCGGGACTTCTGTATGCACCTCCCGCCCGCCCAGGTCATAGATCACCGGGCGGCGGGGAATTTTCCCTACCTCCGGTAACTCCAGTTGCAGGCGTAATTCCTCGCGGTCCTCCCGGCGAAAGGCCCCGCCCGGCATAACCGGGTGGCGCGAGTGGCCTACCCTGAAGCCCATCATCTGCAGCCCCTCCTTCACCGCCTGGGTAGAGCCCTGGTTGACGATGATGCGAATGAGTTTCTGCAGCCGGCCCTGGAAATGGCGGGCCGTCTCCAGGTCGCCGCGCTGTACGGCATGGTAGATGCGCTGCCAGACATCGGGGACCAGATTGGCACTAGCCAGGATGGCTCCATCGCAGCCGGCCGCCAGCGCCGCCGTAACGATCTCGTCGCAGCCGACAAAAAGTGCCACCTGGCCGTAAACCTTTTCCACCAGCGATTCGATAAACGGCATATCTCCGGAAGAATCTTTGATGCCGATGACGTTCTCCAGGTCCAGAAGCATCCCCTCAGCCGTCCACCAGCGGTAATGCGTGCCGGCGCATTGAGGGATGTTGTAAAGGACCAAGGGGAAATCGAGGGTGTCCAGGGCGCGGCAATGGTCATAGACCTCGTTGAAGGAGGGCTTGAGGTAGTAGGGGGCAACCACCAGAGCAGCCGTGGCTCCTATATCGCGGGCAAAAGCCGTGAGTTCGAGCGTCTCCCGTGTGGAAGGGGCGCCCGTCCCGGCCAGGACGGGGACGTGTCCGGCCACCTCATCCACCGTGACCTCGATCACCCGCTTGCGCTCCTCCGCGTCAAGGTAGGAAAACTCGCCGGTGGTGCCGGCGGCCAGCACCCCATCCACGTGGGGCAGGACAAAGCGGATGAGTTCACGGTAGGCCGCTTCGTCAAAGCGGTCCCGCCGGTCAAAGGGGGTAACCAGCGCCGGATAGATGCCCCGGAACCAATCGGGTTTGTAGCCCATCGCTCACCTCCGAAAGGCCTGGGCGATGGCCGCCCGGGCTGCCTGGTAGACGCTTTCGTAAAGGGCGTGGCGGTCCAGAGCCCGGGGGTGGACGGTCGCCAGGACGATCATACAGGCCTCTTCCATCGCCAGGGGGGAGATCGTGCCCTCCTCCAGCGCCTCGACGATGGCCCGGGCCAGGGCCGATTGCGTCGGGCCGTAGATCATATTGGCCTGGCGGAGGTCCTTCTGCTCCAAGGTGGGAAGGAGGAGGGTGGCCGGCCGCACGGTAAGGCCTGGCTCCAAGATGGTGGTCAGCGCCTCGCGGCCGTGCAGAGGATAGGTCAACTGCCAGGCATAGACCTCGCCCAAGGGGCCGTCCTTCGGGCCGGCGATGAGGTCTAGTTGCACCCGGTTCAGCCCTTCTCCAGCCGTGCCGCTGCCCATATGCAGGCCGTGTGCGGCGATGACTTCGGACGCAAGGCCCAGAAGGCCAAAACGCTCCTCCAGCGGGCCGGATGGATACGACCACTCCTCTTCTTCGGCCGGGAGAAGGCCGAGTTTTTCCAGTTCCAGGCGAATCTCGGCCCGGGTCTCGTGGATGAGGGCGCCGCCGACGGCCTTGAGCGGCCGGCGCGGCGATCCCATATCCAGCCCAAGCAGTGCCAAGGCTTGCTTAACGGCCACGCCGCCACCGTAACGGCAGAAGATGCGGGAGAGTTTCTGTACCCGCCGCTGTTCGGCGCGGGCCTCCTCCAGTTTTCCCTCGCGTACCAAACGTAGGACCTTCTGCCATACCTGTGGGTAAACCTGGGCCGAGGCCAGGATCATGCCGACGCAACCCCCGGCCAAGGCCGGGAGCACGATCTCATCGTGGCCGATCAGGACATCCAGCCGGTCGCCGCAGTACTCCAGGACCTCCATCGTGTAGGTGAGGTCGCCGGAACTATCTTTTAGAGCCACGATGTTGGGGAGGTCGGCCAGGTCCTCGATGACGGTGCGCGGCAGGACCTGATCCATCACCTGGGGGATGTTGTACAAGATAATGGGTAGGTCTACGGCCTGGGCCAGTTCGTAAAAATGCTGGTAAAGGCCCTTTTCCGAAGGGTGGAGGAAAAAGGGGGTAACCACCAGGAGGGCGGAAGCGCCGGCCTCCTGGGCATCGCGGGCGAGAAGGATGGCCTCGCGGGTGGAGGAGGCTCCGGCTCCGGCGATGACCGGTTTTCCCCCGGCTTCCTCGCGGGCGATCTCCACCAGGCGGCGCTTTTCGACGCGGGAAAGGTAGGGGAACTCACCGGTGGTGCCGCTGGTGACCAGGCCGTCCACATGGGGGAGGACATGGCGAATAAGGCGGCGGAAGGCCTCCTCATCCACCTCCTCCGTCTTGCGCCGGAAGGGGGTGACCAGGGCGGGGAAAACGCCCCGGGGATCAAAACGGGCGGTATCGCGCATCGTTTGCTCCTACGGTTGGAGATCGGGGACTAGGGATGCTCCATGGCCCATTCCCAATCCCGGCTTGTTGCGAGTAGCCCTTGAAGACAAGGGGCAGGTATAGCGTCCATCTTTCCTCCTCCGCCGTCGTCGTCAGTACGCCGATGGCGGAGGCACTGCCATCACCTTGGGATGTGAAGACAATAGTAGCGGTATCCCGTGATCCGTTTCCGGCCCCGGCAGGGATCGTTACGGTGATATGGACGTCGGAACCTGCACCGGCCGAAAGCGGCCCAACCGCGGCCGGCGCCTCCACCGGCCAGGCGTTCCCGCTGACGGAGAGGTCAAAGACATCGGTGCAGTTGCCGGTGTTGGTGATGCGGAGGGTATAGACCACCTCCGTCCCCGGTTCGCCCGATTGCGCCGCCGTGGAAGGAGCAACATTCACCCCGCTGGCGCAGCCGATGCAATTGGGGAACCGGAAGGCACCGATGCGCAGATTCCATTCCGTCTGGTGGGTTGCCTTGTAATACTCGTTGATATACCAGAAGGTGCAGTCGTCCACCGGGTCTACATTCATCGAGGTATAGTCGCCCCAGCGTGAACCGGTGCTGAGTTGTGAGCCCATTCCGTCTACGATCACGCCTTCGCCCTGGGGCATCGTTCCCAAGGGGTCGGTCACCAGACGGCCAGTATACCAGACGCTGGGGTAGGTATCCGTGCCGCTCGAGGCGCTGTACCCCAGGGCCATGTTGCCCATATGGTCCATCGCGATGCTACCCATCCACCGATGGATGCCGTCGGAGACGCCGGGAGCATAGGTCCCCTGCTGGTAGATGTAGGGAGTGCCGTTCGGGTCGCGTATCTCATACCAGCGAATGCCGGCCATACCGGGTGCCGCTTCGACCGACTGGTTGGTTACCAGAGATTCATGCGTGCCAAAGTTGCGATAGGCCAGCCGCCACATGGGACGCTGGCGGTAGGAGAGGATGTCCAGTTTCTCCGAGGTACCCGGCTGCGGGATGCAGTCACGTGAACCGGGCGAGCAGGGAAAGATCGAGTCGAAGGGGGCGACGGACAGGGCACCGTAGTAGGTAAAGGTCGAGTTTCCGGGAACGACCCAGTCCACGTGAAAACGCCACAGCGTTACGGCATCATAGGGGGCGCCCAACCCGGCCCCGTCGTCCATCGTTCCCACGAAGGGAGCAGGGCTTCCGGCCGGTGGAAGGAGCATGCCGTCCAGGTCAGGAGGCAGCAGGCCGTGGCCGGACCGGTAATCGTAGGGGGTCAGGAAGGAGATCACCTGGGGACTGGGGTTGCCGGCCAGCATCTGCTCGCGGTTCAGGGCGTAGACGCCGATGCCCACTTGGGAGCCTCCGCTGAACTCGCGCGTGGTGATGTAGTAGGCGTCGGGCCAGATGCCGTACTTGGGATAGTCGGGGAAGTTGGAGCCGGTGCTAAAGGCCCAGCGGTAGTAAGAGCCGGTCGGGTCGCCACTCACCGACAGGGCCACGCAGTTATAATAGATCGGGCCGGCCGAGGTGAACTGGGTCAGCATCCAACGGTCGGCCAGTTGATCGTACACCACGATGGGATCGCCGGAGTTCTCAACCTCGCAGGCGCCGCCAAAGCCGGACCAAAGCGTGTTATTGGGCACCGGCCCGTAGAGCAAGTTGCCGGATTTGTCGTAGACGGCAAAGTGCACATTGGCCATGGCGACATAGTGATTGGGTCCCACATCGCCGACCGGATCGGGCGGCGTGTAGGTAAGTTGATTATCGAAACCATCAAAGGTGATGATCGGGCTCGGTATATCCCCTGAGCCGACGGCTGTCTGCACCACAGGGTCAATGCTCTGCGGGCCGGGAGGTCCCTGCCGGACGTCGGGAGGGTCCCGGTCCTCGAACTTCCAACCGGGATCGATTTTGGCCGGAGGCATAGATCGCAGCGGCGGGGAGATGTCAAAATGAACGGCAGTGCTGACACCCCGGTAGATGACCACCGGACCTTCGTCTGGAAGTGGTCCTTGGTCGGTCGGGGCACCGCCGGCAGGTTGAGCGAGCGACAGCATGCTGCTGAAGATAAGCAGGCTCGCCAGCAGACAGGATAGCACAGTCGAAATCCAGGTGCGGTTTTTCGGTTTCACGGCGACCTCCGAAGGGTAACGATTGTCCACGTCTGTTTACCGCCGGGTCCAAAGACAGAAGGCAACTACTTGTCTAGGATCTATTTGGAAACCACTGCCAAGTAAGGCGAAGGCTCTGCTTTCGCCTACCCACAAACACCTCACCAACGGGTTTTCGGGTAGGCTTTTGGTGTTCTGACGCACGGCCGCATAAGCCGGGCCTATGGCCTGGGGATGGCCAGGTCGGCCGGCCCCTGGGCCGACATTTTCAGGCTGGGGTTGGTATCCTGGATGATTTCGTGCAGAATCTGGCAATATTTGACCTTCTCGCGGGCCCAGTCGGCCAGCATCTGCGGGGAGACGTAGGGCTTGTAAAGGGCACCGGGGCCGGCGGCGCAGGCCGGGCCGGGCTCCATCTTGAAGTAGCAAGGCGCACAGACGCGGGCCATCTCCGCCGCCTCGTAGAAACGGTTGTAGCCACCGAAAGAGTCGGTGAGATAGATGTGTAGGTCGAGGGGGATATCAATGGCCTGGCGGATGGAGGCAAGTTGGGGGAGCGAAAGGTCGGCGATGGGGTTGAAGGTGCTGGCACCAAGGGCCTGGAGGACTCTACCGCCGGCGGCGGAGGCGTGGCCGGCGAAGATGGAAACCTTGATGACCACATCTGGCGGCAGGTCGCCGTTCTTCTTCATCTCGGTGAGGAGCCAGAGCAGGCCCTCGTCAATGGCCAGGAAGCCGCGAAAGCCCAGGTCTATGCAGCGCAGGATGTCGGTGACGACGGCGCGCAGTTGGTCGGAGCCGCGGAAGCGCAATCCGGAGAGGCTGCCTTCGGGAGTGACAAGTTGCCGGCCGGTATCCCAGGCCGAGCGGGGGCCGGGGGTGATGATGACTTCGCAGCGGGCCTCGGCAGCGATGCGGGCAAAGCGCTTGAGTTCCTCATCGTCGAGGAGGGTAGCGCCCATCACCACGGAGATGAGGCGGTGGATGGGAATGTTGCGCTTGTACATCTCGTCCACCAGGGCCTCCAGGACGTTGGGGCGTTCGACGCCGGAGATCTCCATTCGGTAGTGGGCACCGTCGGGGAAGGTCTTGGTGCTGGAAGGGAGGTCATAGGCGTCCTGAGAGGGAATGCCGGCCCGTTCGAGGGCGCGGCGGGCACGTTCAGCGGGGAACGACATGGCCGTACTCCTTCTTTGGGATAACGGTCCCGCCAGATGGGCGGGATAACGGTCCAGGGCCGGCCCCATTGCCGGCAAAGGTATTTTACACCAGGAGGGAGATAGGGTCAAATTGCGCTTTTGCCCGGAAGATGCTACAATAAAGAAAACATCGGTGGAGCGCCCATCCATGGCTTATACCTTCGCCCTGGCCAACCAAAAGGGCGGCGTGGGCAAGACGACCACAGCCGTCAACTTGAGCGCCTTTCTTGCTCAGCAGGGCTACCGCGTGCTCCTGGTGGATGATGATTCTCAGGGCAATGCTACCACCAGCCTGGGCATCGAGAAAGCCTCCCTGCGGGCCACCCTTTACGAGGTTTTGCTTGACCACCTTCCGCTGGAGCAGGTGATCCTCCCCACCGGACGGGCCGGGCTGGACCTCGTGCCGGCCACGCTCCAACTGGCCGGGGCCACGGTGGAACTTCTCGGCCGGCAGGATCGCGAGTACCTCCTGGCCCGGGCCCTCCGGTCCTGCCAGGAAATTTACGACTTTATCTGCATTGACAGCCCTCCTTCCCTGGGACTGCTCACGGTGAACGCCTTGGTGGCGGCCCAGGGCGTGCTGATTCCGCTGCAATGCGAGTATCTGGCAATGGAGGGCCTGGCCCAACTCTTGGGGACGATTCGCCGTATCCAGGAGCGCCTGAACCCCCGGCTACACCTCATCGGCATTGTGATGACGATGTTTGACCGACGGACGCGCCTCTCGCTGGAGATCGTCCAGGAGGTCCAGCGCCATCTGCCCGGCCGGGTCTTTGCCACACTTATCCCGCGCAACATCCGTCTGGGCGAGGCACCCAGCCACGGACAGACCATCTGGGAGTACGATCCCCTTTCCCCGGGAGCGACGGCCTTTCGCTTGCTGGGGCGGGAGTTCCTGGCTCGACTAGGAGCAGCGCTTCCGGCACAGGAGGAAGGAAATGACTGAGCGCAGGAGACTGGGCCGAGGCCTGGAAGCCCTTATCCCTCCGCTGGAGAGCGGTGCAGGCGGCGTCCAGATGATTCCCCTGAGCCAGATCGTGCCGAACCCCCACCAGCCCCGGCGGAAACAAGAGCGAGAGGCACTGGCCGAACTGGCCGCCTCCATCGCCGCCCACGGCGTGGTGCAGCCGATCATCGTTACGGAACTATCGGGGAACATCCCGCCCGTCTACCAGATCGTGGCCGGAGAGCGACGCTGGCGAGCGGCCCAGATGGCCGGCCTGGAGGTTATCCCGGCCCTGGTCAAGGAAGTCTCCCCGCGGGAAGCGCTGGAACTGGCGCTGGTGGAGAATTTGCAGCGGGAGGACCTCAACCCCCTGGAGGAGGCCGAGGCCTACCGGATGCTGGCGGAAGACTTTGGGCTGAGCCATGAGGAGATCTCCCGGCAGGTTGGGCGGAGCCGGCCGGCCGTCACCAACACCCTGCGCCTGCTGCAACTCCCCCCGGCCATCCGTGAGCGAGTGCTCTCGGGCGAACTGAGTGCCGGCCATGCGCGGGCCCTTTTATCCCTTCCTTCCCCCCAACTCCAGGAAGAGGCCATGCGGTTGGTGCTCCGGCGGGGAATGAACGTGCGCCAGACCGAACTCCTGGTTCAGCGTCTCCTGCGGCCGCGCCGCCCCCGGCCTCGGGCGAACCCCGCCGAGCAGGCCGAGACGGCGGCGCTGGAGGCCCGGCTGCGCGAGGCTCTGGGCACCCGCGTCTCCCTGAAACGCGGCCGCAAAGGCGGCTGTGTGACGATCTATTTTTACTCTGAGGAGGAGTTGGAGGCGTTGCTGACAAGGCTTGTAGCGTTGAGCGTTGATTGTTAATCGTTGATCGTTCGATACAAGGAGGACAAGATGCCGCTGGTCAACACGTGGTCGCTTTTCGAGCGGGCTTCCCGAGAGGGCTATGCCATCGGGGGCTTTAACGTGAACAATATGGAGATCCTCCAGGGCATCGTAGATGCCGCCGAGGAAAAACGCGCCCCCATCATCCTGCAGGTTTCGGCTGGGGCACGGCGCTACGCCCGGCACGAGTATCTGGTAAAACTGGTGGAGGCGGCGCTGGCCACTTCTACCGTCCCTATCGTCCTGCATCTGGACCATGGGGAGGATTTTGAGATCTGTAAGGCGGCGATCGACGGGGGCTTTACCTCGGTCATGATCGACGGTTCGCGGCTGCCTTTTGAAGAAAACATCGCTCTGACGCGACAGGTGGTGGAGTATGCCCATCCCCGGGGCATCTCCGTGGAAGCCGAACTGGGCCGGCTGGCCGGCATCGAGGACGACGTCTCGGTGGCGGCGCGGGAGGCCCGCTTCACCGATCCCGACCAGGCAGCCGAGTTTGTGGAGCGGAGCGGCTGCGATTCCCTGGCCATCGCCATCGGTACCAGCCACGGGGCTTACAAGTTCAAGGGGCAGCCCCGGCTGGCGCTGGACCGGCTGCGGGAGATCGTGGCCAAACTTCCGGCCGGCTATCCCCTGGTGCTGCACGGGGCTAGCAGTGTGCTTCCGGAACTGGTGGAGACCTGCAACGCCTACGGAGGGAAGATTTCGGGTGCCCAGGGTGTGCCGGAGGAGATGATTCGGGAGGCCTGCCGGATCGGCATTCGCAAGGTCAACATCGATACCGACCTGCGGCTGGCCTTTACCGGGGCGATTCGGCGGTATATGGCAGAACATCCCGAAGAATTCGACCCCCGCAAGTATCTAGGGCCGGCCCGGGAGGCGGTGCGGCAGGTGGTGCTGCACAAGTTGGAGGTCCTGGGGAGTGTGGGGAAAGCGGACTAGGAGGAGCAGAGAGCGGGGGGCGAGGGGATCAGGGGGCAGGGCTTAGGGAGCGAGGGCAAGGAGGGGGACAGGAGGGCGAGGCCCTGGCCGAACTGTTCTAGCAAGCCGGGAAGAAGCCGATGGCGGAGATAGAGGTGGTACGGGCCGGCCCGAAAGAGTGGCCGGATCTGGCATGTTTCTTCCGGGAACTCGCGGCGGCGGAGCGGCCGGATGACCCGGAGGCCGCAGAGCGGGCCGAGGCCGGCCTGCGGCGCTCGTTAGAGGCCTGGAACTGGATGCAAAGCGAAGGTTGTTTTTTTCTCCTGGCCCGGATGGAGGGGCGGCCGGCCGGCTATGTCCTGGCCGTGCGCATTCCCAAGGCTGACGAACGGGTCGGCTTCCTCTTTGTGGATGAACTCGTCGTCCTGCCGGCCTTTCGCCGCCGGGGAGCAGCCCGTGCTCTCCTTCGGCGGCTCCAGGTCCTAGCCGGAGAGATGGGGTTGACCGGCATCCGGCTCCTCGTGCGGCCGGAGAATGCGCCGGCCCGAAGCCTTTACCACCGTCTGGGCTTTGTCGAGCGGGAAACCCTGTTCTGTGAGTGGCTGAAATAGCCTACTCCCACCGGAAAAAGCGAGCCGAAAGGGCCACGCAGACAACCAGGAAGCCCGCCAGTACAACGGCCGAAACCCACACTTTCCCCCACGACCCGCCGGCCCACAGCGCCCGCAACAACTTGACCGCATGGGTCAGGGGAACGAACTCGCCGACCCGCCGAATCCCGCTGGGCAAGATTTCCCAGGGGATCGCCGCCCCGGAGATAAACATCATCGGGAAGGCCAGCACCATCCCCACCGTTTGGGCGATGCGCGCAGTGGGGGCCAGGCTGGCCACCAGGAAGCCAAAGGCGAAGATGGAAAGCGCTCCCAGGAGAAATCCCCCCAGCACGCTCAGGACATTTCCCTCAAAGCGCAGGTCCCAGCCCACCCGGCCGACAAGGACAAGCAAGAATACGCCTACCAAGGTCATAGCCAACTTCGAGTCAAAGCGTTTGCTTGCCTCAAGGGGCAAAAGGGGGATCAGGCCGGCGGAGGCTCGTCCGGCTGTTCGCCGAAGAAAGTCACCCGGGCTTTGTTGAAAACGATCGTGCCGGCTTGGACCGATACCTGGGGATAAAGGACGTAGGTCGCCGTGGCGTCGGTGAGGGGGATGTAATCCTCAGGGCGCACCACCAAGACTCGACGGAGGTCCAGCCGCTCGGTCAGGTGGATCGTCCCGCGCAGTTCAAAGTTGGGCAGGCAGACAATGACCGGGTACTCCAGCCGAGTGGCTCGTCGGTAGAGGCTTTTATGGGTTAGATCGCGTTCGGCCACAGGGATGCCGAAGAGGAGGCTGCTCTTCTCCACCCGTACCAGCGGCAGTTGGAGGGGCGGAGATTTGGCCACGTTGAGCAAGCGGCTTACCTGGGCCCGGCTCAGGTAGATGGCCGATTCGGTCTTGTTGTTGAGCACGTCCGAGAGCCGTTCCCCCGCCGTCTCCAGCCACCCGCGGATGATATGCTCGGCAGTATAGATTTCCACCTCGATGGCCATAGGTGCCGCCTCCCGACATTTGCTTCTATTATATCACAAAAAGTATAAGGCTGCAACCGCTGAAGGCCGGTTTTGCTTACAATATACGGCCGGCCGACAATCCGGGTTACGATCCCGGGTCGGAACGAAACCTGGGGATTACTCTCCTTCCCCGTTCTGGTAGGCCAGTTCCAGGAGTTCGATGGGGTGCAGGACGTGCACGGGCAACCCGGCCCGCCGCACGCCCCGCCAGAGTTGAATCTGGCAGCCGGGGCAGCCGCTGGCAACGACCTGGGCTCCTGTAGCCGCCACGTGGGCCATCTTGCGGTCGAGGATCTCCCCCGAACCCTGGGGGTCGGTAAGGGCGTGGCTGCCGGCATTGCCGCAGCACCAGTCGGCCTCGGCCATCTCCACCAGTTCCAGGCCGGGGATCATCCGGAGCAGTTGCCGGGGCTCCTGCACCACCTTCTGGGCCCGGGCCAGGTGACAGGGGTCGTGGTAGGTCACACGGATGTCCACCCGCCCCCGAGGCGGTTCGATGCCGATTTTCATCAGATAAGCGCTGATGTCATAGACTTTGCGGGCAAAGGCCTGTGCTCGGCCCTTCCACTCGGGATCTCCGGAAAGGAGTTCAGCGTATTCTTGCAGGGTGGCGCCGCAGGAGGCACAATCGGTCACCACGGCCTCTACGTCGGCCTGTTCGAAGGTGGCGATGTTCCGACGGGCCAGTTCTTTAGCCACCTCCACCTCGCCGTAGCCCAGATGGGGCATGCCACAGCAGGTGACCCGCGGGGTACAAACCTCGCAGCCGTTGCGCGCCAACACCTGCACGGTAGCCCGGCTGGCCGAGGCAAACATCACATCTTGGGCACAGCCAAGGAAGTAGCCGACGCGGTGGCGGCGTTCGCCTCGGGCTGGAGTAACCTCCGGCAGCAACCGGCGTTGCGGCCGGCGCGGCACCGGCGGCAGGAGCCAAACCATTTCCCTCAGGCGGCGGGGGAGAAACCGGTCCAGATGCCACTTCTCCACCAGCCGGCGCAGCCCCAGGTGCTCATACCAGCGGAGGGGCGTTGTGGCGGCTTCCAGCCGTTCCGGCCGGGGCAGGAGCCAGCGGAAGAGGAAACGGCGGAAGAAGTTCTCCCCCTCATGCCGGAGGAGATAGGCCCGCGCCGCCATCATAAGAAGGTCGGTCCGCACGCCGGCCGGACAGATTTGGGTGCAGGCCTGGCAGTAAAGGCATTCGTAGACCACCTTCTTGAAGCGGCGGCTCGGCTTCAGCCTTCCCTCTAAAACGGCCCGCACCAGGGCAATGCGCCCACGCGGGGCATCGGTCTCCAGCAGGCTCTCCTGGTAAACCGGGCAGACGGCCGAACAGAGTCCGCAGCGGATGCAGGCCCGCACCTGGGCCTCGTCCGGGAGCACCCCCCGGGGAAATGGCTCTTTCGCATCGTCCGATATGCTCATCCAACATCTCCGGTTCGTCGCATTCTACAGAAGACGGGTAGGGAAGGCACTGCCTGTACCGCCCATCCTTATATGTCCAGGTTCCTCACGTTAGCCGCGTGGGTCTGGATGAAACGCCTCCTGGGCAACACCTCGTTGCCCATCAGGACGGAGAAAGCCTCCTCGGCCTCCACCAGGTCTTCCAGTCGAACCTGGTAGAGGACGCGGTTTTCCGGGTTCAGGGTCGTCTCCCATAACTGCTCCGGGTTCATCTCCCCCAGGCCCTTGTAGCGCTGGATGGTCACCTTTTTCCCTTCCGGAAGCCTGGCCAGGTAGCGCTCCTTCTCCTCCTCGCTGTAGAGCCAGGTCTCTTTTTTGCCGTCGCTCACCCGGTAGAGCGGCGGCTGGGCGATGTAGAGGTGGCCACGCTCGATCAGGGGCTGCATATAGCGGAAAAAGAAGGTGAGCAGGAGCGTCCTGATGTGGCTGCCATCTATGTCGGCGTCCGTGGCTATAATCACCCGCCCATAGCGTAGATTTTCGATCTCAAACTGTTCGCCGATGTTGGTGCCAATGGCGGTGATGAGGGCACGGATCTCGGCGTTATCAAGCATCTTGTCCAGGCGGGCTTTTTCTACGTTCAAAATCTTGCCACGGAGGGGCAGGATGGCCTGGAAACGCCGATCTCGGGCCTGCTTGGCACTCCCACCGGCACTTTCACCTTCTACGATGATCAGTTCCGCCTTCGCCGGGTCGCGCTCGGTGCAGTCGGCCAGTTTCCCCGGCAGAGAAAAGCCGTCCAGCGCCCCTTTCCGCACCACCAGGTCGCGGGCTTTACGGGCCGCCTCCCGGGCACGCATCGTCGTCAAGCACTTTTCCAGGATACGTCGGGCGTCGGAGGGGTTCTGTTCCAGGAAGGCGCTCAGCCCTTCCACCAATGCCTGCTCGACAAAGGTCTTGACCTCGCTGTTGCCGAGTTTGATCTTGGTCTGGCTCTCGAACTGGGGGTCCATCAACTTCACGCTGACGATGGCCACCAGTCCCTCACGCACGTCCTCGCCACTCAAGTTGGGGTCGCTTTCCTTGAGGATGCCGGCCCGTCGGGCATAGTCGTTCAGGCAGCGGGTAAGGCCGGCGCGGAAGCCGGTGAGGTGGGTGCCTCCTTCGATGGTGTTGATGTTGTTGGCAAAGGAGAGCACCAGTTCGCGGTACGAGTCCACATACTGCAGGGCCACCTCGACCTGGGTGGAGTCGAGCGTGCGCTCGATATAGACCGGTTGGGGATGGAGCACCTCCTGTCCCCGAGAGAGGTATTTGACGAAGGAGAGGACGCCGCCCTCGAAGTAAAAGGTCATCTCGCGGTCGCTGCGTTCGTCCAGGAAGTGGATGCGCAACCCCTTGGTGAGAAAGGCCATTTCCCGGAAGCGCTGAGCCAGGGCCTTGAAGTTATAGTCGAGGGTCTCGAAAATCTCGCGGTCGGGGAAAAAGGTCACCCGGGTGCCGGTTCCGGCTGCCGGCCCGACCTCGGCCACCGGGGCCGTTGGCACGCCCCGTCGGTATTCCTGCCGGTACAATCGGCCGCCTCTGCGCACCTCCACCCGCAGCCACTCCGAGAGGGCGTTCACCGCGGAAATCCCCACCCCGTGGAGTCCGGAGGCCACCTTGTAACTTCCCTCGCCGAACTTGCCGCCGGCATGGAGTTTGGTCATCACTACTTCCAGGGCCGAACGTCCCTCCTTGGGATGGATGTCCACCGGGATGCCACGGCCGTCGTCATCCACGGTTACGCTGCCATCGGGGTGGATGGTGACTTCGATCCTCTTGCAATAGCCAGCCAGGGCTTCGTCGACCGCGTTGTCTACCACCTCGGCCACCATGTGGTGCAGCCCGCGTATGTCGGTCGAGCCGATGTACATCCCCGGCCGGCGGCGCACCGCCTCCAGCCCCTCCAGCACCTGGATATCTTTGGCCTCATAACTATGTTCTACCGGCATCGCCATCCTTCACCTCGCCCAGGACCTCAATCCCTGGTCATCAATATCCAGAATCCTCGAAACCTTGTTCTTATTCTACCACATTTTCTTCCCACCGTCCAGTTTCACTCGTCCTACGCTGACAAATGCGATTGCACCTGATCCTCTCCATATGCTAAAATATGGGCAAACGACAGGTGGCGGTGTGATTGCTCCTGTCGGGAGGGTTCCGGTGGGTTTACGCCGAAAGTTGCTGGTAAGCCTTGGCCTTATTTTGGCCATTTTGTTGGTCTTGCTCTATTTTGCTACGTCATTGATCTTGATGACCAGTTTCACCAATTTGGAGGAGAAACTTGTCCGTGAGGATGTCAACCGTGCTTTCCATGTTATCGAAACCGAGGTTCTAAACCTCAACCGACTCCTCCGCGACTGGGCTGCCTGGGACGAGACTTACGCCTTTATCGAAACCGGGCATCCCAGTTACATCACCCAAAACCTCGACGACGCGGCCTTTGCCAACTTGCGCCTTAGTCTGGCGGTTTTTGTACGCTATCCGGATCAAATCCTATATAGCAAAGGCTTCGATCCCCAAAGCAACCGGCCGGCCGATGTCCCTCAGAGTCTTTATGTATATCTAACTCGTGAAAGCGGATTGCTTAACCTTCCCAATCCCGATAGCAGCATCGCCGGCATCCTGCCTCTCCCTGAAGGTCCGTTGCTTATCGCTGCTCAGCCCGTCCTGACCAGCCAATACCAGGGACCTGTCCACGGAGTTCTCATCTTTGGCCGTTTCCTGAGCGCAGCCGAACTTGCTCGCCTTTCCCAACTGATTCGCCTCAACATAGACGTGCGCTCCTGCGATGATCCCTCTCTGCCTTCGGACTTTCAGAGGATACGTTCAGCCCTCACGCAAGACCAGCCGGTAATTGTCCAGATCCCGGGCGCCAACTCGGTCGCCGGTTATGCTCGGCTGAACGACTTGCTGGGCCGGCCGTCCTTGATTATGCGTATTGTCGCTCCCCGCGACGTCTATTACGCCGGCCAGTCGGCACAAAATTATATCTTCCTTTCCCTTCTGATCATTGGGTTAATCTTTGGCGAGACCACGCTGATCCTTATGGACCGTCTGGTGATTTCCCGCTTGGCTAACCTCAGCACAAGTGTCAGTCGAGTTCGCACCAGTGGCGACCTGACGAAACGTATGGTTGAGAGCGGAAGAGATGAAATTACGCATCTGGCCCACGAAATCAACCAAATGCTCACCGCCCTCCAGCACTCCCAAGAGGAGTTGCAGAGGGCCCAGCAGGAATTGGAGCAGCGGGTGGCCCAGCGTACGGCGGAACTCGCCCAGTTGGCGGGACAGTTAGAGGTCGTCAACCGAATTGCCCGTGCGGCCAGCAGTACGTTGCAACTGGACGAACTGTTGGAAATCGTTTACCAAGAGATTCGGTCACTTCTCCACTGCGACGCCTTCCTCGTCGCCCTCTACGACCAGGAGAAGGAAGAACTTGACCTGCGCCTGGTAGCAGAGGGCGACATACCCCTCTGCCGCGGGGACTTGCCGATGCAGCCGCGGCGCTCAGCACGGTGGACGTTCTTGGCGACCCGATTACGCCGACGCTCTATGTCATCGGGGGTAAATACACCGGGGGAGAATCTAACGCCATCTATTATGCCCATATTGACCCGGTAACCCTGGATATTACCAGTTGGAACACGGCGACCACCGGGCTTCCTTCCCCTCGCCTGGGCCTCTCGGCGGTCGCCAACCGGGGCTACCTCTATGCCATAGGCGGATTTGCCTCGCCAAGCACCTATTCATCCGCGGTCTGGCACTTTGAGATTGATGAAACCGGTGCCCCCGTCAACCGTTCAGTCGATGATAGCCTTCCCGGCGACTCAACGAACAACCCCAATGCGGCTTATCATCAAACGGTGCTTCTCGCGGCTTCCCCGAGTTACCCTACGGACACGCTCTATGTGATCGGGGGCTATAACAGTGTTGCCAGCACCCAGCGCGTCCTGCGCACGGACATCTATCCCCCGGGTACTCCTGACGCGGGCTATCTGGTGGAGTGGGAGGATGTGCCGGAGGACGATCTACCCCAACCGCTTTCGGCTTTTGCTGCAGCGGTCGGCAACCCCCAAGGGGCTGGACGACAGGTGTATCTGGTTGGAGGGGCGCAGGGGGTAGGCGGCAATATTCCCCAGGATACCATTCGCAGCAGCATGGTAGACGATGAACAGAATGCCTTTTACACCTGGTATGGCAGCGTTTGGCTGACCAGCCCTGCTCTGCCGGCCGTGCGCTATCGCCACGCCGCCGTCCAGGCAGGCGAATACATCTATGCCATCGCCGGCCACGGGAGCAACAACCCTGTAGTTTACTATGACGACGTCTTGCGCGGCCATTTGGTGGGCAGTGGGGCCTGGCAACATGCACCATCCGGCCAGTTCCTCTCCCGCGTCGTGGACCTGGGCCGTAAGTATCGGCTGATGTGGTTCCAGTGGACCACCACCATTACTCCCACCGATCCTGGCGTCGGAATTGTCCTCCAGTTCCGCGCTGGAAACAAGCCTGACTTGAGCGATGCCGCCGATGCCTGGACCGAATTCTTCTCCTCAACCCATGGCCTCCATACCACCAACATGGTCCTGGTTCCCCACCTGCCCAATATACCTTTTGATCCGCCGATCGCCCGCTATGTGCAATATCGCGCCATCCTGAGCACGACCGAAGCCTACAGCAATATCACTCCCTTGTTGGAAGAAGTTGGCCTGCAGGTAGAGAATGGACCGGACCTGGGAGTATCCAGCATCCAGATCTCCTGCCCGGAATGCTATGGGACCTTCGCCTCGGTCAGCCAGACCATCACCGTACGCCTCACCGTCCGGAATCAAGGCGGAGCGGTCCCTGCGGGAAATGATTTTTACACCGCTCTTTTTATTACTCATACGGCCGGCTATAGTCCCACAGCCCCCGATCGACCCGAGCCGCCCCGTTTTTTGCCCGGATCGACCTATTGGCCACTGCAGGGAGCAAACTTCACGCCCGGGGCCAGCCAGGTTCTAACCACGACAATTTTCTTCACCGAACCCCAGCGGATCTTTCTTTACGCCTATGCCGATTACCATCACTCCGCCCCTCCTCCCGACTACCATGTTGGGGAGGCAGACCCGGAGAACAACCTGACCGTATTCTCCCTTACCCTCCTCAATCCCAGTGAAATATACCAGGTCCATCTGCCGTTGGTGTTGAAGAAGGGGCCTTGATCAGAAAGGGGGGTTCCCAGCATTTTCGAGGCATCCGGAAAAGCCTTAAGGATGCGGCCGATGCTGAGCCAGCCAAACTGTGGTCATAGTTCGTAAGGAGGGTCGCTCATGAGGCGCGGAAGAAGAACGATCTACATCGTTTTGATCTTTCTGATCATCTTGTTGCTCGGAGGATACATCTGGCTGTATTTTCAAAGCCAGTTGTCGGCCAGCCGGCCTGGGGCTTCTCAAGTCGCCACTCCCCCTCCTACGACGGTTCCCAAGGTCCGTATCTTGGTAGCCAACCGGACGATTCCGGCCGATACGATCCTCACCGCCGATCTGGTCAGCCAGTGGTTCATAGCCCGGGAGCAGGAGCGTACACTGGAAATGGGTGAGGATGTCATCGGTTCAGAACGGCAACTGATCGGGTATGTCACCTTGGTCGATATCCAACCCGGCGAGATGCTCCGTACTTCACAGTTTACTCCGGCGACCCTGGCACATCGCATTCCCAAGGGCAGACGAGCCATGCCGCTCAAGGTAGACCAGTACTCCGGAGTCGTGGGCAAAATCAAGGCGGGTGACTGGGTGGATATTGTCTTTAGCGGGTATCTCGAGTTACATTATCCCCAGGTCTTTCCGCCTTCGCCGGAGGAGCCTCCGGTCTTCTTGGGTCCGGTCAGCCTGCTCGCAGTCAAGACCATTCTCCAGGACATCCAGATCCTGGAAGTCGTCCCCATTACCGTATCGGCCGCGATGGGAGCGGCCCGCCCCCAGCCAACGCCCTCGGAAGGGGCAGCCGGTCCTGCCGGCGTTTCGCCGGCCGAGTGGATCCTGATTCTGGCCGTGACCAATGAGGAAGCCGAGGTGCTCCGCTTCATCCAAGACCAGAGAATGTCCTACCAACTGCTGTTACGCCCATCCGGGGATCACACCACCGTGGCCACCCAAGGTGTCACGACCAAAATCCTGGTCCAAACCTACGGTGTACCTATACCTGCGAACCTTCGCTACGAGATCAGCCCTGGGCAGTTGCCCAGCGGAATCATACCTTAGCGGAAAATCATCCGGTTTTTATCCAGAAACACTGGGCACGAACTAAGTTGGAGGATCAAGCCCCGGCGAACCCGTCCCCATAGTCCGGGATTCCCAGTTCTTCCTGCAATCTTTCCAGTTCCCGACACAGTTCCTCATCGAGAGGGATGCCCTCGGTCCGGAGGCGTTGTTCGGATTCGTACTCCTTCTCCCCGGCCACGTAGATGCGCTCCTGTCCCGCTTCCCGGCGGGCCTGCTGGAGGGCACGCATGATGCTGCCGGTGATGCGCCGGGAGTCCTCCAGGGGGATAAAGTGGACGATGTCCAGCGCCAGGAAAAAGTGGCCCAGCATATAGGGGCGGGGGGAACCGTCGGGAGCCTGCCCCAAGAGGTCTTTGAGAAAGGCACCCCCACACAGCGCCGCCGAGAGGATTTCGACCATGGCGGATAGGCCGTAACCCTTGTAGCCGGCCAGTTCCTCGCCGGCCCCACCGAGCGGGAGCAGGGCCGCTTCTCCCTTCTCCAGGGCCGAAAGGAGGCGCCGGGAATCGGTCAACGGTCTTCCCTCGGCGTCCACGGCCAGGCCGGCCGGAAGGGCCTTGCCCAGCCGGGCCGCCACCTCGATCTTGCCCCGCTGGGTGATGGAGGTGGCGGCGTCGAAACAGAAGGGATACGGAAGGTCGGAAGGCGCGGCAAAGGCGATAGGGTTGGTGCCCAGCATCGGTTCGATGCCGAAGGTGGGGGCCACGGCCGGCCGGGCGTTGGTAACCACCAGCCCCATCATCCCCTCTCGGGCGGCCATTAGGGCGTAATAGCCGGCGATGCCAAAGTGGGTGCTATGGCGCACCGCCACCGCCCCCAGCCCGTAGCGCCGGGCTTTCTCGATGGCCAACTGCATGGCCCGATAGGCGATGACGTGGCCCATGCCGTGGTGCCCGTCCAGCACCGCCGTCGTCTCCGTATCCCGAACGACCTCGATCTCGGTCCGCGGGCTCTGCCGGCCGGCGCGGATGCGCTCGGCGTAATAGCGCAGCCGGCTGACCCCGTGCGAGGCGATGCCCCGCAAGTCGGCAGCGATGAGTACGTCGGTACAGATGCGGGCCTCTTCTTCCGGCACGCCCAGGCGCTGAAAGACCTCCCGGACGAAACGTTCCAGGATCGGGACAGGGATGACTTTGGGCACGGTTAATCCTCCACCCAGTTCAGCGTGCGTTCCACCGCCTTCTTCCAACCCCGGTAAAGCCGTTCGCGCTCTTCTTCCGGCATATGCGGTTCCCAGACACGTTCCACCCCCCAGTTCCGGCGCAGTTCCTCCATATCCCGCCAGAAGCCCACCGCCAGTCCGGCAGCGTAGGCCGCTCCCAGCGCGGTCGTCTCGGCCACCCGGGGGCGGATGACCGGAACGCCCAGGATGTCGGCTTGGAACTGCATAAGGAGTTCGTTCCCGACCATCCCGCCGTCCACTTTGAGCGCACTCAGGCGGATGTTGGCATCTTCTTCCATCGCTTCCAAGATGTCGCGGGTCTGGTAGGCGGTGGCCTCCAGGGCGGCCCGGCAGAGGTGATGCTTGGTGATGAAGCGGGTCAGACCGACGATGACGCCGCGGGCATCGCTCCTCCAGTAGGGAGCAAAGAGGCCAGAAAAGGCCGGCACGATGTAAATGCCGCCGGCATCCTCCACCTGGCGGGCACATTCCTCCACCTCGGAGGAACGGGAGAAAAAGCCCAGGTTATCGCGTAGCCACTGGACGAGCGCCCCGGTGATGGCGATGGAACCCTCCAGGGCATAGACGGCTGGCTCTTTCCCGAAGCGGTAGGCCAGGGTGGTGAGGAGACCGCTCCGGCTGGGGACCGGTCGGGTGCCGGTATTCAAAAGCATGAAGCAGCCGGTGCCGTAGGTATTCTTGGCCTCGCCGGGGGCAAAGCAGGCCTGGCCGACCAGGGCGGCCTGCTGATCGCCCAAGTCGCCGGCCAGGGGAAGGGCCGCACCGAAAGGGCCGTCTGGGCGGGTATAGCCGTAGAGGGAAGGGTCACTGGAGGGACGGATCTGGGGCAGCATGGCCCGGGGGATGCCCAAGGTCTGCAAGATATCCTCGTCCCAGTCCAGGGTCTCCAGATTCATCAGCATGGTGCGGCTGGCGTTGGTTACGTCGGTAGTGTGGACACCGCTGGCCGGCCCCCCGGTAAGCCACCAGATGATCCAGGTATCTACTGTCCCAAAGAGGGCCTCCCCGCGTTCAGCGGCCGGACGGAGGCCCGGGACATTCTCCAGAAGCCAGCACAACTTGGGGCCGGAAAAATAGGTGGAGAGCGGCAGCCCTACCCGGGGGCGGAAATGGTCCGGGCCGCCCTCGGAAGCAAGGCGCTCGCAGATGGGGCGGGTACGGGTGTCCTGCCAGACGAGGGCGTTATAGCAGGGCCGGCCGGTGGCGCGCTCCCAGACCACGGTGGTCTCGCGCTGGTTGGTGACGCCCACGGCGGCCACTTCCTCCGGCCGAACCCGCTCCTGGGCCAGCGCCACCCGAATGACCTCCTGGGTCTTTTCCCAGACCTCCAGCGGGTCGTGCTCCACCCAGCCGGGTTGGGGATAGATCTGGCGGTGCTCCCGATAGGCTGAGGAGATCACCCTCCCCTCGCGGTCGAAGAGGATGCAGCGTGTTCCGGTTGTGCCCTGGTCCACCGCGGCGACATAGCGTACCATGGCCTCAGCCTTTCAACTTTTCTTCCATCCAGGAAAGGATATAAGCCAGTACTTCCCCCTGCTCCGGCTCGTTATGCACCTCATGATAAAGCCCTTCCCATATTTTCAACGTACAGTTACGGCCGGCTCGGGCGGCAAACTCCCGGCTTCCCTCGGGCAACGTCAGGCAGTCGGCGCCGCCGTGGATGAGGAGAAGGGGAAGGGGAAATTCGGCGGCATGTTCCATAACCCAGCGGGAGGCGCGCAGGAGTTCGCTTGCCAGGCGGAAGGAGATGCGGTCGTGTACCAGCGGGTCGCTGCAATAGGCCTGGACCACCGCCGGGTCGCGGGAAATGGCGGCCGGGTCCAGGCCGCTGGGGAGGGTCAGGGCAGGGAGGAGACGGCTCAGCGAGCGGGACAGGACGACCTTGAGCCTCTGGCCCTCCAATGGGGTGCGCAGGGCACTGCCGGTGGCGATGACGCCGGCAAGGGGTGGACGACGGCGGAGGGTATGGTAGAGGACGAGGAGGCCGCCCATGCTGTGGCCGTAGAGGAAGCGCGGCCGGCCGGGGAAGCGCCGGGCCGCTTCCTCCAGGAGGAGGTCTAGATCGTCCAGCACGACCTCAAGCAAAGGGATGTGGCCGCGCCGGCCGGCCGAGCGTCCGTGCCCACGCAGGTCCAGAGCCAGGAGGGCATATCCGGCACGGTTCAGCACGGCAGCGACGTGGCTGTAGCGACCGCTGTGTTCCCCCAGGCCGTGGACCAGGCAGACCACCGAGCGCGCTTCCTCTTCCGGCTGCCAGGCCTGGGCATGAAGGAGCCATCCATCGCGGGATTTCCAGTTCCATGAGGGGTGAGACATCGGTAACATCCTTGTTGACTTCAATAATCCCCACAGAGGATTGGATACTTTTGCCAATAAGAAGGCGTACCGAATTGTATCATAGGGTTGAAAGCCGGTCAAGCGGTCGCTTTCACGGTGACTGTCCACTTGGCGGTGGACATTTGTTGGCAAAAACCTGCAGGGCACTCCTTCCCCTTTCCCCGTTTCCTGGTCATGCCGCCAGTGCCCGGATCAGGGCCTGGTCACCCTCCTCCCCTAGATAGGCCGTCAGCGTGGCGACCCGTACCAGGCTGACCCGGGACTTGTAGCCCCGCATGGTCCGATAGCGCTCCTTGATGTAGAGCCCGATCCCTCGCTCGC
>JASFBA010000041.1:0-8358 GCA_036172265.1 Chloroflexia bacterium
TGCCGATAACTCTCTGGCGCGCCGGCTGCTGGGCTGGGAGCCCAAGGTCTCCTTTGTAGAGGGCTTGCATCGCACGATTGACTGGTACTTTGCAACGAAGGAGCGGGCGCAGGTACGGGAGACGCTGGATCGGATGCTGACGGAACGATAAATGACGTTGTCTGATCGAGTATACGGCCGCTTCCTCCGAATCGTTTTGATATTGATCTTTCTGTTCGTCGGGTTCCACCCGCGTCCCGGCCAGGGGCAGGAGATCTCGCCGAAATGGGAAGAGGCGGTCAACATATCCCACAGTCTGAACCCCTCGGAGTCCCCTTCCCTGGCGGTGGACCCAAGTGGAAGAGTGCATATTGTCTGGGTGGAAAGCGTGGATGGCGAGGCGCTGATTTACTATAGCACCTCGGAAGATGGGAACTCCTGGACGGCTCCTCTGGACATCCTGCTCACCCCTGGCGGAGGCCCGGCTTATATCCCGGTGCTCAAGGCCGACGGCGATGGATACCTTCATATCGTCTGGAAAGGTGCCGGTAGCGTTTTCTATAGTTACGCATATGCTCCGGCCGCCGCCTCGGCCCACGCCTGGAGCGAGCCCCAGCCGATTTCCCCGGCCGGCCACAGCCCCAATTTCCCCGATCTCGCCATTGACGAGCAGAAGGGTCTGCATGTGGTCTATGCCCATCCGGTCGGTAACGATAGCGGCATTTATTACCTTCATTCTGCCGGCCGGGCCCAATCCTGGTCTCCTGCCACCACAGTCTATGTTAACCCCTTGGAAGACCGCATGGTGGACAAACCCAGGCTGACTGTTGCCCCAGACGGAACCATCCACACGGTTTGGGTAGAATACGACTATCCGAACACTTTCCCCCCCCGAGGGATTCGCTACGCCCGCTCCACAGATGGAGGCAAGACCTGGAGCCGGGCCATTTCGCTTGCCGATGGCCCTTACGATGACCCGGCCATCGTCGTTCGAGGAATCCGGGAGGTGCATATCGTCTGGTCCGGCACGACCTCCGATCGTTTCAAGTTCCACCGCTGGTCGGCCGATGGTGGCCGGAACTGGTCGGAGGTGTGGCGCAATACGGAATTGGGCGGCTTTCAAGGTCGGCCGGCCCTGGTTGTAGACGGCGGGCAGCATTTACACTGGCTTCAATCCGGTTCCATTTTTGCTGCTTCTAACGACGGTGTGTATTATAACCTCTGGAACGGGGTGGGCTGGCTCCCCGGTACGCTCCTTCTGCCCGGAACAGCCCATGGTCAAAACCCAGGGTCTACTTCGGCGGCAGTGGGGTTGGGGAATGAACTTCATGTGGCCGTACAATACCCGATCGACCTGCCGGCCGGCGGCTGGCAAATGGAAGTTTTCTACCTCCACGGGCCTCTGCCTATTCCAGGCCGTTCTCCAGTTTCTCTTCCCTCCCCTACCTTTCCACCCACTTTGACGCCAACAACCCGTTCTCTCCCGGAAGAAATTTCAACTCCCCGGCCTTCTCTCCCTCCCAAGACGCCCGAATCCGGGGTACCCCTCTCGTTGCCAGGTAGTCCACTTCCTGCCATGGCTGTTAGCATATTTCCCGTCCTACTCCTGATCGGTGCAATCATTCTGCTCTCCTTACACCGGCAGCGGAGGTAGATTTCGATGGCCACCCCTCCCTTGGTAAGCATCATTATGCCGGCCTACAACGCAGCCCATTTCATCGGCGAGGCTATCCGAAGCGTACAGGCTCAAACTTTGACCGACTGGGAACTGATTATCGTGGACGATGGCTCTACCGACCACACGGCTGAAATCGTCCGCGGTTTTGAGGACCCTCGTATTCGCTATATGGAGCGTTCCCATTGCGGGTATCCCTCGGTTATCCGGAACCATGGGTTAGAACAAGCCCGAGGCCTCTTCCTCGCATTCCTTGATGCTGATGACCTGTTCCTGCCACATAAACTCTGTGACCAGGCAGCCTTCCTCCAGCAAAGGCCAGAGGTGGGCCTCGTCGCCGGCGGATACCACTGTGTGGACGCAGAAGGAAAGATTCTGGCTACTGTCACCCCCTGGACGACCTTCCCCAACCTGGACCTGGAGACCTGGATTACCGCCTGCCCGGTCTGGATTCTCCAAATCCTGGTGCGCAGGGAACAGGTGGAACAAATTGGGGGGTTTGATCCGGACATCCTCCATGGGGAGGACTATGACCTTTTGCTACGCTTGGCTCTGGCCGGCTGCAGGATGGCCTGGTACGAAAAAGTGGTATGCTGCTATCGCCTACACGAAGAAAACCGCAGTCTAGCCATCGAGCGCAGGGTGAAGTGCCAGCGTCAGGTACTTTGCAAGTTCTTTGCCCGGTCCGACCTTCCTCCGGAAATTCGGGCCCAGCAGGACAAAGCGCTGAAGGAAGCGGATCGGATCGCAGCGTTGTGGACCTATGCTGCTGGCGATGCTGAACGAGGAGCGGCTTATTTGGCCTCTTTCCTGGCCGATCGGAAGTGGACGCCGGCCATGGCCCAAACCGTTGCCACCACTCTGGCGATCCAGATTGCTACCCCGATGCTGAGAAGAGATCCGCTGGCTTTGGTGGACTTGATCTGGGCCCATCTGCCGCCCGAAGCCGAACCGCTGAAGCCCCTTCATCGGTTTGCCCGGGCCAGCGCTGCCCGACACCTATTCTTCGAGGCTTGGCAACGGGGAGATCGGCCGGCGATGCGCCGTATGTTCTGGCAGGTGCTCAGGAACGAACCACGGCTTCTGGACCGGGGGATGCTTTCCCTGCTGGCTAGGTCACATATTCCGATCCTTGAGAGGGGGTAGCATATGCGCTTCCCGGTTTACGGCGAAAGAAGTATGGGATCTGGATTACTGGATTTCCCTCTACAGACACCAGGACAACGGCCTGGATTGGGCCCGCACCGTCTTTGGGCGTTATTGCCGACCCTTTATGTAACTGCAATGGGAGCGCCGCGCCGTATTGCTGCGGAGTACTTCATTGGGTCAGCCTTTCGGCACTACAAAAAGGGGAATACAAAGCCGTTCGTTCCCGGATCATCCGTGGCGTCCTAGGCAATCCTGTTTGGCTGCTCAACCCAGGAATTCTGTCTATCCTGGCCGAGGTCATACTTGGTCCCACGATGGCCAGAGGACTTCGGAGGGTGTGGAAAACCTTCCAACCCAGAAAATCTTCTTGATCCACTTAGAGGTGGATAGATGCCTTTGGTAAGCATTATTCTCCCTACCTATAACGGGGCAAAGTACATCCGTGAAGCACTTATCAGTTGCCTTATCCAGAGCTACAAAGACCTTGAGGTGATCGTCGTTGACGATGGTTCTACGGATGAAACCCCGACCATTCTTGATCAATTCAGGGACTCCCGAGTGAAACGAATACATAATAACAAGAACCGCGGTTTGGCCCGTTCGCTCAATATCGGCTTTGCCCGCAGTACCGGACAATTCCTGACCTGGACCTCAGACGATAACCGTTTTGAGACCAGGGCAATTGAAGAGATGGTTTCATTCCTGTTGGAACATCCGGAGATCGCCTTCGTTTATGCGGACTACTGGAACATTGATGAAGAAGGACGAATAGAAGAACGAGTCCACCTGTGCCCCCCCTCTCATCTTCCCGAATTCAATTGTGTAAATGCCTGTTTTCTTTATCGCCGTATCGTTTACGAGACCATCGGCGACTACGACCCTACGGCTGCACCGGCGGAGGATTATGACTACTGGCTTCGGGTGTACCGGCAATTTCAGATGGCTTGGTTACCTAAACCACTCTACTATTATCGGCGCCATCCGGCCTCCTTGAGCAATCAGTACGGTCTAGTGCGGCAACAAGAAGCCAGTGAGCAAGTTCGGTCAAGATGGGTAGGTCCCCCGCCTTATCGCTTTCCCTCACGCTTGTCTCGGAACCTGGCCCGTGTTTGCTTGGACCGGGCTTTCGAGGCGCACCGAAAAAAGGATTGGCCTGCGCGTCGGAAATACTTGCTACAGGCACTTTGGCATGATCCCCGCCACCTAAGCAACCGCGGGGTGCGGTCTTTGCTCATTCGCGCCCTTGTACGTTTTCTTGCCGGGAGAGAATAGGATGGAAGATGCCCGCCCGGTAAGCGTCATCGTTCCTACTCGGAATCGAGCCGGACAACTGGCCACTCTCTTGCCCTTGCTCCTCGTTCAAAAATACCCACGGGATGCTTTCGAGATTCTAGTGGTGGATAACGGCTCTACCGACCATACGGCCCAGATAGTAGAGCAATTTGCCAATACCTCTCCAATACCGGTGCGGCGTATCCTCGAAGAACAGCCAGGGGTTACCGCCGCTCGCAACTGTGGAGCCGCTGAGGCGCGTTTTCCCTTCATCGCCTACATTGACGACGATTGCAGTTTTGATGCCGACTGGCTTCGGTATCTTATGACCGGGTTCGATCTGGATCATACAGTCGCTGCAGTTAGCGGCTTGACCCTGCTCCACTGGGATCGGGGCCGGCCATCCTGGTTGGGGTCCGAGCTAGAACCTTATCTGGGAACAACCCGATTCCTAGGAAATCAGGCCCGGGTGCTCAGAGAGGCCGAGAGGATTGTGGAGTTCAACATTGCCCTAAAACACGAAGTTTGGCGAGAAGCGGGCGGTTTTTGGGGCATGGAGCCCTTTACTGGTTTCTACCATAGCGCAGGGGAGGGCCTCCCCCTATTCCGCGAGATGCGGCGGCGTGGTTACCAGATTGCCTTTGTTCCCCAAGCCCTGGTGTATCACCATGTCGGCAACAGGGCTAACCTCCGCTGGATGTTTCGGCGGCTCTACTGGCAGGGCGTCGCCGATGCGATGCAAATGGAACTGGATAAAGGCTTTCGCCCCGTTCCAGCACGTCTCAAACTAGCGCATATGCGCGATATACTTATGCGCCTTGGGCGCGCCGCCCTCGCTCAGTTTCGTCGAGATCAAGCCAAGGGCATCTTCCATCTATGCGAGGCCGTTGGCTACCTGGGCCGGTTGTTAGGCGAACTCCACTGGGTAGGGGATTGGCGCTCCCTTCGAGCGGTATCGAGATCTGTTTCCGAGGGTATGAGAAGAGCATGCACTCAAGATAGCCCCACAGACGAACGTCTTTCGAAATGCGATGGGAATCGGGCTGCCGGATGATTTCGGCGGTAGATCAAGCCTTATGGAAACAACCGAACCCAGAGATCCTCCTGATAAAAAGGGCTTGATCACTCCGCCTGCCTCTGTACAGGTTCTCAGTTGCCTTAAAGAGGTCGAACCTGCGGGGTGGCAGACTCGTGAAGTGTCGGAACGGCTTCTGCTGCGCCCGGCCCTGGGTGAGGCCGGTCCCCTAGGCCTCTCCCCGGCCGTTCCGGCTGCACTCGCCGCCGAGGTGCTAAACAGGCTGGGCCGTTCCGTGGAGGAAGCCACGCTCCTCTATTCCGGCAACCAGGTAGACACCCGCTCCCTAGAACGGCTGGGCTACACGCCGCCCTGGCAAACGCTCGACCTGGCCGCCGCGCCACGCTGGACACTGGCGCGCCCCGAACTGCCGCTGCCGGTGGAAGTGCCGGCCGCCGCCTTTTCGGCGCACGTCCTGGTCCTGATCGCCGCCCTGGGCACCCACCCAACCGAGCGCATGGTCGGCTGCCTGGACACGCTCCTGGGCCTGCTCCCTGCCGCCGGCCGGCCGGACCTGTGGCCGGCACGCCCCGAACTCGCGGCATTGCTCCTGCGCCTGTGGCCACCGGACCTATGCATCCTGGATGCCCGCCAGGTCTACCGCTGGGACGAAGTGGATCGTTTCGATCTGTCCCCAGGCGGGCCCATCGTGGTGGGGAGCGATCCATTGGCCGTGGATACGGCTGCCGCCCGTCTCCTGGGCCTGCGTCCGCAGGAGGTGCCGCTCCTGGCCGGCGCGCGTCGGGCGCTACGCCGTCCTTGGCCAGAGGTCGGAGATATCGCACCGTTGGGGCCACCGCCACTCCCCAGCCGGCACTTTCGGGAGGCTCGCTTCCTAGCCGTCGCCGGCCGGCTGGCTTTCAAACTGAACACAACCATGGCGAGAGTGATCAGGAAAGCCGATCTGCCACGCTGGGCCGGATTCGTCCGCCGAGTAAGAGAGGGATAATGGTCCTCCGCCTGGCCATCGTCGGCTGCGGGGCCGTCGTCGAGCAATTTCACTTGCCGGCCGCCCGGCGCGTGCCGGAGGTGCAGGTTGTGGCCCTAGCCGATCCCGACCTCGAGCAGGCGCGCGAACTGGCCGGGCGCTTCGACATCCCCAAGGTGGTAGCGGACTACCGGGAAGTGCTGGGGGAAGCCGAGGCCTTTCTCCTGGCCACCCCGCCGCACCTGCACCGTCCCATCGGCGAAGACATCCTGCGGCACGGCAAGCCGTTGCTCTGCGAGAAACCGCTGGCGCCGAGCACTTCTGAAGCAGAAGCATTGCTCCAGGCAGCGCATGAGGGTGGGGCCATCTTGGCCGCCGGCCACAACCGCCGCTTCGCCTGGAATCTGGAGGTGCTGCGCGAACTCCTCCGCGGCGGCGGCCTGGGGCAGGTCATCTCCGTCCATGCCGAGGACGGTTTCCCCTTCAACTGGCCGGCCCGCACCACCTATGCCTTTTCCCGCGCCCATGGCGGAGGCGGCGTGCTGATGGAGAACGGGGTGCATATTCTAGACACGCTGCAGTGGCTTCTGGGCAAAGTCGAGGTCGAGGACTATTGCGATGACGCTCTGGGCGGGGTGGAAAGCAACGCCCGCCTTCGGCTGCGCTTTGCCGACGGCGCCGTCGGCCGGGTCTGGGTCACCCGCACCTGCCAAGCCGGCAACTACCTGCACCTAGAAGCCAGCGACGGCTGGGCCGAGGCTCCGCTCTATGATCACAACCGCCTAACCTTCGAGGCGCGCCGCGGCAAGGCTGGCCGGGCCCTGGGGACCGTGACCGTCGCCGCGCCGTTTCCTCAAGATTATGTCGCTCTGATGGCGGCTGAACTGGCCGATTTCGCCGCCAGTGTTCGCCAGGGCCGGCCGCCGCGTACGACCGGAGAAGAAGCCGCGCGCACGATCGCTCTGATCGAGCAGGCCTATGCCCTAAAAGCCGGCCGGCCACTGCCGGAGAAGGCGCCTTTGCCGGGGGAAACGTGGTAGGCCGGTTGCAGGGGCGGCGGGTGCTCGTTACCGGGGGCAGCGGCTTCATCGGCGGCCGGCTGGTTGAACGGCTGCTATTGGAAGAAAAGGCTACCGTGCGCGCTTTGGCACGTAGCCCTGGCAGGGCCGTCTGGCTGAGCCGGACCCAGGTCGAACTCGTGCCCGGCGACGTCACCCAACCGGAAAGCCTACCGGCAGCGCTTGAGGGCTGCGAAATCGTCTTTCACTGCGCCGCCCTGCTCAGCGGCGATGCCGAAGAGATGCATCGGGTCAATGTGGCCGGCACCAAAAACATGCTCGCGGCGGCGCACCGGGCCGGCGTGGCCCGCTTCGTCCATGTCAGCAGCATGGCCGTGCTCGGCTCCACCTTCCCCGACGGGGCCGACGAGACAACCCCACCGCGTCCCGGCGACGATCCGTATGCCCGCACCAAGTGGGAAGCCGAGGAGCAGGTGTTTGCCGCCTACCGGAAGGACGGCCTGCCCGTCGTGATCCTGCGCCCCTCCATTGTCTACGGCCCCCGTTCCCGGTGGTGGACGGTGGATCCGATCCTGCGCCTCCGACAGAACCGCCTGGCACTTCTGGGACAGGGAGATGGGGTCGCCAACATCGTCTACGTCGATGACGTGGTCGAGGCGCTGCTCCTGGCAGCCACCGTGCCGGGGATCGAGGGGGAGGTATTCTTGATCTCCTCTGAGGAACGGACGACTTGGCGCGATTTCTACGAAGCCTATGCGCGTATGCTTGGGAAACGGCTCCCTACCTGGCCGATGCCGCTGGCCTGGACGATAGCGGGGTTGACCCAGGCGCTGGACCGTTCTATAGAACGCCTGCGCGGTACCCAGCGGGCCATCGGCGGAGTGCGCCTCTGGCTGCTACTCGGCCTGCAGGTCGGGCGCAAAGCCGCCGGCCCGCTCTACAAACTGAGGCGGTGGGAAATGGCGATGTACCGCTCACGGGCACAGATCAACATCGCCCGAGCTCGCCATCGCCTCGGCTACCGCTCTACTTGGCCGCTGGCGCGAGCCATGGGTGAGATAGAACGATGGTTGCGCCTGCAGGGGTACCTCCCGGAGCAAGTATGAAGGTCCTTTTCTTCGCCCTCGAGCCCCCTTACCCTCCTAACGACGGCGGACGCATCCGTACCTATAACATCTTGAAAGAGACCGCCCGGCGGCACGAAACTACCCTCCTGACCTTTGCCGACCCGGAACGTGATACCGAACGGCTGGAGGCGTTA
>JASFBA010000042.1:0-17793 GCA_036172265.1 Chloroflexia bacterium
GGGGGAAGGAAGGGGCCGGCCGAAGGGAGGCGAAAGTCCAGCCGGTCGCGGAGGAGGGTATAGCCGACGGCTCGCAAGGCCGCTCGCGGCCCGATGAGGCGCAGGGCGCGAAGCATGGCTCGGAGGCGCATTATCCCCTCCTCCCTTCCTTAACGGGAAGGCTCGGCCGTAGAGGCCTTTCCCAGGAAAAGCCCAAAATACTCTGCCCAGGAAAGAAGTGGCACCAAGCGCACCCGAGGCACCCGGTTGATCGAAACGCGCACCTTTTCCCCAGGCAGGTTATAATGCCAGTACAATAGAGAGCGCATCTGTTCCCCGAACCCGGTTGCCTCGAACACTTCACGCCGGATAAATTCCTCCACCCGGCGGCGCTTCTCCTCCGGTGTTTCTTCTTCCCGCTCGGCCCTTTTCTTACACTCGGCGATTTTCTCCGCATTCTCGGCAATCAGCCGGGGAATTTCCCGCAGCAGGTCGGCCCGCTCTTCCACCTTCCGGATGGCCTCTATCAGATTCGCCAGCCGGCCGGCATCCAAGATAAAGCGGGACGCCTCTTCTCCAGGATCGACCGGGTCCTCCTCGACCTCCAGTCCGCCATCCTGGGAACGGGAAAGGTATCCCTCCGTCTCGGTCAGGACGACAATCCGGATACGGCGAGGTCGGTAGAGGCGTTCTGCCAGGCGCTGCGCTGCGGACTGCGGGGGAGAGGTTTCCACAGGCGACTGAAGCCACTCCACGAGATCCTGCCAGCCGGTAAAGCGCACCTTTTGGCCGATGGCGCTGGTCACCAGGAGGACGAGCGTGCCTCCGAAAATCCAGCGTAACGGCTCGAGGGCAAAGCAGAGCGAAGCCAGGGCCGTCCAGAGAAGCCAGGGCTTGATCACCTTTTCCATCGCCGCCCTGGCCTTGTACAGAGCCGCAAAGAGCAGGCCGGCCACTCCACCGGTCAGAAGGAGCCAGAGAAAGCCGCCGGTATAGAGGTTGTGGGGGGATGGCAATGACCGGAAGTATCTCCACAGCAAGGTAAGCCCCCCGGTAAGCGCGGTCGCCAACACCGGCCCCAGGATGGCTGTCAGAGCCAACCAGGATTGGTAGTAGGTATAGCGCCACCCTCCGGTCCAGGTCAGGTTCAGGCGGAACTTCCGCAGCCGGAAGTAACGGACAAACTCCAGGCCAAGGGCCAGGAAGAAGGTCAAGGTCAACATGATATCCGTGGGAAGCCATCGTTCGAGGTCCATAGATGTTCTCCTCTATAGGATGTGGAAGGTGGCAAGCCCTTCACCCCCGTCGCAAGGGCGCCACATGAAAGGCCTCCTCCGTCTCCACCGGTGCCTCGGGGTCGGCATAGTGCTGACCGACCCATTTCCTCAACTGCTCCAGCGCCTCCCGGTGAAGTTCCTCCGGCAGGAACCAGGTCTCGGAGAAGATGCGTTCGGCGATGGTCTGCACGGCGCCGGCCGGAGAGACCCTCACCGTCCAGCGGGCCGCTTCCCGTACTTCTTCCCGCCGGAGGCCTATCGCCTCCAGGACGGCCACGATGTGTTCGCTCTCCTGCTCGCCCGGCCGCTCGGTCGTTCCTCCCAAACGGTGGACGATTTCCCGCCACGCCTTCCGCACCTGGCAGGTTGGGCTGTCCTCATCGCGTTCTCCCCAGCCCAGGACGAAGCAGCCGTCCGGGCGTAGCACCCGTACCGCCTCCGCCAGCGCCGTCTGCCAGGCGCCCACCAGATGTAGGACGTGCACGGCCAGTACTGCGTCGAAGGATGCCGAGGAAAAGGGCAGGGCGGTGATGTCCCCTTGGACGGCACACACCCGATGTTGCCTATCTTTCCCCCGCAGCACCTCCAGCATCTTCCAGGAGATGTCCACGCCGAAAACGGCTAGTCCCTCTTCCACGAGCGGCAAGGCCAGCCGGCCGGTTCCCACGCCCAGTTCCAGCAAGCGCTCGCCTTCTTTCAGGCCGGCCCATCGAACGATTCCCCCGGCCACCTGCTTTTCCACACCGGGAGGAAAGCCCCGCGTGCGGTCGTAGAAAGAGGCCGCCCGGTCGAAAGAGATAGAGATCATATGTAAATGTGCTCCGGGTCCACCTCCTCCCGCAACACGCGCAGTTCCTCCACCGTCGGCGGTTCGTTTTCCTCCACATGGTCGGGGATAATGAGTTCGAAGCCGGTGTTCTCCACCACCTGTTCCACCGTGACCCCGGGCTGCACCTTCAGGAGCATCATGCGCTTGCTCTCCGGGTGAAAGCCCATAATGGCCAGGCTGGTGACCACCCGGTAGGGGCCGGTCCCACGGGGCAGGCCGGCCGCTTCCCGTGCCCCCGGCCCGGTCAGATACCCCGGCGTGGTGATGAAATCCACCTTGGGGAGGAAACGCCGCTTCTCGTGTTGCATGAGGATGATCGTCCGCCAGCAGTGGCTGCCCACGTCGTTCCCCCCACCGCTTCCGGGAAGCCGCACCTTCGGATGATCGTGCTCCCCGCCGATGCAGGTCGAGTTCAAATTGCCGTAGGGGTCGATCTGGGCCCCGCCCAGGAAGCCGTAATCCACAAAGCCGCGCTGGGCCGTCTCGATGATGTCGCAGATGCCAGAGGCGGCCACCGCCCGGTAAAAGGTGCGCGATTCGCCCACCGCCCGCGGCAGGCGTACCAGGAGCGCCCCCGTCCCGCCGAACTCAAAGATCGGAATCAAGTTGGGGGCATAGAGTTTCTGGGCCAGCGATGCGGCCAGCATGGGGATACCCGTGCCGATGAAGGCGGTGCAGTTGTCCTCCACCAGCCGGGCCGCACTGCAGATAAGAAGTTCGGTGCGGTTGTATTCCATCGTTTACCTCCCGACACAGGTACGCTTGAGGTATTCCAGCCGTTCCGCGCCGATGAGTTCCAGGTACTCCTGATGGTTTTTCACGCCGTATACATAGCGGTCCATATACGCCTTCATCCCCTCCTCCGTCTGCGAGGCCTGCACATAGTCGCGAATGTGTTCCTCGTCGCGTTCGTACCTATAGACCATTTCCCCGGGGTGCGAGCCGAAGGGGGCATGCACCACGGCGTCCACCAGGTAGTAAGGGATGGTAGTGCGGTCGGGGTACTTGCGAATCTCCTCGGTATCCACGATCTCCTCGGCGCTTATGATCACCCGCTTGGCTGCCCGGGCCATCTCGAAAGCAAAGCCCGAGATGCCCTCGACCTGGGCGTTGCCGTAGCGGTCGGCCCGGTGGACGTGGATGAGGGCCACATCCAGTACCAGGGCCGGCAGGAGACAGACCTTTTCCCCGGTGAAGGGGCATTCTACCACCTTGGCCGCGCTGTAGCGGAAGGTATCGGAGCCGAGCATGGACTTGACCGGGATGAAGGGCACGCCCATGGCCGCCGCCTTCATCCGCCAGGTGATGGCCCCGTTGCTCCACTCCACCAGTTTCAGTTTCCCGCTTTCGGCGGCCCGGCGCAGGGCGTAGGAGACGCCGTAGACTTCCAGGCCGTGGTAGGTAATGTCCATCGCGTCGATCAGGCCGGCCGCTACCCACAGGTCCAGTTCCAGCACCCCCTGCCCGACGGCCCGCAGATGCTTCTTCCCCTGGCGCACCAGTTCCCGCGCCAGCGACATCGGGGCCCGACAGGTGCCGTAGAGTTCCTTGCCGATGTAATCGCCGTCGTGAACGAAACGGGCGATGGCCTCCTGTTCGCTCATCAATTTGTCCACAAAGCCTCTGGGCTTCTGGGTGCGGTTCCACTCGCGAAATTCTTCCATGCTGTAAGGTTGCAAGAGTTCGCCGATGCCCGATTCCAGGACTTGCATGGAACTACCTCCTGTGTTCTGCCGGAAACCTTTGCTCCTATGGCTTCGGTGCCATCGCAACAAAAACAGGTGCCCTCAGGGGGAAGGCACCTGAACGCAGCCGGAAGATCGATATTGGGCCGTTCGCCTCTTTGCGAAAGCCCATGTCGTCGCTCCTTTTTCCAGGATCTAAAAACGGTGTCGACCGTCGGGCGCTATTTTAGCACATTTCTCCCGGCAGGGCAAACGCCGATTGACAAAGGGGGAAAGGAGCGATATAGTATCTTCCGCCTGGTAGAGTTTTCTCTGGAAGCACGTTCAAGGTGGAGCGTGCGAGCACAAACAAAGGAGTGGGTAAGATGTCCGAAGTCAGACGCGACCTTTTCCTCTTTCAGGAAGACCTGGCTTCTCTGGATCCTGACCTCGATTTTCTCATCCGCTTGGAAGAAGAGCGCCAGCAGCGTAAACTTATTATGATCGCCTCTGAGAGCATCGCCCCTCGCGCCGTCCGGGAGGCCCTCGCTTCCGTTTATAACAACATCTACGCGGAAGGCTACCCTTCCCTGCGCATGACACGATTCGAACGCGAGGAAATCCTCAACTTCAAGCAGGAACTGGCCTACCACCGCCGTTACTCCGACCGGCGTTACTACAAGGGCACGGAACTGGTGGACTTTGTCGAGGCCCTGGCGATGAAACGCTGCGCCGAGGCCTTTGCCACACCCGAAGTGCCGGCCGAGCATATCTGCGCCAACGTCCAACCCCTCTCCGGTGCCGCCGCCAACAACGCCGTCTACAACGCCTTCTGCCAGCCGGGCGACGTGGTGATGGGGATGTCGCTCACCCACGGCGGCCACCTCACCCACGGCAGCCCGGTCAACCGTTCCGGCCGCTTCTACCGGGTGGTGCCGTACGAGGCCAACCCGGCCACCGGCAAACTCGATTACGACCAAATCCGCAAACTCGCTCTAGAACACCGTCCAAAACTTATCATCGCCGGCTACAGCGCCTACCCCTGGAGCGTGGACTGGGCCGCCTTCCGCCGGATCGCCGATGAGGTCGGGGCCATCTTCATGGCCGACATCGCCCATACCGCCGGGTTGGTCGCGGCCGGCGTCTTCCCTTCCCCCATCGGCCACGCCCACGTGGTCACCTTCACCACCCACAAGACCCTCTGCGGGCCCCGCGGCGCCTGCATCCTGACCACCGACCCCGACCTGGCCGAGAGAATCGAGGTAGGGGTCTTCCCCGGCGAGCAGGGCGGGCCGCACATCCACGTCATTGCCGCCAAAGCCGTCTGCTTCAAACTGGCCCAGACCGAGGCCTTCCGGGAGTTGCAGAGGCGCATCGTCGAGAACGCCGCCGCCCTGGCCGAGGCCTTCCGCCGGCAGGGCTTTCAACTGGCCTATGGCGGCACCGATTCCCATATGTGCCTCATAGACCTGCGCAGCGTCCAAACCCCCACCGGTTACCCCCTCACCGGCGAGATCGCCTCCCGCATCCTCGACCTCTGCGGCATCACCGTAAACAAGAACACCATCTACGGCGACGAAAACCCGGCCCATCCTTCGGGCCTGCGCTTTGGCACCACCTGGGTTACCCAGCGCGGCATGGGTGTCCCGGAGATGGAGCGCATCGCCGAAATCGTGGGCAAGGTCCTGCCCAACATCCACGCTTTCAGTTACATCGGCCTCACCGGGTTACAGGGCCGCGGGAAAATTTCCCTCGAACTTCTGGAGGAGGTCAAACGGGAGGTGGCCGAACTGGAGCGCTCCTGCACCGCCAGGGAGATCGAAGTGGAGGAACGCGGCTATCCCTTCTACGCCCTGATGCCGGCCCATTTCTCCCATCGGGAGACGACTCTGCGGGCTGAGCACGATCGCCTGGGGGCCACCTGGTGCGAACACCACGGCTGGCTCCTGCCGGAGCATTACGGCGATCCCCAGGCTGAACTTCGGGCCGCCGAAGAGGGCGTCGCCCTCTTCGACGGCAGCGATACGGGCCTCCTCTACGTCTGGGGCGAACGCGCCCTGCCGCTCCTCCAGGAGGCCATTACCGGCGACCTGCGCCGCATCCCCATCGGCCAGAGCATCCGCACCTTCCTCCTGGACCAGGATGCCCGCCTCATAGATGACATTGCCGTCCTTTACCTGGACCGCGATAAAAAGTGGCGGGACCACTTTCTTATCACCTGCAACGCCGCACGGGTGGAGAAGGTCAAGGCCTGGCTGCGTGGCCTCTCCGATGGCTACATCCTCTTCGACCAGGACGATGTCTTTGCCAAAATTCAGGGGCCGGCCGTGGTCGAGGATCTCAAGGAGACCGACCCGCCCCAGCGCCGGTGCATGCTGGCCGTGCAGGGCCCCCAGGCCGTGGCCCTGCTCCACTCCCTTATCCCCGCCGCCGACCGGCTGCGCTTCCGCCACTTCCTTCCGGTGCAGGTGGACGGTATCCCGGTCCTCCTGCATCGCACCGGTTACACCGAGCAGGACGAACGCTACGAACTCTACGTCCACCCCGATCAGGCTTCCCGACTGTGGCGCCTCCTCCTGGAGACAGGGAAGCCGCTGGGAATTCGTCCGGCCGGCCTGGCCGCCCGCAAGGCCCTCCACGCCGAAACCGGCCTGCCCTCCTGGGAAGAGGGGGAACCCGAGGTCAGCGGCCTGGACCTCATCCGCGGCCGCTTCGCCGACCGGATATGCCTCTCGAAAACCTACTTCATCGGCCTGGAGCCGATTCTGGCCGAACTTACGCCGCCGGCCGACCGTGAGGAGTTCCGCTGGCAAGAGCCGGAGAACGCCCCCTTCAAGCGCTCCGCCCTCTATCAGGAGCACGTGCGCACGAAGGCTGCCATCGTCCCCTTTGCCGGCTACGAGATGCCGGTGCGCTACACCAGCATCTATGAGGAACACCTGGCCGTGCGTCGCAGCGCCGGCCTCTTTGACGTTTCCCATATGGGCGTCTTTGAAGTCCGCGGCGAACATGCCACCGCCTTCCTGGACGTGGTCCTCACCAACTATGTGGCCGGCCTGCGTCCCGGCCAGTCGGCCTATGCCTATATGCTGGACCCGGACGGGGAGGTCCTGGACGACCTCTTTGTCTACTGCCTGCGCCCTGACCGCTACCTCCTGGTGGTCAACGCTGCCAACGAGGACAAGGACTGGGCCTGGCTGAATGCCGTGAACGAACGCCGGGTGCTCATCGACCGCAAGCATCCGGTGCGGGAGATCGAGCATCCGGTGGAGTTGTTCAATTTGAAGGACCCGGCCAACGGCGAGGCCTGTAAAGTGGACATTGCCCTGCAGGGGCCGGCCTCTCTAAAGACGCTCCTTGCCCTAGCCTGGGATAAGGCTACCCGGCAACTCCTCTCCCGCCTGCGACGGACCGAACTGGCCGAAGTGGTCCTGGACGGCATCCCCTTGGTCGCGGCCCGCACCGGCTACACCGGTGAGCGGCTGGGCTTTGAACTCTTCGTCCATCCCGAACAGGCGCCGGCCCTTTGGTGGCGTATCCTGGAGGTCGGGGAACCTCTGGGCGTGAAGCCGGCCGGGCTGGGGGCCCGCGACTCCACCCGGACGGAAGCCGGCCTGCCTCTGTACGGCCATGAATTGGCCGGCCCCTACCACATCACCCCGGCTCAGGCCGGGTTTGGTTCTTATGTCAAGTTACACAAGCCCTTCTTCATCGGCAAACACGCCGTCATCGCCCGCCGCGATACCGAACGGGAAAGCGAGATCTGCCGCTTTCGCCTGGAGGAAAAAGGTGTGCCGGCCGTCAAGAACGGCGACCCGGTGGTGGATCGCCGTGGGCGCTGCATCGGCGTCGTTACCAGTTGCGCCCTGGATACCAACGGCTATCAGTTGGGCATGGCACTCATCGAGCGGCGCCATCACCGTGTGGGGAACCGCATCGGCATCTTCCCGCTGCCCCGTCGGGGCGGGAAGGAAGAAAAGCCCAAGGAGGCCCTCCAGCCCGGGGATCAGGTTCTCCTGAACGAGTGGGCGGTGATCCTCCCGCGCTTCCCCGTGGAACGCGAGTGGGCCGAGCAGGCCGGCGCAGGGGCGTAGGGGCGGGTTCAGAACCCGCTTGATGGTGCCAGAATGCAACTTTCTGTCATCGTCCCGACCTACAACGAGGCCCAGTCGCTTCCGGAACTGGCCGGCCGGCTCTTTGCAGCCTTGCAGGAGGCAGGATTGGAAGGCGAACTGGTCGTCGTGGACGACGGTTCGCCTGACGGCACCGGTGTACTTGCCGAAGACCTGGCCCGCCGCTACCCCATACGCGTCCTCCACCGCCCGGCCAGGGCCGGGCTGGCCTCGGCCGTCCTGGAGGGGATGGCCCGAGCCCGGGGGGAGGTTCTGGTGGTCATGGACGCCGACCTGAGCCATCCTCCGGAAGCAGTTCCCCGTCTGGTCGCTCCCATCCTGGCCGGGGAAGCCGAACTGGCCGTAGCCAGCCGTTATGTCCGGGACGGCGGTGTGGCCCGCTGGCCCTGGACACGCCGCTTTGTTTCCTGGGTGGCCAACCTGTTGGCCCGTCCCCTTGTCCCGATGCGAGATGCTACCTCCGGCTTCTTTGCCCTGAGACGAGGGGTAGTAGCAGGGGTGACTCTGAACCCGATCGGCTTCAAGATCGGCCTGGAGGTGATGGCCCGGGGACGTTACCGCCGTTCCGTCGAAATTCCCTATACCTTCGAGGATCGCCGTTACGGGAAGAGTAAATTCGGCCCCCAGGAGATATTTCATTACCTCCGGCAACTGCTCTCCCTGCTTCGGGATCGCCGGAGGTGACTCCTGGGAGAAACCATTGGAGTGCTGGTTCGTCTGTTACTCTGCCCCAAGAGGTTACGATGAGCGAAGAAGAGCAGCGGGCCTGGGTAGAAGCGGCCCGCCGGGGCGATGAAAAGGCCTTTGCCCAGATTTTCAACCATTACCATATGCACTTCTTCCACCTGGTTTGTCATCTTATCGGCGACGCCGACGAGGCCGAGGATGTGGTCCAACAGACCTTTATCAAAGCCTTTCGTTCGCTACAGCACATGCGCGACCCCGGCAGCCTGGACTCCTGGTTGCGGCGTATCCTCTACACCACTACCATGGACCTGCTGCGCGGGCGCAAGCGCCGGCGGGAAACCTCTCTGGACGACACACTGCGCCAACGCCACGTCCGCCCCCTCTCTCCTGAGCGCGACGTTCTCCTCCAGGAACAGGTGCAACTGGTTCAGGAGGCACTCCGGCAGATGCCTCCCCGGTATCGGGCCTACATCATCCTGCGCGAATTCGAGGGGTTGACCTATGAGGAAATGGCCGAGACGCTGGGCGAACCGATCACCACGGTGCGGGTGGCGCTCTTTCGGGCCAGAGAACGGCTACGGGAAATCCTTCGGCAACTCGGTGGGGAGGATGTCCTATGAAGCATGAGGATTGGCGCCTTCTGGTTTCTGCCTATTGCGATGGCGAAGTGACCCCGGAGGAACGAATGCGGGTAGAGGCACATCTGGCAGAGTGTGCCGAGTGTGTCCAAGCCCTGGAGTCTTATCGCCGTCTGGGCCGGGCCATACGCGCCCTGCCACAGGGCACGCCCTCGCGGACGCTGTGGGTTCGGGTGCAGGAAGGCTTGGCCCGTCCTGCCCGGCCGCTCTGGTGGCGGCTCCTTCCGGCCGCCTCGGTTGCGGCCGTGCTTCTTATGGCCGTCGTGGTGGGGCTGCTCCTCCGGCCGGCCCCGTCCGGGCCAGCCGCGCCCCGAGCGTTGGAGGCGGAACAGGGAATTCAGGCCGAGGCTACATCGCCGGCCCTCCAGGCCCCTCCCATAGCGCCGGCCTCTCCCTCGGCGGCTACCAAAGATTATCTAGCCCTCGTTCCCAGCCCTCCGCCCTGCCCCGGCATTCCCCTAGCCCTGGAAGTCGTGGCCATCTCGGCACGCAGCGAAGCCGAACTTCCCGCTCCCCGACTCAGCGGCCTGGTCTATGATGAGGCCGGCCGCCCCCTGTCCGGGCTTATATTGGTCATCAGCGGCACGACCGGCTGGCACGGCAGCACCACTACCGCCTCCGACGGCACCTTTTCCCTCTCCCTGCCCGCGGCCGGCACCTATCGGCTAGTATTGGCCCTGGCCCCGGAAGCCAAAGCCGCTGCGGGGTTTCGTGAGGAAAGGGAACGGCTGTATCGGCTAATCCTGCCGGACGGTTCCGCTTGCCAGACCTGGCAGATGGAAGGCCTCCCCACCCTCGCTATCGGTCCCCAGCAGGAAGTCTCCCTCACCCTACGGGTGCGCCCGTAACCGGCAGGGGCGAGCCGAGGGCTTACGCATCTCCATCTAAACGAGAAAGAGAGCACAGCGACGGTTCGCCCCCGAGAACGGTTATATTTCCCCTCGCTTATCCTGGCCGCGGTTCTTCCCGGCCGGGCCTCCCGCCGGAGGCCGTCCCCGGCCAGTCCCCTTCCCGCCGGCGGGGAATTGAGTTGAGCCAACCCGGTTTTTCCCCTTTTCCCGTCCCGGTGGTATAATAGCAGTAGGCAAAGGCCGGTTCTTACTGAAGCCCTATATGGCCGTGAATGTGGCCCACCTCCTGGCGGCGATAAAGCAACGTGGGGCGGTCACCTTCTCCGCCCTCCGGTATCGGAACTATCGGCTCTGGTTCTTCGGCCAGACCGTCTCCCTGATGGGCACCTGGATGCAATCGGTGGCCCAGCAGGTGGTCGTCTACCTCCTGACGGATCATTCCAAGATCGCCCTGGGGACCGTCTCCTTCGCCGGCTCGATCCCGACCCTTTTCCTTATGCTCCCGGCCGGGGCCCTGGCCGACCGCTTCAACAAGCGGCGTATCCTGCTGGCCGCCCAGATCGCGATGATGCTCCTGGCCCTCATCCTGGCCGCGCTCACCGCCACGGGAGCGGTCCAGTTCTGGCATATAGTCCTGCTGGCAACGGGATTGGGCATCGCCAATTCCTTCGATGCCCCGACCCGACAGGCCCTGGCCGTGGAACTGGTCGGGGACAGGCGGGACCTCTTGAACGCCATCGCCCTGAATTCGATGATGCTCAACCTGGCCCGCATCGTCGGGCCGGCCGCGGCCGGGCTCATCCTGGCCTTTTTGCATCCGGCCTGGTGCTTCGCCATAAACGGGATCTCCTTCCTGGCCGTCGTCTTTGCCCTGCTGCGGATGCGAATGCCGGAAGGCCGGCCGGCCCTGCAGGCCGAACCGCTCACAGTGCAGTTGCGGGAGGGCCTGAGGTACATCGGAGGCCACACCATCGTCCGCACCGTCATTGCCCTGGTGGCCGTCTCTTCCATCTTTGGCTTCTCTTACTCCATCCTCCTGCCGGCCTTTGCCATAGATGTGCTGGGCATCGGCGAATCGGGGGTGGGCCTTTTGCAGACGGCGGTGGGCATCGGGGCGGTGAGCGGCGCGCTGACTGTGGCCTCCTTGGGCCGCAGCCGGCGCAAGGCCCTCCTTCTCACAGCCGGCAGCCTCCTCTTTCCCACGGCCGTGCTGGGACTGGCTTTCTCGTCCTACCTTCCCCTCACCCTCCTCGCCCTGGCGATGGCCGGCTTCGGCTTCGTTACCCAGAATTCGAGCAGCAACACCCTTATCCAGACCATCGTTCCCGACCAGTTGCGCGGCCGGGTGATGGGAGTCTATATGATGATGTTCTTCGGGACGACGCCGTTTATGTCGCTTCTTGCCGGCGGGTTGGCCCAGTGGCTCGGCCCGTCCTGGGCCGCGGCCTTCGGGGCCCTGGTGAGCCTGGCCTTTGCCCTGGGCGTTGTGGTAGCCGTCCCGGCCCTCCGGCAGGAGGAAACGTACCGGCCGCTTCCCGCTCCTCTTACTCCAGCCACCGAAACCGATACGGCCGGGAGAGTTCCCGCCGAGGCTTCGTTGAAGGCACCCTCGGCCTGTTCCCGTTCCCCATCCCCCTGAGCGACCTGCTAATGATCATCGGAGGACAAGAGCGATGACCGTTGTCGTTACCGGAGCCTCCGGGCACGTGGGAGGAAACCTCCTGCGGGCCCTGCTGTCCTCCGGCCGGCCGGTCCGGGCTCTGGTGCACCGCGACCGCCGGGCCGTCGAAGGGCTGGACCTCGAGGTGATCCAGGGCGACATCTGCGACCTGGAGACGCTGCGCCGAGCCTTTGCCGGAGCCGAAGTGGTCTACCATACCGCTGCCTACATCTCCATCCTGGGGGACGAATGGCCGCTCCTGGAGCAGGTCAATGTCTTGGGCACCCGTAACGTCGTCCGTGCCTGCCTGGAGTGCGGCGTACGCCGACTGGTCCACTTCAGTTCGATCCATGCCCTGGAACAGGAGCCGCTGGATACCCCGGTGGACGAATCCCGTCCCCTGGTGGATTCGGATTCCCATCGGGCTTCCCCTTACAGCCGCTCCAAGGCGGCAGGGGAGCGGGAGGTACGGGCGGCGATACTCTGCGGTCTGGATGCGGTAATCCTCTACCCCACCGCCATCGTCGGCCCTTACGACTTCCGGCCTTCGCACTTTGGGCACGTTCTCCTTTACCTGGCCCGGGGAAAACTGCCGGCCCTGGTTGCCGGCGGCTTCGATTGGGTGGACGTGCGCGACGTGGTAGCCGCGGCACTCCGGGCGGCAGAGGCTGCCCCGCCGGGGGCCCGCTATATCCTCTCCGGCCACTGGGCGACTCTGGCGGAGATCGCCGCCCTGGTCGAGGGCTTCACCGGCGTCCCGGCACCCCGACGGGTCGTCTCGCCGGACCTGGCCCGTCGGGTCGCTCCGCTGGCCACCCTGGCGGCACGCCTCCTACGGATGCGGCCGCTCTTCACTTCCGTGGCCATCGAAGCCCTGGAGGGCAACCGTCGGATAAGCCACGAGCGGGCCGGCCGCGACCTTTCTTACCGGCCGCGGCCGTTCCACGAGACGATTCGGGATACCTTACGCTGGTTTGTCGAATCCGGCCGCCTGCCCCTTTGCTCCAGGAGGGAAAATGATTGAAGCCACCTTCTATGAATTTCTCCTGGCCGTGTGGCTGGTCTTCGCCGCCATGGTCTCGTTTCTGCTCTTCTTTTTCACCGCCCCCTACGGCCGACATGTCCGCCGGGGATGGGGGCCGGCCCTGCCCGACCCGATCGGCTGGATAGCGATGGAAGCGCCGGCCGCCATTGCCTTCGCCTTCCTCTTCGTCCTGGGCCGGCACCGAGAAGCCCCGACTTCCTGGGCCTTTTGGGGGATGTGGGAAGCCCATTACATCCACCGCGCCTTGATCTATCCTTGGACCCGACGCAGCCGCTCCCGACCGATGCCGCTCGCCATCGTGGGCATGGGCTTTTTCTTCAACGTCGTCAACGCCTACCTGAACGGCCGTTACCTCTTTCACCTCTCCGGCGGCTATCCTTCCACCTGGCTTCGGGACCCGCGTTTTCTGGCCGGGTTCGCGCTCTTCCTGGCCGGATTCGCCATCAACCGCCAGGCCGACCGCATCCTCCGCAACCTGCGCCGGCCAGGCGAAAACGGCTACCGTATCCCTCAGGGAGGGTTCTACCGCTGGGTCTCCTGCCCCAACTACCTTGGGGAAATCACAGAATGGACAGGATGGGCTCTGGCCACCTGGTCGCTGCCGGGCCTGGCCTTTGCCGTGTGGACCACGGCCAACCTGGCGCCTCGCGCCTGGACCCACCACCGCTGGTATCGGGAGCATTTCCCCGATTATCCGCCGGAGCGCAAGGCCCTGCTGCCGGGGCTGTGGTAGATCGGCCGGCCTACCAGACGCCGGCGATGGCCTCCCCGCAACGCGGGCATCGCCCCTCCACCAGCCGGCTCGCCCGCACCAGAAGGCCGGCCCGCTCGATGAGGAGCGCCCCACAGCCGGGGCAGCGGGTATGCTCGCCCGGATGGCCCGGGAGGTTGCCCACGTAGACGTACCGCAGCCCTTCCTCTCGGCCGATCTCCCAGGCCCGCTCCAGGGTTCGCCGGGACGTCGGCGGGGCAGTGAAACGATAGGCCGGGTAGTAGGCGGTAACGTGCCAAGGGACCTCCCGCCCCAGTTCTGTGGCGATTCTCCGGGCAATCCCCCGAAGCACTTCCTCGGCATCGTTGACCGTGGGGATGACCAAGGTGGTGACCTCCAGCCAGACACCCGCCTCGCGGATGTGCCGGCAGTTACGCCAGACCACCTCCACATCGGTCCCACAATACCGGCGCACAGCCTCGGCATCGCCCTTGATGTCCACGTTGGCGGCGTCCAGGCCGGCCTCCACCAGCGCCGCCAACGCCGCTTCGGTCATGTAGCCGTTGGTGACAAAGGTGTTATACAGCCGCCGTGACCGGGCCAGGCGAAAGACTTCCAGCGACCATTCCAGGGAGAGGGTCGGTTCGTTGAAACTGATGGAGGTGCCGGCGCAGCGGGAGCGTTCGGTCAGTTCGACGAAGGCTTCTGGAGAAGTATATTCGGGCTCGGACGGTGGCGGGCGCTTGCTGATGTCCCAGTTCTGACACCAGGGACAGCCAAAGTTGCAACTCCAACTTCCCGCCGTGAGCGCCACCGTGCCGGGGTAAAAGTGGTAGAGCGGCTTTTTCTCGATAGGGTTGGCCGAAAGGGAAGAGACCGCCCCATAAACCAGGGTGTAAAGGACACCGTCCTGGTTCCGGCGGGTACGGCACCAGCCCACATCGCCGGGGGCAAGGAGACATCGCCGCTCACAGGTCAGGCAACGGACGCGCCGGCCGGCTTGCTCCTGGAACAGGGCCGGCCGAAGGGTGATAGCCTTTGCCAAGTCCAGCGGCTGCTCCGGCTTCAAAGAGACCATATCTCGATATTCCATTTCCTGCGGCTCGCCTCCCGGGCCAGAAGGCGGTCCGGATTGACCGCCATGGGATGCCCCACGCATGCCAGAAACGGGATGTCGGTGTGATGGTCGGCGTAGGCGTAGGAACGCTCCAGGTCCAGCCCCTCCTCGTCGGCCAGAGCCAGCAGGAGGGCGCGTTTGGCCTCTCCGTAGGGGTGGGGTTCGATCAGCCGGCCGGTCAACACCCCGTCCCGAACCTCCGGCCGGGCCGCCAGCAGGCGGTCAGCCGAAAGGTAAGCCCGTAGCGGCTCCCCCAGGAAGTCGAGCGTGCCGCTGAAGAGGACGACACACCGGCCCTCGGCCTGGTGCCGGCGAAGCGTTTCCACCCCCCGCGGGCTCAGGCGGGGAAGCACCTCCTGGTGAAAAGCCTCTTCGGCCAGTGCCCGGCACCGTTCCAAGGGTAAACCTCGCAGGTAAGCCTTGTTGCCGCTGAGGAAAGCGTAGCGCAGGCGGGTGAAGAAAGGGAGGCCGGCAGGGATGGAAAAGGGCCTTTCAGCCGGCAAAACCCCCAGGGCCTGCAGGCCAAAGAGCAGATTTTTCCCCAACGTCGCCGGACCGAGCACCCTTTTCCTCCAGGCCAGGCGCAGGAAACAGCGCTCCAGCGATGTCTCCACCACAAGGGTGCGGTCAATATCGAAAAAGGCGGCCGGCCGGCTCATCGGTCATCGGGCAGGCCGCGCCGGAGGACGGCGCGGGCATCGAAGAGGACCGGGATGCCTCGGGCTAGACACAGGACCACCGCCAGCACCGTCAGGGCATACCCGGCGGGATATATCCACAGCATCGCGCCCAGGAGCGCTGGGGTGGCCCCCGCCTGGGCCATCTGGCGACCCAGGGCGTGCACGCCGGCCAGGGACAGAAAGGCGCACGTCTTGGTTACGCCATAGAAATCGCGCATAAAGCGGGAAGAGACCAGGAAGCGCCCCAGCCGCGAGTGCATCATGCCAAAGGCCGTCCCTCCCTGAGCCAGGACCAGGGCGCGGACGGCATCCACGATCAGACCTCGGGTGATCACCACCAGCGGTACCCATACCGGGATCAGCCGGAGGTCCGCGAAACAGACCCAGAGGATGAACTCCACCAGGCGGTCCATCGCCACGTCCAGCGCGCTGCCCAGTCGGGAGACGCTCCCGGTCCGTCGGGCCACGACACCGTCCACCAGGTCCAGGATCAGCAAAAGGAGAACGAGCGGGACGGCAGCCCACTGGAAAGCCGCCCCATCGAGGTAGAAGAAGATCACCGTCAGGGTCAGCGGTGCTAGACGGCTCAGGGTAATCCAGTTGGCCATCGGATTCGGACGACGTTCAGACTCCCAAATTGCTCAGCCGGCGGATGTCGCGCCAGTTCGGCGGCGCCCAGTAGATCGTGTCGCCGGCATAGACTTCTACCCCATAGCGGATGCCCTCGGACTCGACGGCGTACTCTCCGTTATAGGGGCCGCCGCCGAGCGGATTGCCCAGGGGACGGGCGGAGGCTACCTGACCCAGGGCATACCAGAAGCGGGCCTTGTCCGGATCGAAGGCGACGCCGGCCCGTTCATAGGTCCGCTCTACCAGCCAGCGCTCCAGGGTGTGCTGGGGCGAGAGGAGCGCTCGCATCATCTGGTGGAGGGCCCCGCCCAGCGCCCAATCGTACTCCTGGCCGGGAGGCGGGGCAATGGGCTGCAGGAGGTCGCTCAGGCGGCGGACGTCGCGCCAGTGGGGCACAAGGGTATAAAGTGTGTCCAGGGCAAAGAACTCCAGGTCGTAACGTTTCCCGTCGAATTCCAGTGTGCGCACCGGCCCCAGCGGAGCCCCCAGGGGGCGGATGGCCATCTGTTCCAGGTAGTAAATGTGGGTGGCCCAGTAGGGGTGAAAGGCACTGCCGGCGGCGGAGAAGGTGGCCTGAAGAAGGGGCATCCCCAGAGGATCCCCTGCCTGCACCAGATCGCTCATCCGACGGATGTCGGCCAGATTCTCCTGAGGAGCACAGAGCGTATCCCGGGCAAAGACCTGCATCACATAGTTCTGCTGGTTCAGGGAGACGTTGAGCGGCAGGCCCAGCGGCGCGCCCAGGCGATGGGCGATGGCATAGGCCAGAAGGGGATGTTCGGGCTCATAGGCCGCGCCGGAGGGCCGGCAGGTCGTCGCCCAGAGCGCCTCCAGGAGAGAAGTCGGAGGAGGAGGCGGCGCCTCTCGCTCGTTCTGGGAAACATAGATAACCCGCTTCCTGGGCTTGTGATCGGATTCGGGAACGTCGTCAAAAGTGACCTCAAGCGACTGCTGGAGGTAGTTGATGGCCGGACAGGGGTACTGACAAGTCAGGCCGCAGCGCTGATGCTGAAAGTGCAGGTGAGCCCCGCAGCCGGTCCAGCCGGTTTTGCCCAGGAGTCCGATCTCCTGCCCGCGTACCACCCGGCTGCCCACTTGCAACCCGAAGCGGCTGACGCTGCCCTGCATGAGATGGAGATAGAGGTCGCAGCCACCTTCGTCGTGGCGAATCAGGATGTAGTTGGCCCGACCGGAGTATTCGCTTCCGCCGCAGGTATCGTCGGAAGTGCTTTCCCGCATCTTGACCACGGTCCCGCCGGCCGCGGCCACGATGACTTCGCCCTCGTCCTCGTTGCCCACGCCCAGGTTGAAATCAAAGGCCCAGGCCAGTTTGGTGCCCGGCCCGTGGGAAGGGTTGGGGTCGTTGTTGACCTGAGAAGCCCAAACTTCTTTCCCCTTAGGGAAGGGGAGCATATGTCCTGCCATGGGATACTCCTTCATAGAAAGTTCTTGGGCGGGCTTCCCACACCCGCCGGCCGATGCGGTCTAGTGAAAGGCCATCCGGTCTCCTTTCTCCGGTCGTTTCGCCGGCCGAAAAGTGCCCTTTTCGCCAATATTCCCCGGCCTATCCTTGAAAAGTGCTGATTTTATTATATCACACCTTATGCCAGGAGGCCTGTCCAAGGCAGTAAAGCATTCACGGTGCCCCGCGGGCCAGCCATGCACTCCGGAATATGAGGGGCAGATAAATCCTCCAGGTGGGCTGTACCACGTGAACAACCGTCTCCGCCTGCGCCTGGCTCACCCGGTTGCTCGCCACCACCGTCGCCGTGTAGTGCCAGGCCACCCCGTAGGTGTGGCTGACCACCTACCCCTCCCCACTCCCCCCGTCCCCAAAGTCCCACCTGTACGATACGCCCGTCCCCGAAACCACCGTCGCCGTGAAATGCGT
>JASFBA010000043.1:0-9515 GCA_036172265.1 Chloroflexia bacterium
GCCGGATGGGAAACTTCTGGCGGTGGCCTTCTCGCTAGGGGTGTACCTGTACGATGCCGCCACGTTGGTAGAAGTGCGCTTCCTGGAGGCCGATGCCCCGGTGAGGAGCGCGGCCTTCAGCCCGAACGGTCTTATCCTCCGACCCTGAGGCCACCATCCCCCCGTCCGGGCTGAAGGCCACGCTCCCCACCGGGGCATCGGCCTCCAGGAAGCGCACTTCTCCCAACGTGGCGGCATCGTACAGGTACACCCCTAGCGAGGAGGCCACCGCCAGAAGTTTCCCATCCGGCGAGTAGGCGACTTCGATGATGCATCCCTTCCCCCAGCGGGCCAGTTGCACCACCCGGTCGGCGTTCTGGGGGGAGATAGCCGCCACCGGCATCGGCAGCGGCGTTCCGGCCAGGACCGGTAGGATGGGAGCGGCCTGGGCCGTCGCCGTGGCCTGGGCTTGGGCTGTCGCAGTAGCCTGCGCTTGGGCCGTCGCTGTGGCCTGCGCTGCCGCCTGGGCCGTCGCCGTGGCTTGCGCTTGTGCCGTCGCCATGGCTTGCGCCTGCGCCGTCGCCGTGGCCTGCGCTGCCGCCTGGGCCGTCGCCGTGGCTTGCTGTTGCTGAACCTGCTGCGGTACCCCACAACCGATCGCGATGGTCAGCAATCCCACCACGGTCAACAATCCCACCCCGGCCCACAGCCCGCCCTTCCCCCGCCGCCGCCGGAAGTCGCCGTAGAAGCGCCGGGAGGTCATCCCTCCCCAGACCTGCCGGACCTGTTCAGGGGTTATCCGAATGCGTGCCATTGTTCACCTCCTATAGGATTTGGATTTGCTTGCATTGCCCTGTTGATGGAACAATATTCTTTGAGATGCGTTTTCACCTCCTTTCAATCCTCATCAACCTGCTTCCAGACAAAACCGCCGGAAGGAAAAGGCGATGCTGCCGGAACAGGGGGCGGGGGGAAACGGGAGGCTGTCCCGGCCTCAGAGGTCGCCATATGACTGGGCCTCCTCCTTCGCCTGGAAGTGGAAGTTGAGGTGGGGCAGCGTAGGCCCCCCTTTCCTGGAAGAAAAGGCGGACTCCGTCCCAGGCGCCGGCTTGTGCCGGCGTCTCCTGGGAATGGAGGAGGCGTCCTGGCGGGTCGGCGTAGATTTCCCCTTGGTCCCTCCATCCCAAAGCCATGGTGATTTCCCGGATCAGGACGCCGCGGGCGATGGCAGCAGTGTCGGGGAGGAAAGCGGAGGTGCCATTGCTCTTCCCTTTGCTCCAGCGCGACGGTCAGCGGCGGCCGGTGGTAGATGTTGATCTGACCGGAGGGTTGATCGGGTACGGTGAGGGTGAGAGTGAAAACCGTCTGGGGGGCGATCAGGGTGCCGATCAAGGCGGCGACGACGTCCATCACGGTCTCCCCATCGCCGCGAGGAGCCAGAACGCCGCGCGCCATCAGCGATTGACGGGCTTTCACCGCCTGGATCTCTTCCGTCAGCCAGCCGGGGAAGGGGTACGGAACGCCGATCAGTGCTTCCCTGCCCAAGAGGGAGGCCAGGGTGTAGAGTTCGGCCGAAGAACAAGGGGGTTCCATTTCGCCATTCCAGTTTTCCACCTCCACCGGGGATTTCATGACTTTGGCATCTTCTTCCGCCGGCCAACGGTTGTGATACAGCGCTAGGAGTGAGGCAGTTGACTGCGAACCCTTTTCTATGGCATAATAATAACACAAGATAGAAGTCTGTCAAAAGGAGGCGATAGCCGATGAACCCATCCCAAGGCGATGATTTGGACTAATCCACTTTCTCATCGCCGCACAGAAGGTCTTCCTGTACGGAAGCGGCAAGATGCCCGAAGGGCAAAAAGCCCCCGCTCACGATGCTTTTACCTGACTCCTTTCAAGGCGGCTTTTAGACACAGAGGCGTTGTGGCAGGAAGCGAAGGCGTTTGTGGAAAAAGGGGCTTTGGGTCCTGGATGACACCCCATGGGACAAGCCTTACGCCCAAAAGAGGTTTATCACCGTGCTCTGAAGCAATGCTGCGAGACGCCATCCGAGCCTATCTGGCTCACCCCACCTATGAACTCATCCCAATTGCGTAAGTCTTAACTATACTCATCGGTTGGCCATGGTACACATCCCAAGACGGAGTGAACCATTTCATACCAACGACCAACGTCGGTAGCCGGGCCCCCTTAGCAGCATAGATCTCTTGCCCCAGAAACTCGGGAACGGTCGTTTTTCGCCAGTAGGACGGTTTTCAAACTGGAGGTGCAAATGAATGTTCAATCGGTTTCCGGCAAAGACTGTGGCGATGTCTTCCTCTATGCCTTGAGCACTTGTGTCTGGTGCAAGAAAACCAAGGCGCTTCTGAACGAACTGGGCGTGGCCTATCGTTATGTGGACGTGGACCTGGTGACTCCCGAGGAGCGGGAGACGGTCATGCGGGAGGTGGCCCGTTGGAACCCGCAACGCAATTTCCCGACGATCGTGATTGACCAGCATCAGGTCATTGTCGGCTTTAAGCCGGAACAGATCCGGGAGGCACTGAAACGATGAGCGACGAACCCACAGTTGAGGAGATCGAAACGCTTTACAGGAAACTGGACCACGAGGCCGAGGCCGGCGGCTATCACCTCAACCCAGATGCCGACTTCACCCGGGAACTGGTGCGCGGGCTTCTGATTAACCAGGAGCGCTACGGCTATCCCTCCTGCCCCTGCCGGCTGGCCGCCGGGGTGAAGGAGGAAGACCTGGACATCATCTGCCCCTGTGACTACCGCGATGCAGACCTGGCCGAATACGGGTCCTGCTACTGCGGCCTGTACGTCTCCCAGACGGTCCTTCGCGGGGAAAAAACGATAGGTTCCATCCCCGAGCGCCGGCCGCCGGAAGAAGTGCGGAAGAAGGGACGGGAACGAGGGCCGGCCGGCCTCCCCGGAGAACTGCCATACCCGATCTGGCGTTGCCGGGTCTGCGGCTACCTCTGTGCCCGACCGGAACCGCCCGAGGTCTGCCCGATCTGCAAGGCGCGAAAGGAACGCTTCGAGCGCTTCATCGGGTGATCACTCCAGCGGCAGAGGATACTGCTCTCCTTCCAGCACCGTCTTCAGGGCGGCCCCGATAAAGTCGCGGAAAAGGGGATGGGGACGGGTGGGGCGGGAACGGAACTCGGGGTGAAACTGGGTGCCCACAAACCAGGGGTGGTCGCGCAGTTCGGCAATCTCCACCAGCCGGCCGTCGGGCGAGGTCCCGGAGATAAGGAGGCCGGCCTCCTGAAGCGCCTCGCGGTAACGGTTGTTGAACTCGAAGCGATGGCGGTGGCGCTCGTGCACCAGTTCTACGCCGTAGGCGGCCGCAGCCCGCGTCCCCGGCACCAGTTGGCAGGGATAAGCCCCCAGCCGCATCGTCCCGCCCTTTTCATAGACATCCCGCTGGTCGGCCATGAGGTCAATGACCGGAGCGGAGGTATGGGGGTCGAACTCGGTTGAATTGGCATCCGCCAGGCCCAGGACGTTGCGGGCGAACTCGATGGTGGCGCATTGGAGGCCCAGGCATAGCCCCAGGAAGGGGATGTTCTTCCGGCGAGCGTAGCCGGCCGCTTCCACCTTACCCTCGATGCCCCGATGCCCAAAGCCGCCGGGGATGACAATGCCCCGCACCCCCTGCAGAAGCGCCTCCGGACCGCGCTTTTCCACCTCTTCGGCGTTGACCCAGCGGATGTGCACGTCCGCCCCGTGGTAAAGGCCGGCGTGGCGCAGCGCCTCGGTCACGCTGATGTAGGCGTCGTGCAGGGCTACATATTTGCCCACCAGGGCGATCTCGATGGTCGGCTTGGGCCGGTACACCTTCTCCAGGAGCGCTCTCCACTCCTCCAGGTCGGGCTCCCGATCCGGCAGGCCTAGCCGTCGGACGATGAGTTTCCCTAGCCCAAAATCTTCTAGGAGGAGCGGCACCTGGTAGATGCTGGACACCGTCACCAGGGGAACAACGGCTTCCGGGTCCACATCGCAGAAAAGAGCGATCTTTTCGCGGATCGCCTCGGAAATGGGGTAATCGGAGCGGCAGACGATGACATCGGGGTGGATGCCGACGCGGCGCAGTTCCATCACGCTGTGTTGGGTGGGCTTGGTCTTGAGTTCCCCGGTGGCGGCAATGTAGGGGAGGAGGGTAAGGTGAACGTAGAGGACGTTATCCCGGCCGGCGTCCTTGCGCATCTGGCGAATCGCCTCCAGAAAGGGCAGCCCCTCGATGTCGCCCACGGTGCCGCCGACCTCGACGATAACGACGCCGTCGCCCAGCGGCCGGCCGACGGCGGCGATGCGCGACTTGATCTCGTTGGTGATGTGCGGGATAACCTGGATCGTCCCACCCAGGAAATCGCCCCGTCGCTCCTTCTGGATGATCTCGGCATAGACCTGGCCGGTGGTCACGTTGCTGGCACGGGTCAGGTTGACGTCAATGAAACGTTCATAGTGGCCCAGGTCCAGGTCGGTCTCCGCCCCGTCGTCGGTGACATAGACTTCGCCATGCTGGTAAGGACTCATGGTGCCTGGGTCCACGTTCAGGTAGGGGTCGAGTTTCTGCACGGCCACGGGGATGCCCCGGCTGCGCAGGAGCAGCCCGATGGAAGCCACGGTGATGCCCTTGCCCACCGAGGAAACCACTCCACCGGTGCAAAAGATGTATTTGACCACCTTCACTCTCCTGCCGGCCGGAGGACAACGACCCGGGTCTCTTCCCCCCCCGAGGGAAGGTCGCTGGGAGTGAGGCGCAGCACATCCAGGGGGGCGGCCGGCTTGACACCCATCTCATGAAGGAAAGGCTCCACCCCATCCAGCCGCAGCCGGAGGCCGGGCAGGGCGTAATGCATCGGAATGGCGATGCGCGGCTCGATCTGGGCCACCACCTCGGCGGCTTGGGAAGCGTTCAGGGAATGTTTCCCTCCCACCGGCACCATCAGGACGTCCACGCTGCCGATCTCGGCCAGTTCCTCATCGCCCAGGGGATGGCCCAGGTCGCCCAGGTGGCAGAGAGCGGCTTCGCCGAACTCGATCACATAGGCGGTGTTTACCCCGCGCACTTTGCCTCTGCGCATGTCGCGGTAAGTGCGGATGCCCAAGATGAAGATGCCCCCGATCTCGTATTCGCCGGGGCCGCGGATGATAAAGGGCTCGCTGCGCAGCCCCCGGACGGCGGCAACATGGTTGTGGTCGGCCTCCTCGTGAGAGACGGTCACGATGTGGGCGGTCGGCCGGCCCAATCTCAACCCGATCTCCGGGCCGTAGGGGTCAGTAAGGACGATGCCCTCGCGGGCCTTGATGCGGAAACAGGCGTGACCAAGCCACTGAACTTCGATCATCGGCGATCAATTTCCTCCCAAACCTGTTCCACCACCTGGCGCACTACTTCGGCGGAGAAGCCACGCCGGGCCAGGAAGGATTGCAGCCGTCGGAAGAAGGCCGGCCGGTCCAGCCCCTGAAGGGCTGGCGCTCGCCGGCGGGCCAGAAGAAGGGCCTGGGCGGCCTCTTCCTCCGGTGGGGAAGCCTCCAGCGCCTCGGCGATGATCTCAGGGGCCAGGCCCTTTTTGCGCAGTTCGGCGGCCAGGGCCGGCCGGCCCCGGGGGCGAAAGGCCCGCCGGTTCTCCACCCAGGCCCGGGCAAAGGTCCGGTCGTCCAGCAGGCCGAGTTCCGTCAGCCGGGAGAGGACACGCTCTACCTGCTCCTCCTCGTAGCCACGGCGCATCAATCGCTCCCGCACCTCGGCCGTGCTGCGGGGACGCTCGTTTAGGAGGCGCAGGGCGTCCCGCAGGGCCTGGTGTTCCCCCTCGGCCCGGCGCAGCGCTTCCAGTTCAGCATCGTCCAGCACCTGGCCACGGCGCAGACCCCAATCCTGGACGACCTCGATAGCCAGGCCCAGGGCGAACTTTCCGTCCAGGTACAGGCTGGCCCGGCGGGGGTTCTTCTTCTGGATTCGGATGGCCGTGATGGTGCCGCCCATTCCGGCCTCAGGCTCCGGCCTGGGTGATATTCCGGCCGATCACCATGCGCTGCACCTCACTCGTGCCCTCGCCGATGGTCATCAGGCGGACGTCGCGGTAGATGCGTTCGACGGCATACTCCCGGCTGTAGCCGTAGCCGCCGTGGATCTGGACGGCCCGGTAGGCGACGCGCTCGGCCATCTCGCTGGTGAAGAGTTTGGCCATGGATGCAGCCACGGTGAAGCGTTCGCCGCGGTCCTCCAGCCAGGCGGCGTAGTGGGTCATCAGCCGGCCGGCGTGGATCTCGGTGGCCATATCGGCCAGCATGAACTGGATGGCCTGGTGCTCGGCGATGGGCTTGCCAAAAGCCACACGCTCGCGGGCGTAGCGCAACGCCTCTTCATACGCCCCCTGGGCCAGCCCCACGGCCAGGGCGCTGATGCCCACCCGGCCGCTATCCAGGATGGCCATGGCCTGATGCAGGCCCCGGCCGCGTTCGCCCAGGAGGTTGCTCTTGGGCACGCGCACTTCCTCAAAGGTCAGGCTGTGGGCCGGGGAGGCCCGCAGCCCCATCTTCTTCTCCTTGGGGCCGACGGTGAGGCCCGGTCGGTCGGTTTCGACCAGGATGAGGGAGAAAGAGCGGCTGCCCTGGCCGGGGTCGGTGCGCAGGAAAACGATGATGACGTCGGTGAGGCTGGCGTTGGTGATCCAGGCCTTGCTGCCGCTAATCACCCACTCATCTCCATCCTCGACGGCGGTGGTGCAGGCGGCGGCCAGGTCGCTTCCGGCGTTCGGCTCGGTCAGTGCGAGACACCCCAGCGATTCTCCGGTGGCCATACGGGGAAGGAAACGCTCTTTCTGCTCCGACGTGCCGTAACGGACGATGGGGAGAGCCCCCAGGCAGGTGTGGGCCTCCAGGGCCAGCCCGGTTCCCCCGCAGGCCCGGCCGATTTCTTCCAGGACGATGGCGATGCTTACGTGATCCAGGGGCAGGCCGCCGTACTCCTCGGGGATGCTCATGCCCCAAAGCCCCAGTTCGGCCATCTTGCGCACGACTTCGGGGAGGAGTTTTTCCTCCTCGTCGGCTTCCTGGGCACGCGGCTTGAGTTCCTTCTCGGCAAAGTCGCGCACCATCTGGCGGAGCATTTCCTGTTCTTCGGTCAGGAAAAAGTCCATCGGAGCCTCCTTGGAAAAGTCTAGGGATATGACGAAAAGGCCGGCGGTTGGAAATACCGGTCAGGGACGTGCCTCCGCACGATCGCCTCCAGCATGTCCAGATGTTGTAGGTTAAGGACATAATGGCAATTTTCGACCAGTCTCTCCAGGTCGCGCTTGCGGGCCAGCCAACCTCCACCATCTACAAAGTTGACAAAGGCCCGGTTCTCACCGTGACGGCTGTTGATGTGCCGTATCCTGTCATAGGCTGCCAGCATATCCCTTGCCTTGGTAGACTGCCCACTGCTAGTCGTCTCTTGAAATGAACACATAATGACCACCCAAGGGTCTTCCAGTTTGGGGATAGTAAAGTCAATGTCTGTTTCAATCAGAAGAAAACGGTCAAAGTCTCCCAAATTTCAGAAAAGGAAAGTTTACGTGCCTGAGGAACCATTGCTTACCTCCGGTTTGGCCGCCTTGAGAGCCTTGCCCCAACTGGGAAATGCTTCCAAGAACGCTTCCAGTCCGTACCGGCTCAGCTGGCGGACCTCTTCGGGTGTAGGCAGGCGGCCCAGTTGGCGGGCGATTTCTCGCAGTTCCAATTGGAGTACCTTTTTGTTGTAGCGAGGGCGTGGTCGAGAAACCGGCGGGCGATAAATATCGCCCCATAGGCTCACCTGGGCCAGTTTTTCCCGGGTGATGGCAACATAGGTAGGGTCAATATCTATAGCGACGTAACGCCGGCCTAACCTTGCGGCAACCACAGCTGTCGTGCCGGTGCCGGCCAGCGCATCCAGGACAATATCTCCCGGGTTAGAGGAAAGACGGATAATCCGTTCCAGCAGGGCATCCGGCAATTGACATGGGTGGTAATCGCGGTGACGGCGATGTTTGATACGATGAATATCCCACCAGATGTCGGTCAGCGGCTCTTTCTTGTCTTCTCCCAGAGCCTTGCGCTTCCGGACGCAAGATGAACGCAGGCAGTAGAAGCGAGCATCAATAGAGCCCACCTCATCGTAGTTGAAAGTAAAGTCAGTGGGGTGCTTCGTATAGAACAGCAGACCGTAGTGAGCCGGAAGCAGTTTTCCTCGCGGCTCGGAAACAGCATCCCAGACGATCCAATTTTGAAAGAATAGGCGACGGTTCAGAAAAGCCGCGTGGTACATCGTCCAGTGGGGCAGATTTAGAATATACAGCGACCCGTTCGGCTTCAGGATGCGGATGTACTCCTCCAGCCAGGCGTTACACCACGCCAGGTAATTGCGCTCCTCCCGCCCATCTTCGTAGATATGGTATGCCTTATCCAGATTGTAAGGGGGGTCGGCGAAGGCCAGGTACACCGATTCATCCGGATAGCGTCTCAAGACTTCCAGGGCATCACCCTGCCATACTCGGTCCCAGAGGTCCTCTTCCCCGAGCCCAATCGGCCGGCTGGGTCGCTGTTCGATCGGGCCAGACCGAGAAGTTAGGGAAAAAGAAGGAAATGCACGAGGGCTGGAGTCTGTCCCTACACCCTCTTTAGGGGCAATTAACCCCCGGACCGTTTTTGAGGGATCGGCCACCGAGACTCCGGCCATTCTGAGGATTGTATCCAACACCGGGGTCGAAAGGCCGTTGTAATTATCCGCCGGGGGTAGCCCTTTCCACACGTCCGAAATCGCGTACCCCTGGGGGTTCATGAGGTGGCTTTTCCCACCCCAGTCACGTAGGGTACGCCCACAGAAGGCGCAGTACCCATGAGGGAAACGCACTCGCTGAATATCGAACCGTTCTCCTTTGCTGAAAAGCAGAACGGCGGCGTGTACAGAAGGGAGCCCCTGGGTAGGTTGGTGCAGGGACGATTCCACGGCGATCCAGTATCGGAAACAAAGTCGCTGGTCAAGGTAAACACCCAATTCAGGGAGCGTATCCGGCCGGCCCTGGATAAAGAGCAACCCTCCCTCGCGGAGCAGGCGCACACATTCGTCCAGGCATTCTCGCCATTGCCCAATGTGCTGCGTCTCCCAAGCCCCCGTGATCAGAACGATAAAGTCCTGTGAGGCGGAAGGCAACTGCCGTAGGGAAAGAAGGAGAGCAGCGCCTTCAAGATACTGAACTTCGGACATCTATTTTCCCCTCGGTAAGTAGCCGCACCGACAACTGAGAAGATGTCTTTTTGTTCTTCACGATGGCACAGGCTTAAGCCCGTGCCTTTGCAGACCCGTTGGGCCGGCCGAAACCGCCTTGCAGGTCGGGTTGTCAACCCGACCCGCAGGTCCAACGCCCTGGCTATTCCTCCAGATACTCCTCTTCTACCTCTTCCTCCTCCCCTTCCTCCCCGCCGGCCGTGACCGTCGGCGGCAGCGTAGTGGCGTTGGCCCGGATCTCGCGCTCAATAGCCTGGGCCACCTCCGGGTGCTG
>JASFBA010000044.1:0-3648 GCA_036172265.1 Chloroflexia bacterium
GGCACTTCGGTGATGGTGAAGACCAGGTCGGCGCTGCCGTCGTTGCAGATGGAGAGGGTCTGGGTAACCTGGGCGCCGGGGCACTGGGTGGACTCGAGCGCTTCCGGCGGGACAACGATCAGCGGCGCGGCAACCACTGTAATAGGGTGTGTGGCTACGGTCCAGTTCGCCCCGTCGCAGTTTGTCGCGGTCATCACCACGGTGAAGGTGCCGGTGGAGACGTAGGTGTGCTGCACCACCTGGCCGCTTCCGTGCGGCGTGCCGTCGCCAAAGTCCCAGTCAAAGGTGATGGTGGGTGAGCCGCTAGCCGTGCCGGTGAAGGTGGCCGGGCGGTTCTGCCGGGGGATGGGCGGCCATACGGTAAAGTCGGCGTTGTGGACCGGTTCGCAGGGCCCGCACTGGATCAGTTTGGTGGTGTAGGGACTGTTCATCCAGCTGCCGGCCTCGTAGAGCCGGCCGGTCGCGTACCAGAAGTCGCCCATGCCGTCGGTATCGCCCTCGGCTCCGTAGATCAGGTGGTCCAGGAGTGGCAGCCAGTTCCAGGTGTCGGTCTGGGCGTCGTAGACCAGGGCGCCGTTGGAGGCGCCGGACGTGCTGCTGGGATGTCCGCCGGCGATGACCAGGAAGCGGTCGTGCTTGACCCCGTCGGCGCCGTTGAGCCAAGATGTAGGCATGGAGGCGACGTAGCTCCAGACGTTGGCCGTGGGGCTATAGACCTCGGCCGAGGAGAGGTAGGCACCGTTGTAGCCGCCGGCCACATAGATCTGGCCGCCGATGACCCCGGCGTGGAAGTAGCGACGGGCGGTGTTCATGGGAGCCAGGGTCGAGTCCCAACTGTCGGAGGAGGGATCGTAGACCACCATAGTGGCCTGGTAGGTGGTCGTATAGCCGCCGATGACATAATACTTGTTGTTCAACTTGACGCTGGCATAGTTGTAGCGAGCAGCCGGGAGGGTGGCGCCGGTGCTCCAGGAGTTGTTGGCGATGTCGTAGATATAGAGCGTGTTGCGGGCGGCCGTGTCATAGCCCCCGGCGCAGTAGATCTTGTACACGCCGGCCGGGTATTCCAGCACCTCGCAGTCGATCCAGTAGCGTGCGGCGGGCATGTCGGTGCCGGTGGTCCAGGAGTCGTTGGCGATGTCATAGATGCTCACCCAGGGCCGGGCGGCACCCACACCGCCCACGTAGCCGTAGCCGCCGATCACGTAGAGTTTGCCGTCGTGGTAGACTACGGAGGGAGCGCGCACCTCGCGGCCGGTGGGGAGGTTCGCATAGTCCTGCCATCCCGAGCTAAAGGCGGAAACGGTCGTGGCCGTGGCCTGGGCCGAATCGCCGCCGCCGGAGACGGTGACGGTCAGGGTGTCGCTATCGCCGGGGTTGGTGGCCCAGGGGATGTGGACGGTCACGGTGAACGACCAGGTGCTGTTATCGGGCATCACCGGCGTGGCCGAGGGGCCGGAAACGGGCCAGGTGCTGGTATAGGTCAGGCCGAAACTCTGGGTTACCCCGGTGGTGTTGACGACCTCGAAGGTATAGACCACATCGCTCCCCCGGCAGGCGCTGCTGCTCTGCTCCGGGGGGTTGAGGACAAGGCCGGTCTGGAAGAAGAGGGTCCAGGTGTTCAGCGTGCCGGTGTCGCCGCCCAAATCGTCGCAGACCATAAAGGTCCAAGTGCCCTGGGCGTTCTTGAAGTTAAAGTCGTTCAGGTTGCCCTCGGGATTCCAGACGACATAGTAGTAAGGGGGCGGAGGGTTGTGGTTGACCGAGTCGGCCGGGTTGGGCGAGGATTCGTCGAAGAGGACGTTGATGTTATCGGCGCTGCCGTCCGGGTCGGTGTAGAGTTCGACGGTCGTGCCGTCCGGCCCCCGGAGGTACATATCCAGGTCGCCGCGGTAGGTATGGGCGATCCACACCCCCACGTTTAGGTCGCCGATGTAAAACGAGTCGGGGACGGCGATGGTCGAGGTAACGTAGTTGGGGCATCCCGCATCGGGGATGGCCAGCGGTGTGGAGTTGGTGTAAATATAGGAATAGGACAGTGGGGCGGAGCGGTACTCGATGACGGGGGAGGAAAGGGCTTCTTCTGCCTCTCCCTCCACTTTGTCCGGCGCGATCGGAGGAGGAGGGGGAGCCGGCCCCTGAGCCAGTGCGGCCGGGACCAGGCTGCCCAGGATGGCCAGAAGGGCCAGAAGGGTGAGCGGCACTTTTCCTCTCATGGGCATTCTCCTTTCTTGGCGAAGCGTTCCGATACGTCTCCACCGTTGGGGAGACTCCCGGGAGAAACCGCCTCCCGAACGGTGTCTGAGGAATGGTTCGGCCGGCATCACCTCCTTCTAGATGCTTCTACCTGGACCATGAGGAAGAATTTCATAATTTTATTATAACCCAAGGGGGAGGATTTGTCAACTAGTTTGCATATCGAGAGACTCTATGGTAGACTTAGACCAAGGCTCGTCTGCATACTTCGTGTTGTCCGGAAAGTCCGGAGTGCGAGCCTCATCAGGAGGGCACTGTGATCGGGAGCAGCGGCGGCGGCCCATCGCTCCGGCAGGATCGGCCTCGGTCCCCGCAGGCCGGCGATTCGGAGCCATCCGGAAAAGTGCCGGAGACATCCGGCGTGGATATCTCCGGGCCTAGCCTCTTCCAGATCGTCCTGGCCGGCCTCTTTTCCGCGGCCGTCCTGGTGGGCCTCTTCATCTTCCTGGCCTCGGCTTATACCCGCCAGACGGCCGTCCCCACCCCGATCCCCACAGCCACGCCGACGCCTCCACCGCCGACTCCCACCCCCACCCCACGGCCCACCGCTACGCCCCGGCCCACCTTTACCCCTACGCCGGCCCCTACTCCCCTTCCTGACCTGTCGGAGGCCACCTTGAACCTTCAAGACCTGCCCAAGGGTTTTGAACCCCTGCCGCCGGGAGAACGACCCCCCCTCCTCATCACCGCCACCGCCTTCCTGAGCGAGACGATCTCCTCTTCCGGCCGGCTCTATAACCTGACGGGCTTTCGCTACCCAGGCATCCGTACCCCGGAAATCGTCCTCTCCTACCTTCTCTTTCCCTTGAGCCCGGAGGAACAGGTAAGCCTGAATGCCCGCCTGGCTGATCCTCCCTTGGTTCTGAGGATGGCCCTGGAAAGCCTGACCGGGGGTCGGGTGAGCGCGCTGGAAGTCCTGCCCGAGATGGACGACCTGGGGGATGCTTCTGCTGCCGTCTCCGCCCGGGGAACGCTGGAGGAGCAATCCTGGCGGCTGGAAGTGGCGATGGTGCAGCGCGGAGCTGCCTTTGCCTACGTCCTGGTCGCCTATCCAGAGGGGAAAAAGCCACCCATCACTCTGCGTGAGGCGGCGGAACTCCTGGACGAGCGGGTGAGGGCAGCGCTCGGCGGCCGGTAAGTTTCGCAGCAGGTGGCGCCCGCGCCTCTTCTCCTCTTGAAGGAAGGCAAATGCAGGCCGGGCCGGCCGAAGCCAGCCTTGTAGGCGGATTGTCAACCCGACCCGCAGGTTCGACGCCCTGGCTATTCCTCCAGATACTCCTCTTCTACCTCTTCCTCCTCCCCTTCCTCCCCGCCGGCCGTGACCGTCGGCGGCAGCGTAGTGGCGTTGGCCCGGATCTCGCGCTCAATAGCCTGGGCCACCTCCGGGTGCTG
>JASFBA010000045.1:0-3151 GCA_036172265.1 Chloroflexia bacterium
TATCCGGAGGTAGTACTTTTCGTCCTTGACGGCATGGTCCAGAAACCTGAACCGGCCTTGGGCCGCCGGAATCTGCAAAAGGTCTATTTCAGCGATCGGCAGTTCGGCCGTCCTTCCGTCATAAGCGATGAGCATCGGCACAGTGAACTCCCGGGCCTCTTCCTCTCCGATAAACCTTTCCACCAGGGCAGGCTCGGCAAATTGGCGGTGGATGCGTTCCACCCGATCTCGCACCTCTTCCAATGCGCCGGCCGGGACGACCGAAGCCTCGTCCAGTCCTCGGCTGTTCCCCTGGAGGAGCGGCTTGATGATCACATAGCCCTCCCAGGACCTATGCCGGTAGATCGGCGAAAAGTCGCCCGGATGGACTAGGTACGATTCGGGCGTCGGCAGCCCGAGTTGACGGAAGACCTCCTTGGTGGCCTCTTTGTCCAGGCCGATCCCCAAGGTCTTGGAGCCCGGACCGGTATAGGCAAGCCCCCATTTTTCCAGAAGGCTGACGGTGAAGATATCTCGGTCGGAGGGGCCGGGCATGAACTCGTTGAGCCAGAAGACCAGGGTTTGCGGGGATTTCTCGGCGATTTCCTGCAGGCCGGTCTCAAAATCCTCATCGGTCTTGAGCAACCGGACGGCGCAGCCGATCCCCTCGAACAGGCCGGCCACATACTCCACCGTGTCCAGGCTGGCCCAAAAGGGGGTATGGCCGGCCGGTGTATACCCCCAACGCGGGTCATAGGTCAGGATCACCTGGATGTGTCCCACTCTCTTCCCTCCGGCTGCGGGCCAGTTTGTCAAACCGACCTACGCTTTCCAGTGGGGGCGCAGGCCAAAGGCCCGCGCCACCGGGATAATAAAGAGAAGTCCGCTGTTGGGTGCGTCGAAATCGCCGCCCACCGCCTGGCGCGTGGCCTCGATGAGTGCCTCTAGGTCGAAACCGTCTTCCACCACGGTGAAGATGGTGCGGTGATGGTATTCTTCTCCCTCCAGGAGATGGCGCAGCGATGGGAAGAGGGGAAGATCGTCGCGGCGGACAAGTTCTCGGACCTTGTGCAGCCCGATGCTCTCCAGGATGGTTATGCCGCTCACGCCGCAGCGTTCCCAGGTGTCCAGGACGTCCCGACACCGTTCGAGCCCCGGCGCCACAAAGACCACCAGATTAGCCATGGCCTGCCTCCTTGCCGTGGAAGGCCCAGCGCAGAAGCAGTGGGGTGACCAGGGTGGTGATGAGCACGATGAGGGTCATAATGGCGAAAACCTCCGGCCCGATCAGGCCGGCCTGTACCTCCACTGTCGCTACGATCAGCCCGACCTCGCCCCGGCTCACCATCCCCACGCCGACCCGCAGGGACTCCCGGAGTTTGAAGCGGCCCAGGTAGGCCCCCAGGCCGCAGCCGAGCACCTTGGAAAGGATGGCTACCAGGGCCAGGACACCGCCCAGGATCAGAGCCGGTCCGGCCAGCATTCGCACATCCGTCCGCAGCCCGATGCTCACGAAGAAGATCGGCACAAGCAAAGCATAGGCGATGGCGTGCAACGGCCGGGCGATTTCCTCCCGCAGGGGACTGCGTCCAAAGGCCAGGCCGGCCAGAAAGGCCCCGGTGATGGCGGCCAGTCCTCCCAGCATCTCGGCCGACCAGGCGAAAAGAAAGGTGGTCACCAGCACCAGCGAGGCCAGTCCCTCGCTCACCGGCTGGCGGACGATCCACTGGGCCAGGCGGGGGAGGAGAAAGTAGCCGATGGTCGTGGCCCCGACGAGGTAAGCGATCATCTGCAATACGACTAGGAAGATTTGGAGGGCGCTGCCGTTTCCGCCGGCCAGGGCGGTGAGTACGGAGAGGAGCAGAATCACCAGGACGTCGTCCGCTACGGCGGCTCCCAGGAGGGCCATCCCCTCGCGGGTGCGCAGCCGACCCAGTTCCATGAGGGTCTGGGCGCTGATGCTGACGCTGGTGGCGGTGAGGATGGTGCCGATGTAGATGCCCTGATCGAGCGCATAGCCGAAGAGCCAGGCCGCCAGCGCCCCCAGGGTCAGGGGAAAGAGCACCCCGCTGGTCCCGGCCAGGGTGGACACCCGGCCGATGCGCAGCATCTCCGAAAGGTCGATCTCGAGCCCGGCCAGGAACATGAGGCAGATGACGCCCAGTTCGGCCAGTTGCAGGGCGGTTTCCTCCAGGTGGGGGTTGGTAAGGAAGGGCCATTCCACCAGGTTGAGCACGCTGGGGCCCAGGAACAGGCCGGCCAGGAGTTCGCCCAGCACGGCTGGCTGGCGCAATCGGACGGCCAGCCAGCCACCGGCCTTGGCCCCGGCGATGATGATGGAGAGGGCCAGGATGAGTTGCAGAAATGGTGTCATCGGTCTTCTTCGGGAGCCACGAGCGTCGAGCCAAAGGGAGTTTCTCTAGATTTTACCACACGAGAACCACTTTGTCCAGTTTCCGCATGGCCTCGTGCCAGGCGCAGAAAGAGCCTAGGAAGACGACGACCCGCACCCCTGGCGGCAGACTCGGGTGGGCACGCCGGGCGGCAATCTCGCCCGCGCACTCTGTGCCCCCCTGGCCGGAAGCGGGAAGTGTTGGCCCCCCAGCGAATTTCGACGATACGTTCGCGAGGAATCTCGGGCAGGACGGTGGTGTGCAGCGGTGTGACGATGTGGTCGGCCCAGCGCCTAGCGGCGCATGGGCTCGCCCAGCAGGTCGTCCAGCCGGCGCTTGCGCTCGCTCGAGGAATCCACGATCAGGGCGTTGACCTCCAGGACAGAAGGGATCCCCAGCCGCCGCGCCCAATACATGCCGGCCCCAGTATAGTAGCGCTCCATGAGCACGTCCGGCCGGAACTCGCGCACCAGCCGCCCACCTGTGGGACGTCCAGGAAGGAAAGCGCCTTGGGGATGTCCATGTAGGCCACCGCTATGTCTTTGTCCTCTATGGTGTCCTTTCCGATGCGAAAACAGGTCCGCACCCCACTCCAGCCGGCGCGGCGGATGACCACCACCTGCACGACGCGCCCGCGCGCGCTCAACCCGCCGGCCACCTCCAGGGTGTGGGTGGAACCGCCGTAGTCGCCGGGGAGGGAGATGCCGGAGGCAGCGTACAGGATGCGCATCCGCTTCACACCCTATGCGGGGGGCTTCGGGGGTGCAGGGGGCAGAGCC
>JASFBA010000046.1:0-2295 GCA_036172265.1 Chloroflexia bacterium
GCGGAGGGCAATGCCCTCCGCTACCCACGTCAGCAAATCAGGGTTGCGGTGGGAAGAAGAGGAAAGCCGTATAGAGCTGACTTCCACCGCCATATTGCTTGGTCCACCATAAGGTCAGGTAACGAGCACCATTGGCCATATCACGAGCGGCCAGCGCAGAACTATTCACATACCATCCCCCGATAGGGGAACGAGGCCATATGATAAAGGGTTGTCCCAGACCTCCGCCGGGATATGCGACTCGGCGGGCGAAGAGCGATGACCAGTTGAAGTCCGTTACCTGGGCCCAACTAACCATAAACTCGTTTGTTTGGTTGGAAGCGGCTATTCCCAGGAGTTCTCGGTGGTCAGCCGGTCCTGAAACGCTTTCCCCGGAGATCTCGAAGGCATTCTCTGTTGCCCCATCGGGCTGGATAAAGCGGCCGACGGCCCGGTTCGGTGAGGAGGTTTGTCTGCCGACCAGGAGGTAGACTCCGGCCGCCGGTCCCCAGGCCACGGCCGGCTCCCCAACGGAGGGGAACAGGTTGCCCAAGGAGGAGCCATATTCGCCGTTGGCTCCCATAAAGCGCCCGTAGAGGCTTCCACTCCACTCCCAGACTACCAGAAAGCGGTTCGTCGTATGGGAGGGGTTGGCCGCCACCTCAGGTTCGCGCTCGTCACCCGCCTCGGCAGCGATATCCGGCAGGAGGGTCACCGTCCGCGGGCTTAGGTCTACCAGAGCCCCGTCAACGTCATAGTCCGCACCGCTACGGTCCTCCCAAACCACAAGGAAATTGCCTGTAGCGCTGTCATAGGCCAGGGCCGGCCGCTCCTGAGGCCCGCTCTGGACCTGAATGGGAAACTCATTGCCCATAGAACCGTCCGGGAAAACTTCGCGGCCGTAGATGTCACCACCGTCGTTTCGCTCGTCCTCCCAGACAACCAGGAAACGTCCATCAGCCGAACTGTATGCCACGGCAGGAAAATTCTGGTGATTGGCGGCCTGGCAAATGGTCAGTTCCGCGCTGAGGTAGTTCCCAGTCGCGGAGACTAGGTATCCATAGATGTTGAGGCTGATGCCGTCATTCCATCGCCAGACCAGGAGGTAGCGGTCATATTGAGAAGCATACGCTACATCGCCTTGCTCCCCGCCGTCTCGGGTAATGGCCGAGTTGTCCAGCCTCCGGACGAAGATTTCGTTCGAGAGGACACCGTCGCCCGATAGCCCCTCTCCCTGCCAGACCACCAGGTACTGGTTGCGGAGGGGGTTGTAGGTCACCACCGGCACCTGGCGCTTGAGGGGGTCGTAGGGAGCACCGGAGACCGTCCAGAGGTTGGCCATCGCTTCGGCCGCGTTGCTCACCTGCCGGGCCTCGACGGCGTTCCCGTACTGCCAGACCACGGTGTACTCGTTGGTGTTGGCTCCGTAGGTCACCCGGGGATAACGCCAGGACTGGATACCGATTTTGGGGGAGAGGGGCACGCTTCCCCCCACCGGCCCGTAGTCGCTCCCCTGCCAGGCCAGACGCCGGCCCCAGATGGAGCCCGCCTCCCAGACCACCAGGAACTCGTCGTCGGCGACGTTGTAGGCCAGGTCGGGGAATTGTTCGGCGGTGGCAGTCTGGGCTACGGGGATGGGGGTGTATTCGCCGGGGTTTCCGTCGGGAGCGCAGGCCCGGGCGTAGATGTCGCCGTTCTGCTGCCAGACCACCAGCCAGCGCCCGTTGGTCCGGTCATAGGCCACGGCCGGCGCACTCTGGGCGAGCGGCCCTCCGGCCACCAGGTACTCAGGGTCCTTCATGCCGTCGGCCCGTATCCGCCGGACGTAGATGTCGCCGTTCCCGTCCGGGTCGCGGTAGTCCTCCCAGGCCACCAGGTAGTAGCCGGGAGAGGGATCGGGGTCAAAGGCCACCGCCGGGGCCACCTGGGCGCCGGAAGCCAGCGAGATCGTGATCGGCGCACCGAGGGGCACGCCGGTGTCGGCCCGGATTAGCCGCCCGTAGATGTCGCCTGCGTCGCTCCGGCCGTCCCGCCAGACGACGAGGTACCGGTTGCCGTAGTCGTCGTCGTTGGGGTTGTAGACCACGGCCGGCTCTTGCTGGGCGCCGGAGGCGCTGGTTACCGTGATCAGGGTGTTCGCCAGCGGTGTCCCATCCGTCTTCAGGGTCTGGGCCCAGATGTCCCAGTTCCCCAGCCGGTCGTCGGCCCAGACGGCCAGGAAGCGCTTGTTGTCATCGGAAAGGTCGCTTGTCGCCACGGCCGGGGTGACCTGTTCGTGGGGTTCGGCCGTGACGTTTGTTTCCACCCCCAGAAGGG
>JASFBA010000047.1:0-12829 GCA_036172265.1 Chloroflexia bacterium
GATAGCGTTAAACTGCTTCTTGAGGGCGTAGGCCGACGGCTGCTCCCCACTTTCATACCGGCGTCTCCATTCAGCAAGCCCCCAATTGAAACAGAAACGAGCCACACCACAAGCCTGGAGTAGCCATTGCTCCTGTTCGGGGGTTGGGTTCAGGCGAATCCTATGCGCTCTCTGCATGAGAGTTGTCCTGGCGCTTCCTTCCACCACGCTTTCCATATAGGCGACTACCGAAGCTCACGCTGATCGTCAGAATATCCTCTACGCGCGTCTATAGTATACATCATTCTCGTCTCCTCGTCAAATGGTTGGGGTGGGTTTGTAACGAAAAGGTTAGTTATTGCGGTAACTGCTACGTCCTCCTGGGGGACACGATATTTCGGGACCGGAACTCCTGCCGGCAGTGTAGCACAAAAGGGTGCAAGGCGCAAGGGCCGGCAGGTCGGCTGGATAAACCGACCGGCGAAGGCAGCGATGGCCTTTTCCTCTACCGGGCAAGGTTTGCCGGGGTCCAGTTACTCCAGATAAAAGGGCACGTCAATGATGGCCCGACCACGCCCCCGACGGTGCCGGCGGTAGAGGAGCGCCAGGCGGATGAGCATGGCCGTCTGGTTGTGGAAGAGAAAATGCCACCAACGCCCTGGAATAAACTCGGGAAGGAGGAGCGTGGCCAGTTGGCCGTCGTTGTGTTCGCGGTCCGTTTGCTCTAAATAGTCCAGGAGCGGGCCGACGACCGAACGGTAGGGCGAGGGGACGACTACCAGCGGAACGCCCATACCCCATTCTTCCCACTCCCGACGCACCTTTTCCGCCGAACCCGGCTCCACCTCGACGTAGACGGCAGTGATGTCCCTCGATATGCCACGGGCGAAGCGCAGGGCCTCGATAACTCCCCGATGGACGCCGGCCACCGGCAGGACGATGCGGGGGCCTGGCAGAGGCCGCAAGGAAGGAGGCAGCCCTCGGAGCGTCAGAGACCGGGCCACCTGGCGATAATGCCGGCTTATGCTCAGGAAGCCCAGCACGAGAAGCGGAATCAGCAGGGCCACAATCCAGGCCCCTTCCAGGAACTTGCTCGCCCCCACGATGAAAAAGGTCCCGGCGGTGGTCAGAGCACCCAGCCCGTTGAACAGGGCTTTGAGAAACCACCCCATCCCACGCTGACGCAGCCAGTGGACCACCATGCCGGCCTGCGAAAGGGTAAAGGCCAGGAAAACGCCCACGGCGAAGAGCGGAATCAGGGCATGGGTATCTCCGCCGAAGGCAACGATGAGGAGCCCGGTCAGCCCGGCCAGGAGGACGATGCCGTTGGAAAAGACCAGCCGGTCGCCCAACTGGGAAAGTTGGCGGGGCAGGTAACCGTCGCGGGCTAGGATGGAGGCCACCCGGGGAAAATCGGCAAAACTCGTGTTTGCCGCAACGGCCAGGACCAGCAATGTGCCCACCTGGACCAGGAGATAGGCTGCATTTTGGCCCAGGACGCGCCGGGCCAGGGCCGAGAGGATGGTTTCCTCCGGCCCGGCCACGACCCCAAAGTACTGGGTCAGCCCGATGCTCCCCAGGAAGAGCGTGCCCATAAGGAGGGCCATAACGAGCAAGGCAATGCCGGCGTTCTTGCTCTGAGGTGGGCGGAAAGCCGGCACTCCGTTGCTGATGGCCTCGATGCCGGTGAGGGCGGTGCAACCGGCGGCAAAGGTATGGAGGATGAGGAAGGTGCTCACCGGCTGGGCCGGCGGCAGGACGCTTATGGTAAAGGGGGTGGGACCCTCCAGCAGGGCCCGTACCGCCCCGACGGCCAGCATGGCCAGGTAAGAGGCCAGGAAGAAGTAGACCGGGACGGCCATCAGCGTGCCCGTTTCCCGCATCCCGCGCAGGTTCGCCAGAGAGATGACAAGGAGCAGAAGCAGGGCCAGTCCGGTGCGGTAAGGCCACAGGACGGGGAAAGCCGAGGCGATGGCGGCCACGCCGGCCGTCAGGCTGACAGCAGCGGTGAGGATATAGTCCACGAGGAGGGCGGCAGCGGCCACCAATCCGGGGACAATCCCCAGATTCTTCCGGGCCACCGTGTAGGAACCGCCACCGCCCGGATAAGCGTGGATGGTCTGGAAGTAAGAAAGGGTCAGGATCAGCAAGAGGCCGGCGATCGCCAGGGCGATGGGAAAGGAATAGACGAGGCCGGCCGCTCCGGCCACCACCAACCCCAGGTAAATCTCCTGGTTGGCGTAGGCGATGGAGGAGAGGGCATCGGGGGAGAAGGCGGCCAGCGCCCGCACCTTGTTCAACCGCTCCTCCGCTAGCCGGCCGGTGGGGAAAGGGGACCCCAGCAAAAGTTCACGGAGGCTGCGCATGAGCACCTTCTCCACTTGGGCAGGGGGGTGAACTAACCCCTGTACGGTTCGATCTCTCGACCCAACCAACTCGAAGCCTTCGAGCCAGCACTTTAAGTCCCTGTACGGCCGGTCTCTCAACCTATCCACCGCAAAATCAGTTCCCGCGCCGCCTTGACCTCGTCCAGCCGGCGTACCGGGGCACGGTGCGGCGCCTGGCGCAAAAGTTCCGGCTGAGTCCTGGCCTCCTCGGCGATTCGGCGCAGCGCCTCGGCAAAGGCGTCCAGCGTCTCCTTGCTCTCCGTCTCCGTCGGCTCGATCATGAGCGCCTCGGGGACGATAAGCGGGAAATAGTTCGTCGGCGGATGAAAGCCGTAATCTATGAGCCGCTTGGAAATATCCAGGGCGCGGACGTCGCTTCCCTCGACCCGGCCCACGGCCACGAACTCGTGCATGCAGCGCCGGTCATGGGAGAGGCGAAAGACCTCTTTGACCTTTTGCTGAAGGTAGTTGGCGTTGAGGACGGCATCCTCGGCCACCTGGCGCAGCCCGGCTGCCCCCAGCATCCGGATGTAGGTATAGGCCCGCACCAGGACGCCGAACTGCCCGTAGAAGGTCTTGACCCGGCCGATGGAACGTTCCGGCATCGTCCAGTCATAGAAAAAGCAGTCCTCCGTATGGGTATGGCCGCGGACGTCGCCGGGACATTCGTCGCTTCGGACGCGCTCGACCCGGGGGCCGGGGAGATAGGGGGACAAGATGGCCGAGCAACCCACCGGGCCTGAGCCCGGCCCGCCACCGCCATGTGGGGTGGAGAAGGTCTTGTGGAGGTTGTAGTGAAAGACATCAAACCCCATCTCCCCCGGCCGGGCAATGCCCAGAAGGGCGTTCATGTTGGCCCCGTCGCCGTAGAGGAGGCCGCCGCACCTGTGGACGATTTCGGCAATCTCCAGGAGGTGTTCGTCGAAGAGGCCTAGCGTGTTCGGGTTGGTCAACATCATGCCGGCCACCCGTTCGCTGCACTTGGCACGCAGGTCCTCCAGGTCCACGTTGCCCCGGGCGTCGGAGCGCACTTCGACCACCTGGAGGCCGCTCATCGCCGAGGAGGCGGGATTGGTGCCGTGGGCGGAGTCGGGGATGAGGATGACGTCGCGTTTCTCCCCCCGGTCGTCGTGGTAGGCCCGAATCATTTGGATGCCGGTGAACTCGCCCTGGGCGCCGGCGGCCGGCTGGAGGGAGACGGCGGCAAAGCCGCCGATCTCTTTGAGGAACTCCTGCAGTTCCCACATCAGGCGCAAATTGCCCTGGACGGTGTGGGCCGGCTGGTAGGGGTGGGTCTGGGTAAAGCCGGGCAGGGAGGCGGCCACCTCGTTCACCTTGGGGTTGTACTTCATCGTGCAGGAGCCCAACGGATAGAAGCCCGTGTCCACTCCATAGTTCAGTTGTGAAAGCCGCACAAAGTGGCGGACAAGGTCCACCTCGCTCACCTCGGGGAGGGGTAGATCGGCGCGGACAAAGCCCTCTGGAAGCGGCGTCTCGGGCACGCCCACCTCAGGCAGGGTGCAGCCGCAGCGTCCGGGGACGGAGAGTTCGCAAAGGAGCGGTTCGCTCATCGGGTCACCTCCCGTAGCACCCGCACCAGTCGGTCGATCTCGGGCACCGGGACCATCTCGGTCACACACAACAGGGTACAGCGTTCCAGGTGGGGATGGGTCTGGCTCAGGTCAAAGCCGCCGATAAAGCCCTCTTCCAGCAGGCGGTCATTCAGTTCATCCACGGGGAGGGGACAAGAGACGACGAATTCCTTGAAGAAGGGGCGGGTGCTCCGTACCTCAAAGCCGCGCAGCCGGCCGATCTTCTGGGCGGCGTAGTGCGCCCGATGGTAGCAGATTTCGGCGATACGCCATAGTCCCTGCTTTCCCAAGGCAGCCAGGTAGACGGCGGCAGCCAGGGCGTTGAGGGACTGATTGGTGCAGATGTTGGAGGTGGCTTTCTCCCGGCGGATGTGCTGTTCGCGGGTGGAGAGGGTCAAGACAAAGCCGCGCCTGCCCCCGGCATCCACGGTCTGGCCGACCAGCCGGCCGGCCATCTTGCGCACATCGTCCCGGCGGCAGGCGAAAAAGCCCAGGTACGGCCCGCCAAAGTTCAGGGGGTTCCCCAGGGCCTGCCCTTCGCCCACCACGATGTCCGCCCCATACTCTCCCGGCGGGACAAAAAGGCCCAGGGAAATGGGGTCTACCGCCACGATAAGCATGGCACCGACGGCATGGACGGCTTCGGCCAGCCGGCGCAGCCGCTCGGGGGAAAGCACCTCTCCCAAGAAGGTCGGCGTCTGGACGACCAGGCAGCAGGTATCGCCGTCCAGCATCTTCTCCAGGGCGTCCAGGTCGTTCTCCGGGCGCTCGTCGCCCAGAAGTTCTAGCCCACTTCCCCGGAGGTAAGTGCGGGCCACCTGGCGGTACTCGGGATGGAGGTCCGGAGAGAGAAGTATACGCCGGCGTCTCCCACGGGCCACGTTTGCGGCCATGATGATGGCCTCGGCCACCGCCGTACCGCCATCGTAGTGGGAAGCGTTGGCCACCTCCATGCCGGTGAGGGCGCAGATCATACTCTGGTACTCGAAGATGGCCTGGAGCGTCCCCTGGCTGATCTCCGGCTGGTAGGGGGTATAGGCGGTATAGAACTCGGAGCGGCCGACGATGGTCTGGACGACGCTGGGGATATAGTGGTGGTAGGCGCCGGCCCCCAGGAGGCAGGTGAACTCTTCGGCGGAGGCGTTCCAGGAGGCGAGTTCCCGCAACTCGCGGAGGATTTCGACCTCCGAAAGCGGGGCCGGCAACTTCAGTTCGGGAAAGCGGCAGGTGGCCGGGACGTCGGCAAAGAGTTCGGCAACGGACTCGGCTCCGATCGTCTGGAGCATCTCCCGGCGCTGGGCCTCGGTATGCGGGGTATAGGCCATCTAGTGCCCTCCTTCTTCAACCAACCGGGCGTAGGCGGCAGCGTCCAGGAGGGTTTCCCACTCGGCCGGATCCGCAAGTTCCAGCCGCACCATCCAGCCCTCGCCGTAGGGGTCACGGTTGACGATGGAGGGGTCGTCCATCAAGGCCTGGTTGATCCCCACCACCTTGCCGCTCAAGGGGGCGTAGATGTCCGAAGTGGCCTTGACCGACTCGACGACGCCGATGGAGTCGCCCTGCCGGTACTCCTCGCCGACCTCGGGCAGTTCCACGTAGACGACGTCCCCCAGTTGGGCCTGGGCATAGTCGCTGATGCCCACCACTGCGGTCGGGCCCTCCTGCCGGGCCCACTCGTGGGTTCGGGAGTAGCGCAGGTCTTCGGGAATGCGGTGTGCCATAGAAGCCTCCTTTTTGAAATTTGAGATTTTTTTAGATTTAAATCGTACCAGATTGTGCCCGAACTGTCAAAGTTGGGCGGCTTTTTGTGTATTAAAAGCAAATATGATATTATAAAAATAAAAGGCTTGCAATCCCGAGAGGAGGAAAGTGGCCGGCCGTGTCAAAGGCCACGTCGGGGTGGTTGCCGCCGTAGACGGTGCGGGTTCAGGAAACCTTCCTCGTCGTGGTAACTGTGGCCATGGGAGCGTGCCCACAGGGTATAGAAGGAGTTGTCGCCCTGGATGGCGACGATGCTGCTGCGGTTCTCCCCATAGAAGAAGGACGTAGCAGTTATCGAATAACTGTACAATACAGGGCTTCCCGATGCTCTAACGGAAGGACGAACCGTCTACCCAAACTGCCGCAGGAAACGCAGGTCTCCGGAGAAGAACCAGCGGATGTCGTCGATGCAGTACTTGAGCATGGCGATGCGCTCCGGCCCCATGCCAAAGGCAAAACCGCTCACCCGGTTAGGGTCATACCCGCCGTTGCGCAGGACGACAGGGTGGACCATTCCGGCCCCCATAATCTCCACCCAGCCGCTATATTTGCAGACCCGGCAGCCCTTCCCGCCGCAGAGGATACAGTCCATATCCACCTCGACGCTCGGCTCGGTGAAGGGGAAGTAACTGCAGCGAAAGCGCACCCGGCGTTCCGGCCCGAACATCCGTCGGGTGAACTCGATGATCACCCCCTTGAGGTCGGCCATCGTGATCTGTTCTCCGATCGCCAGCCCTTCCACCTGATGGAACATGCTCTCCGAACGGGCCGTGACCTGCTCGTAGCGGTAGCACTTGCCGGGCAGGATGACGCGGATCGGTTCCGGGCAGTAGGCACGCATGGTCCAGATCTGGCCCGGCGAGGTGTGAGTACGCAGCAGGATGCCGGGCCGGGTGGTGTAGAAGGTGCTCCACATATCGCGGGCCGGGTGGTGGGGAGGGATGTTCAGGAGTTGGAAGTTGCGCTCGTCCGTCTCCACATCCGGGCTGTCAAAGACCTGAAAGCCCATTTCGGCAAAGATGGCATAGATCTGGCGCAGAACCCGGGTGCTCACGTGGAGATGGCCGATGGCCGGGGGCCGGCCGGGGAGGGTAACGTCCACCCGTTCGGCCTGGAAGGCCCGTTCCAGTGCCTCCTCGCTCAGGGCCCGGGCCTTTTTCTCGCCGGCCGCCTCCAGTTCGGCCCGCAGTTCGTTGGCCGCCCTTCCGGCCGCCGGCCGTTCCTCGGCCGGAAGGGTGCCCAGACTGCGCAGGATCTCGCTCACCCGGCCCTTTTTCCCCAGGTAGGCACGCTGCCATTCCTCCAGGGCCTCCAGGGTGCCGGCCTGCTCCAGCCGGAACAAAGCCTCTTCTCGCAGCGCCCGCAACCGCTCCAGCATGGCACCTCCTCGGCGACGGTTCTTCTATCCAGGCAAGATACCACAGCCCCGAACGGGTGTCAAATCCTGCCCCGAAGTACTTGACATCCGGCCGGCCGATGGTATAATGAAAATTAGGTTCGGTGCGGCTTCTTTCCCGGAAAGGCCAATGTCTATGCCAACTTCTCTGCCAGAAAGGAGGTGAATCCGTCGCATTGTTCCCGGAGGGTCGTTTTTTATTCGAGAGGAGGAAAAAAATGGCAAAACGTCTCTTTCCCGTGCTGGTTCTCCTGATGATGGTGCTCGGGCTGCTGCCCCAGGCCGCTACCCAGGCCCAAGGACCCCAGCCCGAAGGCCGGCAGCCGGGCAAGGTTATGCTCTCCCAGCCCCTCCAACTTCAAGGGCCGGCCCGCGCCCCCAAGCCGGCCGATTCCTCGTCCTCGGCGCAGACGCCCCACCAGCCGGGGGCCTGGCATCAACTAGCCCATCCCCCCTTCGACTACACCCGCTTCGACTGCGTCTTCGTCCCTGGCCCGGCCGACCAACCCTGGGCCAACAAGATCTACTGCCCCGGCGGCCGTACCGGCGGCGCCACCGAAGCCCCCGACATCTGGATGTTTGACCCGGTCTCCCTGACCTGGACCGACACCGGTGTGGACGTGGTGGAGGACGTCTCCAACTATACCGCCAACCTGGTCTATGACGACGGCACCGGCCGCGGGCCGGCCATCTACATCATCGGCGGCTATAACGCCGACGGCTCCCCTGCCGGCAACATCGGCACGGTGCAGCGCTTCTACCCCCAGACCGGCGAGGCCGAGGCCCTGCCCGCAGCCGATGACTGGACCGTCACGGTGGCTGGTTTCCTGATCGGCGCCATGGGCACGGCCGTGGTGAACGACGTCATCTACGTCTTCGGCGGGTGGGAAAGCCAGGCTGCGCCCTACTTCTACGACGGCACCTGGGCCTTTGACCCCAAGCAACTCTCCGGCTCCCGCTGGACCAACCTGGGCGTCACGATCACCCCGGCCCGCTCCTACCTCCAGGTCGCCGTCCAGGATGACGTGATCTATGCCATCGGCGGCATCTACCAGTACGCCGCCGGCGACATGGTGCCGACTCCCGTGGTCGAGGCGCTGGACACGCACAACATCGCCGCCGGCTGGCAGGCCAAGGCCTCGATGCCGGTCGCCTCCGGCGAGGGCCGCGGCTTCGGCTTCGACGCCGATACCCTGGCCCCGCCTCCCTGGGGCGGCCACATCTATGTGGCCGGCGGCGGCGACTGGCCGGCCTCCTCCGCCGAGGCCATGGAATACAACGTCCTTACCGATTCCTGGGACCAGACCTTCCCCGACCTGAACCAGGCCCGCCGCGACCACGCTGGCGTCTTTGTGCCGCTTTGCACCGCAGACCCGAACGACGGCCTGCCGGGGCTGTGGGTCTTTGGCGGGCGCATGGGGAGCGACGCCCCGCCCTACGGCGACCCGGAGTACTACCCGCTCCCGTGCGCCGTCGAATGCCGCATCCTGGTCGTGGACGACGACTGGGACTATGGCAGCCCCAACCACGGCGGCCGGCCCTATTACACCTCCACCCTGGATTCCCTGGGCTACCCCTACACCGTCTGGGATACCGTCTCCCAGGGACAGCCCACCGCCGCCGATATGGCTCCCTACGACGTGGTCCTGTGGTTCACCGGCTACGCCTGGCAGAACGGCGTCTTCACCCCGGACAACGAGACCCAGGTGGCCGCCTACCTGGACGGCGGCGGCAACTTTATCCTCTCCTCCCAGGAGTACCACTACGAGGCCGGGACGATCACGCCCTTTATGCAGAACTACCTGGGCGTTGCCGATATGACCGACGACGTGACCGAACTGGATCCTGTGGGCAACGCCGGCAACCCCATCGGCAACGGGCTGGGGCCCTATGCTATGGCCCGGCCGGATGACTGGGATATCTACTGGCCCACCGGCGGCTTTGAAGGCCCCTACGACGACTATGCCAACGCCGGCCCCGGTGCGGACGAGCCGTTCCGCTACAACGCCTCGAACCAGAACAACTCCACCAACTACGACGGCGGCATCTTCAAGACCGCCTTCCTGGCCTGGCCCTTCGAGTGGATCGACACCGTGCAAGAGCGGGCCGAGATCCTGGGCGCGGCGTTGAACTGGATGTGCGCCCCGGCCGGCCTCCCCCAGGTCGTGCTCCTGCCGCCCTACCAGGAGGGCAACGGCGATCCGGGCACGGCGGTGGTCTATAACCTCACCCTGGGGAACTACCTGGGCTATTCCGACACCTTCGCCCTCACCTATACCGCCCTCTGGCCCACTACCGGCCCGGCCACCATCGGCCCCCTGGCGAACAACGCCGTGGTCTCTTTCAACGTCACGGTGACCATCCCGGCCGACGCCGCCTGCCTGGATGAGGATATCGCCCGGGTCGTGGCCGCGGATTCGACCGGCACCTACACCGACTCGGCCGAAATCCGCACCATCGCCGGCCCCTTCTGGCAGGTGGAGAGCAACGCCAACGCCGAAGGAGCCCACTGGATGGCCTTTGCCTGCACCGATGGCTACGGCATCTCCGGCACCTGCTTCTACGCCGGCGGCTTGGGCCCGGGCAACACCGTCACCGGACACGCCCAGGCCTATGACATCGCCACCGGCGTCTGGAGCGACCTGCCCAACATGCCCATCCCGGTCTTTGGCGCGGTGGGCGGTTTCCTGGGCGGCCGGTTCTGCGTGGCCGGCGGCTACACCACCACCGCGGGCAACTGGGGCGGCACCTACGCCCTGCAGTGCTACGACCCGACGACCAACCTCTGGAGCACCGGCCCCGACATCCCCGGCCCGCCGGAGATCGGCGGCGCGGGCGGCGCGGCCGGCGGCGTGGTGGACGGCGTCCTGCACGTGACCGGTGGTTGCGGGGCCAACACCTGCGCGAGCAACCAGCACTTTGCCTTCGACGGCACGGCCTGGACGGCGCTGGCACCTCTCCCCGACTTCCTGATCTTCCACGGCGCGGCGGCCGGCGAGGGCAAATTCTACGTCGGCGGCGATTACACCGGCCTGAGCGGCTTCTATGAGTACGACATCCTCAACGATGCCTGGATCCCGCGGGCGAGCCTCCCGGCCGGGGCCGGGAAAAAGTCCCCGGTCGGCGCGGTGGTCGCCGGCGGCGGTGCCTTCTGGTGGGGCGGCGACCTGGGCAACTGGTCCGGCGTCCAGAACACCACCTGGTACTACGACCCCGTGGTCAACGCCTGGGTGGAGTTTACCGCCCTCCTGAACACGGCCACCACCGGGGCCGGCGGGGGGAAGGCCTCCGGCCGGCTCTGGAACTTTGGCGGAAGCATCGGTGTCGGCCCGATCCTCCCACCGCCGCACGAGTCGCTGGAGTACTGCATCCCGCCCTCGCCTGGCGCGGGCGCCCTCCTCGGCCACATCTACGACGCCAACACCGGGCTGGGCATCGCCAACGCCAACGTCCAGTTGCAGGGGGTGAGCGACCCCAACTTCTGGGAGGATCGCCGCAGCGGCCCCGACGGCGGCTATGCCTTCGACCCGCTTATCTCCGGCACCTACCTGCTCCACGTCATGGGGATGGACTATTACAACCGGTACAACATCGGCCCGATCGCCGTAACCGCGGGCATCACCACCGTCGTGGACGTCAACCTGGCCGCTTCCTGGCCGGACCTCTCGGTCCCCACTGTGAGCATTATCCTGCCGCCGAACTCCGCCGGCACTTTCGAGGTGACGCTGGCCAACACCGGCACCGGCGATTTGCACTTCCATGTCTCCGAAATCCCGGCCGACGGCATCTTCTTCCCCGAGGGGACGCCGCAGGGCGTGGATGCCCAGGTCTACCGAGATCTGGCCGCTTCCCCCGACGGCATGGCCACCTTCATCGTCTACCTGAAGGAGCAGGCAGACCTTTCGGCGGCCTTTGCCATGAAGGACTGGGTGGCCCGCGGCCGCTACGTCCTGGATGCGCTGCGCAGGACGGCCGAGCGCACCCAGGCCGGGCTGCTTTCGGAACTGGACAAGGCCGGTGTTGAATTCAGGTCCCACTACATCGTCAACGCTGTGGTGGTGCGGGGCAACCTCAGCCTCCTGGAGCGCATCGCCGCCCGGCCGGAAGTGGCCTTTATCGGGCCCAACACCGCCATCCCAGCCCCTCGCCCGGTCTCCATCGATCCGAGTGCGGACGGGCATCCGGAGGCGATCGAGTGGAACATCCAGAAGGTCCGGGCCGATGGCGTCTGGGCCGACTTTGGGGTCACCGGCCAGGGCATCGTCGTTTCCAACATTGACACCGGCGTGCAGTACGACCACCCGGCGCTGGTGAACCAGTACCGGGGCAACCTGGGCGGAGGCACCTACGACCACAACTACAACTGGTGGGACCCCTACGGGCAGTTCCCCAGCGTACCCGGCGATGTGCTACAACATGGCACGCACACCATGGGCACCATTTGCGGCAGCGACGATCCGGCCCACCCGATTACCGCCACCAACGCCATCGGCGTGGCCCCTGGTGCTCGGTGGATCGCCTGCAAGGGCTTTGACAACAACACCGGCTACGGCTACGACGCCGAACTCCTGGAATGCGCCGAGTTCATCCTGGCCCCGTGGAATCTCACCGGCACCAATCCCATGCCCGACCTGCGGCCGCATGTGGTCAACAACTCCTGGGGCGGCGGGCCGGCCCAGTGGTGGTACATGCAGTCCATGTACGCCTGGCGGGCGGCCGGCATCTTCCCCTCTTTCTCCGGCGGGAACGCGGGCCCCGGTTGCGGCACGGTGCACAGCCCCAGCGACAACCCCAACGTCCTCTCGACCGGCGCCACCGACATCAATGACAACATCGCTGGCTTCTCCAGCCGTGGGCCGGCCGATGTGACCGGCATCCGCAAGCCGGACGTCTCTGCTCCTGGAGTAAACATCCGTTCCAGCATCCCCGGCAGCGGCTACCAGGGCGGATGGAACGGTACCTCCATGGCCTCGCCCCACACCTCTGGGGAAGCGGCGCTCATCTGGGCAGCCCAACCCGATCTCATCGGCAACGTCCAGCAGACCTACTGGGTGATCGAGCAGAGCGCCCTCGGCCTCACCTCCACCCAACTCTGCGGCGACGATGTGCCCGGCGGCATCCCCAACAACGTCTTCGGCTGGGGCCGCATCGACGCCTATGAGGCGGTAAGCCTGTCCCTAAGCGCCAACTGGGATATCCCCTGGCTGGAGGTTGACCCAACCCAAGGGGTGGTCACGCCGAGCGATGTGACCACCTTTACCCTCTCCTTCACCACAACGGGCCTGGCGGTCGGCCAGTGCTACACCGGCACCCTGAAGTTCGAGTTCAACGACCCCTACGTCCACGAGGTCCTGATGCCGGTGAAACTGTGCGTCCAGGCGGCACCCTGTATCCCCATCAAAAGCGCCGACTTCGCCTGGTCGCCGATCACGCCGACGGTGGGGCAGGCAACACTCTTCACGGCAACGGTTACGCCGCCCACGGCGACGACGCCCATCACCTACACCTGGGACTTTGGCGACGGCCATACGGCGGTATCCACCGTCCCGACGGTGACCCACGCCTACACCGCTACGGGCACCTACACCGTCACCTTGAGGGTGCGGAACGCCTGCACGCCGGAGCCTGTCCGCTGGAAGCACGTCTTGACCGTGGAGGCGGCTCCGCCGCCTGTATACAAGATTTACCTGCCGCTCGTCTTCAAGGGATACACC
>JASFBA010000048.1:0-13924 GCA_036172265.1 Chloroflexia bacterium
ACGACGAAGATGGCCCGATATTCCAAGGTCTGGGCCAGGGGGACATCCCCGTTCATCCCGCCGACGACGAAGAGTTCCGTTCCAATCCCGGCCAGGGCAGCCCCTGGGAAGAGAGGGGAAGGGGAAGGTTCGGTGACCTGCCAACCTCTGCTGCGGAGGTGATATTGCCAGAGCGTCGCCGGACCGGATGGGTCCGGACTGGCCAGGACATAAAGGTAGTCGCCGTAAAGAAGGGCGGCGCTGACCTGCCCCAGGGAGACACCGGGCTGAGGCTGCGGGTTCACAGTGGAGAGGGCCGGGAAGTATTCGATCAGGATGTTGAGGGGGCCCTCAGCGTTGATCCCACCAACGAGGTAGATACGGTCGTCACCGACCACCGTTCCGGCATGGGCCAAGGGGAAAGGCAGGCGGCCGGCCTCTTCCCATTGGTCGTTCTCAGGGTCGTAACGCAGAATCTCTTCCCGATAGCGTTCCCCGTCCCAACCCCCGAAAAGGTACAACTTGCCCTCGAAGGCGGCTAGGGCATAGGCGCAGAGCGGACGGGGCAGGGCAGCGGCCGTGCTCCACTGGTTGCGTTCGAGCAGATAGACCTCCATCGTGCTTACGGGCCGGCCCTCTCTGCCGCGGCCGCCGGGGAGGTAGATATGGCCGCCCAGGACGGCAGCCTGCGCTTCCGCCACAGCGGTCGGCTTGGCAGCCAGGGGAACCCAGGCGTTATCCTGCGGGTCGAATCGCTCCACGGCAGAGGTAACCCCCTCCGGCCCATAGCCTCCCAATGCGTAAAGCGCTCCCCGGAAGGCGACCAGGGCCAGGCTGCTACGGGGAGTAGGCATCCCGGCCCGCATGCTCCAGCGGCGGAGGGAAAGGGAGAGAGGCGAGGTCGGCGAAGGCGAAGGATGGGAAGGCAGGCGGTCCAACAGGCCGCTCAGGTTCAGGAGGACGGCCAGGGCCAGGACGGAAGCCAGGAGCAGGAAGGCCCACAGGAGTCGGCCTACGGCCGGCCGAACCTGGGGTTGGGGAAGGGGAAGCGTCTCCTCGGCAATGGAAGAGGTCTGAGCGACGTCAATCGCCGGGGTTTCCTGGACGACTTCGGCCGCCGGCGGCGCCTCCAGACTCACCCAACCCTGGCGGACGGCGTAAAGGGAGGCTTCTGTGCGCGAGGCCACGCCCAGTTTGGCAAAAATGTTACGCAGGTGTACCTTGACCGTGTTGGTGCTGATGACCAGTTCGCGAGCGATCTGCTCGTTGGTCAGCCCACGGGCCACCAGCCGCAGTACCTCCATTTCGCGTTCGCTGAGCGGTTCGGGGACGGACATCGGCGGTATCACCCTGTTCCGATGGAGCGGCCGGGGAAAGGCCGGTGGCCTCCCGGTCGGCTTCGGGGACGGCCGGCCTGAGACAGTTCCGACCTTCCGGCGGGGAAATATCGGGCATTCAGCGGCATAGAGAGACCGTACTGGGAAGCAAGTGGGCCGATCCAAGCCGGGTGGAACATCGGTTTTCAGGAATCCTCACGAACGATGTGGGCCCCTAAAGCCTGCAGGCGTTCCTCCAAACGCTCATAGCCCCGGTCGATCTGGCGGATGTTATGGATGATGCTGGTGCCCTCGGCACAGAGGGCGGCGATGACCAGCGCCATGCCGGCCCGGATATCCGGGCTCTGCATCTCCTCGCCGTGCAGACGGGCCGGCCCGGTGACGACCACCCGATGGGGATCGCAGGCAATGATGCGGGCGCCCATGGCGATGAGTTTATCGACAAAGTAGAGACGGCTTTCGTACATCTTCTCGTGGATGAGGATGGTCCCCCGCGCCTGCGTGGCCAGGACGACGGCAATGCTTACCAGGTCGGCAGGGAAAGCCGGCCATGGGCCGTCGTCAATTTTGGGGATATTGCCATCCGAGTCGTCCTGCACCCGCAGTTCCTGGTGGGCAGGGATGTAGATATCCTCGCCTCGCACTTCCCAGGAAACCCCCAGCCGGCCGAAAGCCAGCCGGGTCATTCTCTGGTGGGCGGGAGAGGCATGGCGTACCCACAATTCGCTGCCGGTGGCGGCGGCCAGGCCGATGAAACTGCCCACCTCGATGTTGTCCGGGCCGATGGTGTATTCTCCCCCGTGCAGCCGTTCAACGCCTTCGATGCGGAGTTGGTTGCTGCCGATCCCGGAGATACGGGCGCCCATGGAGTTGAGAAAGTGGCAGAGGTCCTGGACGTGGGGTTCGGAAGCAGCGTTGGAGAGAAGCGTTTCTCCAGGCGAGGTGACGGCAGCCATGATGGCGTTCTCCGTGGCGGTGACGCTGGCTTCGTCCAGGAAGATGTCGGTGCCCCGGAGGCCCCGGGGGGCGGCTAGGGTATAGCGGCGGTGGTTGGCTTCTACAGAGGCGCCCAGGGCGTTCAGGGCCAGGAAGTGGGTGTCCAGCCGGCGCCGGCCGATGACATCTCCGCCGGGCGGGGGAAGTTCCACCTGTCCGCAACGGGCCAGGAGCGGGCCGGCCAGGAGGATCGAAGCCCGGATCTGCCGACAGATTTCGGGAGAAAGGGCCACCTTACGCACATTCCCGGCTCGCAGGGCCCAATCGTGCGGTCCCAGTTGTTCCATTTCCACCCCCAGATCGTCGAGGAGGTAGAGCATGGCCCGCACATCTTCGATCTGGGGAATGTTGTGCAAGACGACCCGTTCGTCGGTGAGCAATGTCGCCGCCAGAATCGGCAGGGCGGCGTTCTTGTTCCCGGCGGGGCGAATTTCCCCACGCAAGGGATGCCCGCCTTCGATGACAAAGTGCTGCATCGGTGTTTTCATCCTGTTCATCGCCAACCTCCCGGAAGCGCTTTCCTTGGATCAAGGGAACCGACCCTTTCTCTCCTCAGTATCGCTTTTTCCGGAAGGCCGGAGAGTACGGAAAGGAGGCCATTGGCCCACGGCTGAGACACCCCTGACCAACGAACCCATCCTGCATATGGCGAAAAGTGCCGACTCTCTTTGCCCAACCTGATCTCCAAAATCTTGCCCGTGAGCATTGCCGTTTCCTCAGGGCGAAGCCATCTTTTTCAGGGCTTCCGGGTCGAGTACGATGATGCGTCCCCGTTCGGTTCGGATCAGCCCTCGCCGGCGAAAGTCGTTGAGCACTTTGGTGACCGTTTCGCGGTAGGTGCCGATCATCTCGGCCAGCTGCTGATGGGTATAGTGGGCTGGGAGGGCCGGGGCCTCTCCCGAGGGCATGGTAACCCCTTGGTTCAGTTGCAGGAGGAGGGAGGCCAGACGCTGGGGCACGCTTTTGAAGGCAAATTCCTCCAGCCGGCGCTCAGTATCGGTGAGGCGGCGACCGACAAGGTCGAGCAGCCGTCGGGCCACACGGGGATCGGTCAGCAGGAGGTCCCGGACCTCCCGCCGGTTAAGGACGTAGAGTTCGCAATCTTCCAGAGCCTCGGCGAAATTATCCTCCATCCCCTGGCCGATGAGAGCCATTTCGCCGAAAAGGGAAGGGGGTTCGATAATGGCCGTGGTCAGGACTTTGCCCTCGGGGGAAAGACGGTAAAGGCGTACCCGCCCCTTTTTCAGCAGAAAAAGGGTTTCACTCCGATCTCCAGGTGAATAAATCACGCGGCCGGCCTCGACCGTGAGACGAGCCATCCGCTGTTCCAGCGTGGCCAGTTCGGCCCCGCTCAAGTCTTGAAAAAGGTCGGCAGCACGCAAATTCGGGCTACCCCCCTGGCGATCCATACGTCCGTTTCCCTCCTGGAAACGCCTATTGTCTTGGGCATTATAACTTGCTTCCGGAGAAATTGCAAACGCTAACGAACCTCTAATCCAATCTGTGGTATAATAAGGTTACTGATGCAGCCTGAAAACTTTCGCCAGGAGGTGGGATATGTTTTGGTATTTTGATCCGATCTACCTGTTGATTGTCGGGCCGGCCATCCTTCTGGGCATTGTCGCCCAGATTATGGTGAGCAGCGCCTATAACCGCTACAGCCGCGTGCCGAACGCCCGCGGCCTTACCGGGGCCGAGGCCGCCCGGCACCTGCTCCTCTATAACGGCCTGGAGGACGTGCACCTGGAGGGCACGGCCGGCCAGTTGAGCGACCACTTTGACCCCCGCAGCAACACGCTACGCCTCTCGGCAGGGGTGGCCCGGACGGCTTCCCTGGCCTCGCTGGGGATCGTCGCCCACGAGGTCGGCCACGCGGAACAGGTGCACACGGCCTACGCCCCTATGCGCTGGCGGGCTTCCCTGGTGCCGGTGGCCAACATCGGTTCTATGGCCGGCCCCTATCTGGTCCTCCTCGGCCTGCTGCTCCAATGGGGCATGCTGGCCTGGGCCGGCATACTGCTCTTCAGCATGGCGGCGGCCTTTTACCTGGTGACCCTCCCGGTCGAACTAGACGCCAGCCGGCGGGGCATCGCCATGCTTCAGAGGAGCGGCCTGGTCCTCCCGGAGGAGGTGGACGGGGCGCGGAAGGTATTGCGGGCAGCGGCCTGGACCTATGTGGCGGCCCTCCTGACGGCGGTGCTGCAACTCCTCTACTTCATCTTCCTGGTCGGCGGCCGGCGCCGCGATTAAGGATCCAAAAACTTGTGGGTGAGGCGGTTGTGAGTAGGCAAAGGCAATGTCTTCGCCTACCCAGTACAGGTGAGGCGGTTGTGGATAGGCGAAGGCGTTGCCTTCGCCTATCTACAAAGAGAGGTACCTTCGGTCATGGAGTTTCCCCCGCCCGGAGACACGCTTTTCGGCAACGCTTGGGATACCGTTGGAACGAAAGGAGGTGGCGTTCGGCGTTTCATAACGGGAATTCTTGTACTACAGCAAGGAGGTGCTAATATGATCCGACGACGATGGTTTAGCCTATGGATAGCAGCGATACTCCTGGCGGGGATGGCCGGTTGGCTGCTGGCCGCATCGCCGGAGGAGACCCCGGCCGCCCTCATTCGCCTGAAACGCCTCACCTTTGACCCGCTCTCTCCCCCAGCCGGGCTGGACTTTTCCCGGGAAACAGCCCCCGGCCTCTTCATCGTCCAGTTCCACGGCCCCGTTCGGGCCGAGTGGAAGGAGGCGGTGCAGCGCTTGGGAGCCCGTCTCTACGGCTACATTCCCGACTTTGCCTTCCTGGCCTGGCTCGGGCCCGGGGTTCGGGAGGCGGTAGCCGGCCGGCCTGAGGTGCGCTGGGTTGGTCCCTTCCTCCCGGAGTGGCGCATCTCCCCCGAACTGGACGGCCTTTCGGGCCGGCAAGTTCTGGCCATCCAGACCCTCCCCGACGCCGACGTTGGGGCTTTCCTGGAAGCCCTGTCCGGGTTCGGAGCCACCATCCAGGGCCATTCGGACACCTTCTTCGCCGGCTTCACCTACGCCGAGGTGGATCTATCCCACCTTCAGGAACTTGCCGGCCGGCCCGAGGTCACCTGGATCGGCCTCTTTCACCCGCCTCGTCTCTGGAACGATGCCGCCCGGGGGGTGATGAACGTCCAGCCGGTCTGGAACATCGGGCTGCGGGGGGCCGGCCAGGTCGTCGCCGTGGCCGACACGGGCCTGGATTGCGGCGATGTTTCGTGCCTGAACGCCGACCTGTACGGCCGGGTAGACCAGATGATTGATTACAGCGGCGACGGGATGGGGGACGATTGCTCCGGCCACGGCACCCACGTTTCCGGCTCCGTCCTGGGCAACGGCACCAACTCCGGCGGGCAGTACGCCGGCGTGGCCCCCGAGGCCCACCTGGTGATGCAGGGGCTGGAATTCAGCATGTGGGGACGCCTTCGCTGGGATCTTTGCCTTCTCCTTGGCCTGGGCAACGGCGTTACCCCGATCCTTCAGGATGCCTACAACGCCGGAGCGCGCATCCATTCCAACTCCTGGGGGGCGAACGTGGCCGGCCAGTACGACGACTTTGCTGTAGAGGTAGATACCTTCGCCTGGCAGCACAAAGACTTTACCATCCTCTTTGCCGCGGGAAACGCCGGGGTGGATGACGACGGTAACGGCGTCATAGACCTGGACTCGATGGGTTCGCCGGCCACGGCCAAGAACTGCATCAGCGTGGGTGCCTCCGAAAACAACAAGCCCGTTCCGGCCCCTAACCCCAACTCGGGCACCTGGAGCCAGTTCGGCTACAACGCCGAACCTATAGCCAGCGACAACATGGCCGACGATCCCTGGGGGATGGCCGCCTTCTCCAGCCGCGGCCCCTGCGACGACGGCCGCATCAAGCCCGACGTCACCGCCCCCGGCACCTGGATCGCCTCCATCCGTTCGATCTATGCCGACTACGACGGCTGGGGCGACCCGATCAACCAGTACTATATGTATATGGGCGGCACCTCGATGGCCACTCCTCTGACCGCCGGCTCCGCCGCCCTGGTGCGCGATTACTATAACGATATCCAAGGCCTGCCCAACCCCTCCAGCGCCCTGATCAAGGCCACGTTGATCAACGGGGCCTACGATATGACCCCCGGCCAGTACGGAAGTGGCCCGTACCTGGAAATCCCGCCCCGCCCGAACAACGTCGAAGGCTGGGGGCGGATTGACCTGAAGAACTCGCTCATCCCCGATCCCCCACGTTCCTGGTGGTACGACGACCACACCTCGGGCCTGAGCACCGGCCAGCAGGTGGTCTATAACGACAGCCCCTCCACGCCCCTCTACGTAAGCGATTCCTCCCAGCCCCTGCGGGTGACGTTGGTCTGGACCGATTATCCCGGCACGGCCAACGCCAGCCCGGCCTTGGTCAACGACCTGGACCTGGAGGTCATCAGTCCCGGTGGACAGCACTACTATGGCAACGGGGTGCAGGGGGACCGTGTGAACAACGTCGAGGGAGTGGATGTGGCCAGTCCGCAGGTCGGGGCCTGGCAGATCATCATCCATGCCTACAATATCCCCCAGTCCACCCAGCCCTATGCTCTAGTTGTCTCGGGCATCTTCGGCGGGCCTTCGCCCACGGCCACACCGACGGGAACACCTATCCCACCCACGGCCACTCCTACGGCGACGCCCACCCCTGGCGGACCAACGGCCACCCCCACGGCCACGCCTCGGCCCACGGTCAACATCTACCTGCCGCTTACCTTCCGCCATGCCGGGCTCGGTCCTACGGCCACGCCGAGCGTCCCGCCGACCTATACGCCGCTTCCCACCTCTACCCCGTCGCCCACCTACACGCCTTTCCCGACGAGCACACCTGCTTTGCCCACGGCCACGCCTACCCCCGGCGGGCCCACATCTACCCCTACACCCATCCCACCCACGGCGACGCCCACCCCTGGCGGACCAACGGCTACACCCACGGCCACGCCGACGGGAACGCCCGTTCCACCGACGGCTACTCCCACGGCGACGCCCACCCCTGGCGGACCAACGGCCACCCCTACGCCTACGAATACGCCCGTTCCACCCACGGCCACGCCGACGAACACTCCCGTTCCCCCTACGGCTACCCCTACGCCTACTCCGGCCTGCGGAGAGGTCATTCAGAACGGCGACTTTGAGCAGGGGCATGTGGCCTGGGTGGAGGAAGGCCAGTACGAGATCATTACCACCGACTGGCTCAACCCCTACCAGGGCTCCTGGGTGGCCTGGTTCGGCGGCTATGACAATGCTGACGACAGGCTTTATCAGTTGATCCACATCCCCGCCAATGCCCAGGATAGCCAGACCCTGCGCTTTTACCTTTATGTGGAGACGGAAGAAACCGGCTCAATCCCCTATGACGAGTTCTACCTGCAATTCTTCGACGCCTCCTGGAACCCGCTTTCCGATCCTATCAGGCTCGCCGACAACACCACGCCGATGGGCTGGACTCTCCAGCAGATTGACCTGGCAGGCTTCAGCACCGTGGCCGGCCAGGACATCTACATCCGGTTCAGGGGGACGACGGACGGTTCGCTGATCACCAGTTTCGTCATAGACGTGGTTTCGCTGAACATCGTCTGCGGAGCCGGTGGGCCGCCGGCCGGCCCGCCGCACATCCAGGCGGTGCCCCGTTAGTTGGGCAGGCGAAGGCAGTGCCTTCGCCTGCTCGGTGGCGAGAAGAAGTAGGGCGAGGTGCCCTCGCTCTACTTCTTCTCCGCCAGCACCCACCACCCGGCACCCCAGAAACGGGTCAGGGGGGAGTCGGAGAGGTCGAAACGCCGCCAGAGGCGCTGTACCATCTCCGTCTGGTATAGCCGGAGGAAAATCCTCCCCAGGAGCGGCAAATTCAGCGAGGTCACCGGGCGGTTGCCGCGGGCCCAGCGTACCCGGCCGCCATACCGCTCCACAGCCTCGAGGTAGCGGGAGAGGGGGAGGGCGTTTTCATAGATCGGGCGGGCCGGCCGGCGGCCGCGAAGGAGGGCGAGGAGGAAGCGCTTCGCCCGGCCGGGGAAGCGGCCGAAGGAATCCACCGAGAAGCGCCGGGTGACGATGTCGGCGAAGAAGAGGCCGCCGGGGCGGAGGACGCGCAGTTGCTCGGCGATGGGCGGCTCGACCTCCGGAAAATGTTCCAGGAGGCCGAAACTCATCACCAGGTCGAAGGTATCCGCCGGAAAGGGCAAGGCGCAGGCATCGGCCTGGAGGAAAACGGCCGGCTGTTCCGGGGCGGTGGAGTGGAGGGAAAAGTTCTTCCGGGCGAAAGAGAGGGCAGCCTCGGAGAGGTCCACCAGAGTGACCTGGTAGCCGTAGCGGTCGTGGAAGTAGAGGGAGACGCCGCCCGAGCCGCAGCCGACCTCGAGAGAGCGCTGCGGCGTATGGGGGAAGAATTCCTCCAGGCGGCGGAACTTGACCGCCTCCCAGAGTTCGGGGAAGGTACGGCAGTCGCGGACGTTGCCAGGCCGGTAGAAAGGCCGGCCTTCTTTCCAGACCTCATCGAACACCGGTGGTCTCCTGCTCCCTATTCTACCGCAGGCTGTTCCGGGTGGCAAATCCGCGAATCCCGTTGAACGTCGATCGTTCCTCGTTGATCGTTTACAAAGGTGCGGGGAATTTCCGTCCTTTTCCGGGCAGTCACCTTCCTGAGGTACTGCTCATCATAGTACTTTTTTCCTATTGACTGGGCAGCGGCGAAAGTTTATAATAAAAATAAGCGGAGGCGATGAAACCCGGTCTGGAGTGTGGACGCCTGGGCCGGGTGGAGCAAGTGGCGTAACCGGCTGTCGCAAGTTTGCGCGGCCGGTGTTTATTTCCTGCTGAGTAGGTGCATTATGGAAAAGAGGCGAAGAGTCTTGCGTGGGATGCTCGGTGCTGGAATCGTTCTGGCAGTTATCGCGTTGGCCTTCTGGCTTTCAAGCAACTTATCTCGAGAGATCACAGGCCCTCCACGGGCCATACGAGTTGGTGTGGGTTTTGGTCCGGGTTACACCGGGACCAGTGCCCCAGCCGCGTCAAATCCGCAACAGGCGGGCCCTATCGTGATCGTTTCAGACAAAGTTGACCTCTCGCCCCCGCTTCGTGATATTCCTCCCATTCCTCCGATGCCGGAACTACAAGCCCCGGAGAATGAACCGGCACCCCGGGCGGGAGGTAAGGGTGACCCGAACGAAATAGCGGCCATATTGCAGGGCTGGCACGGGGTAGAAGCGATGCCCACTCCCATCACCAACTGGGAAGGCATCAATAACGTCAACAACGTCCATCCGCCCGACACCCAGGGGGACGTAGGGCCGAATCACTACATCCAGTGGGTCAACCTCTCCTTTGCTATTTGGAACAAAAGCGGCACCCTTCTCTACGGTCCGGCCAATGGCAACACCCTGTGGAGTGGCTTTGGGGGGCCGTGCGAAAGCACAAACGATGGCGACCCCATCACTCTCTACGACCACCTGGCCGACCGCTGGCTGATGAGCCAGTTCGCCTTGCCCAACTATCCTAACGGGCCGTTCTACCAGTGCTTCGCCATCTCGCAGTCGCCGGATCCGCTGGGGTCCTGGTACCGCTACCAGTTCACCTGGCCGAACAACTATTTGAACGACTACCCCAAAATCGGGGTCTGGCCGGACGGATATTATATCTCGGTCAACCAGTTTGCCGCCAACTCGTTTCAATGGCGGGGCGCAGGTGTGGCCGCCTTTGAGCGTTCACAGATGCTCCAGGGCCAGCCGGCCCAGTGGATCTACTTCAACCTCTACACGGTCGATCCGGACTACGGAGGCCTTCTGCCCAGTGATTTGGACGGTGCCACCCAGCCACCGGCCGGCGCGCCAAACTATTTCGCTTCCTGGGATGATAGCACGTGGGGTGTGGGCCCGAACGACGCCGTGCATATCTGGGCGTTCCACGTGGACTGGACTACGCCGGCCAATTCTACCTTTGGCGATGCCAATCATTTCCCCAACTGGACCCTCAATACGAATAACATCGACCCGAATATGTGCAACTATGCCCGCAACTGTATTCCTGAGCCGGGGGGATATTACTTGGATGCCATCTCCGACCGGCTGATGTACCGGCTGCAGTACCGCAACTTTGGCAGTTATGAGTCGATGGTCTGCAACCGCACCGTGGACACCGGAGGTGACCATGCCGGCATCTATTGGTTCGAAGTGCGTAAAACCGGCGCGGATTGGTCGCTCTACCAGCAGGGCATCTACTCGCCCGATTCCATCCATCGCTGGATGGGCAGTATCGCTCAGGACCGGCAGGGGAACATGGCCCTGGGCTTTAGCGTTTCCAGTTCCACTGTCTATCCGGGCATCCGCTATGTAGGACGACTGGCAACCGACCCCTTGGACACGATGCCGCAGAGCGAAACGGTGTTGTGGAACGGCAGCGGTTCGCAGACGAGCAACTACTACCGCTGGGGCGACTACAGCATGATGGGTGTGGATCCCGTGGATGACTGTACCTTCTGGTACACGCAGGAATATATCCAGACGACGGGCTACGCACCTTGGCAAACGCGCATCGGCTCCTTCCGCTTCCCCGGCTGTGTGACTGGCCCCACCCCCACACCTACCCCAACGCCAACTAACACGCCTACACCCACCAGTACCCCGACACCGACGCCGACTAACACACCCACTCCCGGCCCTTCGCCCACGCCCACACCGACCCCTCCTTTCCCACCTCCGGAAAGCGGCGGGGAACAGGCTCCGGAGTGTATGGATGACCCGGCCGGCACGCTGGTCCTCCCCGGCCCAATCGTTCAGGGAGTACCTGGATTTCCTGCAGAGCGAGCCCTAGCAGGGACAGATAAGGCTGTGCGGATGGCCACGGTGCTTTTGAAAGAGGCGGCAGCGACCGAGTTAGAGGCCACGGAACTGAGGATCGAAGAACCCGTCAACCCCTCTCCATCTACTGAGATTTCCCCGCCTGTACAAGCGCCCGAGGCCGTGGCACCCATCCCGAACATCAAGGTCGAGGGTCTGCCCAATAGCTCCGAGTGGGTTACTTCTGTCGCCGATAACCAGGGTAACCTCTACACCGCCTTCGAGTACCCCTACGCCACCGGTTGCGGCAGCACCTGCTACGCCGTCATCGCCGGAAAATCCCGCGACAACGGCAAGACCTGGGACCTCTGGTACGTTGTGGCCTCTGCTACGGCGAGTGCTCGCCGGCCCTCCATTGCCGTTGACAATAATGGGAAACTCTATATCGCCATGGAACTCTATTTCAATGGCGTCGGTGGCTTACGCTGGTATGCCGCCGTGGCCACCTCCGATTGCCCATGCAACGTCTCCTCCTGGAGTATTACCTACTGGAACACAACCTACGCCCTCGCCCCCGGCGGCACCGACGCCGATGCCGGCGGCGACGGTAACGACTTTTATGCCCAGTTCCAGGTGCCCTTCGAGAACGACGGCCAACCCGACCTGCTGACCGTCTGGTCGCTCGACGGGGGAGTCACCTGGTCCGGAGGTTTTCTCTATGCTACCGGTTACCCCTTGGAGCGGCCGACCACCCAGGTGGGCACGGCCAACATGTCCTGTTCTTTCTACTATAATAATGCCACGCGCTATTGGTACTATGGAACGCTTGGGGCGAACTGTACCTCAAATACCGGTACGTCCCGGAACGGCGCTTCCTACGCCGACGGCGACGGCAGCGGCGCCTACCATTATGTCGTTTACCAGCGCCGGCCGGCGAGCAACGACAACATCTATATCCGTTATTCGACCAACGATGGGGTGTCGTTCTCCAGCGAGGTAGGCGTAGATACGACCGCCCTCAACCAGACCTACCCGGCCGTTTCGGGCAATGGAAACAAGGTCCGCGTGGCTTACATCCACAACGCCAACCAGACCCGCCTGCAGATCTCCGACAACAACGGCCAGACCTGGCTGGGGACCCCCTATACCCTGAACACCGGTGGCAACACCACCGTCAACGGCTTCCATTACGTCGCCCTGGCCTATCACCCCATCGGCGGAACGGCCGACGGCAAACACCCCATCGCTTTCTGGGTGGACAACCGCGACTCGGGCGCCGGCCAGGGCAACAACATCTACCTGGGCACGATCAACGACCCGCCGCCGGTCGCCACTCTTTCCTGGCCTGCCAGCGGTGCGACCATTACCGCCTTTGCCCCCTCACTCCGCTGGAACGCCGGCACCGACCCCGACGGAGATACGCTGCGCTACTGGTGGTACGTAGATACAGCCAACCCGCCCACGAACCGGGTGGGAGGTCCAATCGCCCTGACTACCGCCCTGCCCTACTACACCGACCCCGGCACGACCTATTACTGGAAGGTCGTTGCTGATGACGGCTACCAGACTTCAGCCGACAGCGCTGTCTGGAGTTTCACCACGGCCAACGAGATTCTCTCCGGTTCGCCGGCGACCTACAGTGAGGGCTTTGCTAGCGATCCGCCCTATTGGACGCGCAGTGCCTTCGCCTGTCTGGACTGCTTCGAGGGCGACCCCATCCGCTGGACGGTCAGCCCGGCCGGGAAGTGGATCCGCTCGACCGACTATGCCTGGAGCGGCACCTACAGTGCCCATGCCCTCTACGACGCCAACAATGCCGACTACCAAATGACCTCGCCGGCCCTGGACCTGCGCGGCACCTCCTGGGCCTTTTTCAATACCCACTTCCGCGGCAGTTCGGAACAGGGATACGATTATCTCTACCTGGAAAGCCGCCCGAGCAGCACTTCGTCCTGTTGGACAATGGAAGATGCTCGAAGCGGCAACTATAACACCGGCTGGTGGGTCTATTACGAGGGCAATGTGGACCTCACGGCCTATGCTGGTAGCACAACCAGCCAATCGCGCTTCCGTTTCAACACAGATGACACCAACTACGGTGGCTCTTATGGGGTGGGCTGGTACGAGGACGAAGTCGAAGTGGACCGCGAGAGTGCCTGGGCCTGGCGCAACGCTTCCCCATACTACTATCGCCTGCAAACCCAAGGTTCCTTCGTCGGTTACACCAACAACCTGGTGGACCAGTTCTACTCGCCCTACGTCCAGTTGCCCAACAACGCGGGTTATTCCATCCGCCTGGTCCTTACCGAACGCTACGACATCGCTGCAGGCGATTATGCCACCGTCTGGATCCGCGACGCTACGGCCGATACCTGGCAGAAACTGGCCTCGTATAACGGGAGCCAGAATTCCTGGAACGATCGGGTTATCCTGATCCCAGATAGTTATAAAGGCCGAGTGGTGGTCATCGCTCTGGTACTGCACACCGACAGCAGCGGCACATTGGGAGGAGTGCAGGAAACTGGCGGCTACTGGGATATAGACACCCTCCTCCTGGAGGAGTATGCTCCCACCGCCGTCAAACTCCTTTCCTTCCAGGCCCTACCTGAGGTCGCCGGCGTCCGCCTCACCTGGGAGACGGCGAACGAGTGGGATAACTTGGGCTTTAACCTTTATCGCAGCACCTCCCTCCAAGAGAAGGGGGAGAAGATCAACGCCACCCTTATCCCATCTCGCTCGCCCGGCGGGGGCGAGGGGGCGTCCTACGACTTCCTGGATACGGCGGCCCGGCCGGGGCAGACGTACTTC
>JASFBA010000049.1:0-35952 GCA_036172265.1 Chloroflexia bacterium
CCGGTCTGCCTGGGCGAGCCGATGTTCTTCACCGCCACCCTCGTCTCCGGCACCGAGCCCATCCTCTACGAGTGGGCCTTTGGCGATGGCGGGACGGCTTCCGGCATCACCGCCACCCACACCTACACGGCGGCCGGCACCTACCCCGTGACCCTCACGGCCTCGAACGACTTCGGCAGCAGCACCTTCTCCGCCGAAGTCGAGGTTCTGCCGCTTCCGGAGGCGGCCTTCACCTACACCGTATACGGCCTGGTGGTGACCTTTACCAACGCCTCGCAGAACGCCACCGCCTACCTCTGGAACTTTGGCGACGGCATCACCTCGACCCTGGAGAACCCGGTGCACACTTACGCAGCCGGAGGGGCGTACACCGTGACGCTCCAGGCCGAAGGCCCCTGTGGCAGCGATACGGCCGTCCAAGTCGTCCAGGTAGCGCCGCCCTGCGTCCCGCCCTCCGGGGCCAACTTCACCTGGGCGCCGATCACACCGACGGTGGGTGAAGCGGTGACCTTCACCGGCACGGTGGCGGCCGGCACGCCGCCCTTCACCTATACCTGGGCCTTTGGCGACGGCACTGGAAGCGGCACGGTTGTTACCCACACCTATGCGGTGACCGGCACCTACGACGTGTTCCTGACGGTGACGAACGCCTGCGGCACGGCTACGGCCACCCATCCCATCGTCGTCCGACCGGCCCGCTACACCGTCTACCTGCCGCTGGTGCTCCGGGGATTCGCCTTCCCCTAGACCGGCGGGTGTATCGGAACGCTTCGAGGGCCGGCGGGTTATCCCGCCGGCCCTTCTTTTTCTGATCATATTTGCGGCCGGGTATACCTTTTCAGAAGATCCTCCCCATCACCCTCCGGGCAATCCATCACCGTCCGCCTCGACCGGCTCGAACTGGCTATTGTAGAGTTCGGCATAGAACCCTCCTCGGGCCAGCAATTCCTCGTGCGTCCCCTGTTCCACTACGTTGCCGTCACGGATGACCAGGATCAGGTCGGCGTTGCGGATGGTGGAGAGGCGGTGGGCGATGACAAAACTGGTGCGGCCCCGCATCAGGTGGTCCATCGCCTCCTGAATCAGCAACTCGGTATGGGTATCCACCGAACTGGTGGCTTCGTCCAGGATGAGCATGGGCGGATCGGCCAGGACGGCCCGAGCGATGGTCAATAACTGCTTCTGTCCCTGAGAGAGGTTGGTCATCTCCTCGTTGATGACCGTCCGATACCCTTCGGGCAGGGTGCGGACGAATCGGTCTATGTGGGCCATCCGGGCCGCCTCGATGACCTCTTCCTCGGTAGCCTCCTCTCGCCCGTAACGGACGTTGTCCAGCACCGTGCCGTTGAAGAGCCAGGTATCCTGGAGCACCATGCCGAAGAGGCGGCGCAGGCCGGCCCGGGTGAAACGGCGGACATCGTGGCCGTCCACCCGAATCTCTCCTTCGTCCACGTCATAGAAGCGCATCAGCAGTTTGACCAGGGTGGTCTTGCCCGCGCCGGTCGGCCCCACGATAGCCACCTTCCGGCCGGGGTGAATCGCGGCAGAGAAGCCCCGAATGACCGGCCGGCCGGGGAGATAACCGAAGTGGACATTGCGAAACTCGACCCGCCCTTCGATTTTCTCCAAATGGACCGGCTGCTCGACATCGGGGGGTTCCTCTGCCTCGTCCAGAAACTCGAGCACCCGTTCCGCCGCCGCGGCCATCTGCTGGAGGACGTTGGAGATGTTGGCCAGTTGGGTGATCGGCTGGGTGAAGGAGTGGACATACTGGATAAAGGCCTGGATGTCGCCGATGGCCAGACGGCCGCGAACGGCCAGGTAGCCGCCCAGGATGACCACCCCCACATAGCCCAGGTTCCCGATGAGGCGCATGGCCGGCATAATGATGCCGGAAAGGAACTGCGCCTTCCAGGACACGCCATAGAGGGCCTCGTTGTATCGGTCGAATTTGTGGAGGCTCTTTTCCTCCCCGTTAAAGGCCTTGACGATCACGTGCCCGCCGAAGGCTTCCTCCACGTGCCCGTTGACGTTGCCCAGGTAGGCCTGCTGCCGGGCAAAGTACTTCTGGGAGTGGCGAATGACCAAGGCCACTATGCCGGAAGAAAGGGGGATGATGAGCAACGCTACCAGGGTCATCGGCCAACTGATGGTCAGCATCATCACCAGCGTGCCGACGACGGTGACGAGGGAGGTAACGATCTGCATCAGGCTCTGGTTGAGGGTCTGGTTGAGGGTGTCCACGTCGTTGGTCAGGCGGGAAAGGAGCTCGCCATGCGGGGTGCCGTCAAAGTAACGGAAGGGCATGCGCTGAATCTTGGCCATGATGTCTCGGCGCAACTGGTAGGTCATCTGGACGGAGACGTTGGTCATGAGCCAGCCCTGGACGTAACTCAACCCCGCCGAGATGAGGTAGAGCCCCAGGACGGTGAGCAGGATTCGCCCGATGCCCGGAAAATCCACCTGGCCTGTGCCGGCCAGTTGCGCCATCAGCCCCTCCAGGAGTTTCGTCGTCGCCGTTCCCAAGACCTTGGGCCCGAAGATGACAAAGACGGTGGAGACGACGGTCAGCAGGAGGACGAGAAGGATGGTCAGGCGATGGGGGCCCAGGTAGGCGACCAGTTTGCGGATGGTGCCGGCGAAATCGCGCGGCTTTTCTACCGGCCCCAGCATCAGGGGGCCGCGGCCCATCGGGCCACGCCCGCCGAAAGGCCCACGGCCAGGGAACCCGGGCCGAGAGGAGGATGCCTGTTGGGGTAGATGAGGTGGCATCATCCTACCAGCACCTCCTGCAACTTGAGTTGGGAGAGGGCGATTTCCCGGTAAACCGCACACCGTTCCAGGAGTTCCTCGTGCGTCCCCTGGCCGATCAGGCGTCCCTCGTCCAGCACGAGAATCTGGTCGGCATCCTTGATCGTCGCCACCCGCTGGGAGACGATGATCACCGTGCTCCCCGCCACGTACTTCTGCAGGGCGCGGCGCAGGCGGACGTCAGTCCTATAGTCCAGGGAGGAGAAACTATCGTCAAAGATATAGATCGGCGGCCGCTTGACCAGGGCGCGGGCGATGCTCAGGCGCTGCTTCTGGCCGCCGGAGAAGTTGACCCCACCCTGGGACACCTCGGCCGCCAGACCCTCCGCCCGGGAGAGGACAAAGTCGCCGGCCTGGGCAATTTCCAGCGCCAGACGCATCGCCTCCTCATCGGCATTCTCGTCGGCATAGCGCAGGTTGCTTTCGACCGTCCCGCTGAAGAGGTTGCTCTGCTGCGGGACGTAGCCGATCCTCTCCCGTAGGTCGCTCAGGCGCACCTGCCGGACGTCCACACCGCCGATGTAAACGGCTCCCTCAGTCACATCGTAGAAGCGGGGAATCAGGTTGATCAGGGTGGATTTCCCGGAACCGGTCGTGCCGATGATCCCCACCGTCTGGCCGGCCGGGATGGTGAAGGAGATGTCGTGGAGCACACATTCTTCGGCCCCCGGATAACGGAAGGAAACGTGGCGAAACTCGATGCGCCCGTCGAAGGGATCGGGAAACGGTCGAGGATGCTCCGGATCGCGGATGCTGACTTCCGTCTCCAGCACTTCGACGACCCGGTTGGCGGCGACATCCACCCGGGGGAGCATGGCAAAGAGCATGGAGAGCATGGTGAAGGCAAAGACAATCTGCATGGCGTACTGCATAAAGGCGATCATATCGCCGACCTGAAGCGTGGCCTGGGCCACCTGGTGGCTGCCAATCCAGATAATGAGGACGGTGAGCCCGTTCATGAGGAGCATCATCCCCGGCATCATAATGATGCTGACTCGGTTGACAAAGAGGCTGGTCTGGGCCAGGTCGCGGTTCGCTCGGTCAAAGCGTTCCTCTTCATACCTCTGGCGGTTGAAGGCGCGCACTACCATTATGCCGGAGAGGTTTTCGCGGGCGATTCGGTTCAGCGAGTCCACCAGGTCCTGAATCCGCCGGAAACGAGGCAGGGTAATGCGAAAGATGACGGCGATCATGCCGACCAGCACCAGCACGGCCAGAGCGATGGTCCACCACATCGAAGTGCTCTTGCCCAGAGCGCGGACGATTCCGCCGATGCCGATGAGGGGGGCGAAGAAACTCATACGCAACAGGAAGACCATGACCGACTGTATCTGGGTGATGTCGTTGGTGGAACGGGTGATCAGAGAGGCGGTGGAAAAACGGTCCAGTTCGGCACCGGAAAAGGACATCACCTTGGCGAAGAAGAGGTGGCGCAGATTGCGGGCCAGGCCGGCCGCAGTACGAGCCGCCAGGAAGCCGACGGTGATGGTGGCGATGGCGGAGAGCAGGGTAATGAGGAGCATCTGCCCGCCCACGCCCAAGATGTAGGCGTTCTGCACCTGGAGCATGTCCACGCCCAGGGCCTGGTACTCCGCCCGGACCGCCCGGGCCGCTGCCTGGAGAAGCGCCTGCTCTCCGCCCAGGGCAGCAAAGCGCCGGTCCATGGAGGCGCCGATTGGGGCGCGCTGCTCGGCCGATAGCCCGCTCAGGAAGGCGAAGAGGTCCGTCCCCGGCGGGAGTTTGGAGAGGTCGAACCCGCTCCATCCCAGCATCAGGGCCTGGGCTTGCTCGGGATGGTCCTGGAGTTGCTCGACGCCAAAGGTGATGAGCAGGGCCCGGGCCAGGGCCGGCCGAAGGCGCTCTAGAACCGCCGGTTCCGCACTTTGCAGGACGTAGACGGGCTCCTGGGCCAGCGACGGGTACTTCTGGAGATAGGCCGCGTAATCGGGCGAAGATCGGTCTACGAGGACGTATTGTGCCCGGAGGTCGGCCTGCTCCGCCGGGGTAAGGAAAAGGGACAGGCGCTCCAGGGTGCTCCGCCGCAGGGCCTCGGGGACGATATCCTCTACACCGCCCTGCTGGATGCCCACATGGACGATACGGGACATATAATCGGGCAGGGTCAGGTCGGCATTGGCCTGAACGAAGAGCAAGGCGATGATGGCCAGGACCTGAGGAAGGAACGGTTTCAAGTAGCGAAGCAGCCGGAACATGGGCGACCTTACTCGGATATTTCATCGGGCAATTATTTCGTTCTGTAAAGTATATCACGGCGGCCCATCTTTGTCAAATGGGGCCGGCAGGTCTTTGTTTGGTCTCTTGACAAACTAACTCAAACCGGTTATAATGTTTTTAGATGGCTGCCCGTTTGCGGATGATCGCCAAAAAAGGAGGTGCCTATGCTCCGCCGACGATGGTTGGCCCTTTTCGTACTCCTCTTCCTCCTCCTCCCCGCTTTTCCCCCTCCTCCTGCCTCTGTGGCCGCTCCTCGGCCCCTTTCCTCCGCCGGCCTTGAACAGGCCTACGGCGCCCCCATCGCCATAGACCAGGCCGGCGACGGCAACGGCAATGCCGTGATGGACCTCCTGGAACTCTACGTCGCCGAAGATGCCACCTTCCTTTACTTCCGCTTCACCATCAACGCCGACATCGGTGCCACCAACTGGGGCAAGTACGCCCTCTACCTGGACCTGGACGGACTCCCCGGCTCCGGCGCTACCTCCGACGCCTGGACGCGGAACGTCATCGCCCAGGACCCCCACCGACCCGAGTACGGCATCTACACCTGGGTGGACGTCCCTCCCTATGACCCCGCCGATACCCAGGTCGTCCACTGGACCGGGACGGGGTGGGACTGGGCCAACGTCCAGCAGGTGGACGCCGCCACCCTCACCGCCGGCCTGGTCTCGACCATCGAGTGGAAGGTCGCCAAATCTAAACTGGGCAACCCCGCCGGCTTCTTCGGCGAACTCTGGTCCACCGGCGGAGGCTCCCACGATAACGCCCAGGATACCATAAACTTCCCGGCCGAGGACTGGAACGCCTCCAACTGGTCCACCACGGCCACCCTTCTGGTCTCCACCCCTTACCTCCCCATAGACGGGCAACACGAGGCGGTCTGGGGCAGCCCCGCCTCCACCGACCCGCTGGGGGATATGACCGAGCCGAACCTGGACCTGCACCGCCTCTACCTCCTCGCCAATGCCTCCTACCTCTACATCGGCCTGGATGCCTACGCCTCCAACTGGGGAATGACCTATGGCATCTACCTGGATACGGACCAGGTTCCCAACTCCGGCGCCACCACCGATCCCTGGGGCCGGGCCGTCAACGCTATACCCGAACACCTTCCGGAACACACCCTCTACGTCTGGCATCGGGATAACGATACTCTGGAGGACGCCCAACCCAATCACTGGAACGGCTCCTCCTGGAGTTACGATAGCCTCATCTCTCAGGGCGGCGCGCAAGGCTACGGGCCGGCCGAGGACTGGCTGGAGTACCAAGTCCCCAAAGCGGCCCTGGGAAGTCCCACCTCCATCGCCCTGGAGGCTTTTACCACCGGCTCCTCCGGCCACGCCCAGGATACCGTCCCCCCTGACCCCAACGTTCCCTACACCGTGCCCGACTGGGGGCCGGATGTCACCACCCTCTCCTCCTTCTACCTCTTCCCGCCCCCGGCCATCTTCCTGCAAGTCACCTGGCCTCCGGAGGGCCACTACTTCGCCCTGCCCTACATAGACGTGACCGGTGTCGTCTCCCCGGTTGTGGGTATCACCGTCACCGTGGATGTCAACGGAACCGCCTTCTATACGCCCACCATCTCCCCCGAGGGCACTTTCACCCAGCCGGTCACCCTCACCCGCGGAAGCAACACCATCACCGTGGCCGCTACCGACGGCACCTCCACCGCTACCGTTGTCCGCCACGTCACCTTTGGTGCTTCCCACGACGACGATGTCTTCTGGGACGGCCTCTACCACGACTCCCGCGACCCGGCCTACCGCAACCCCGTGGGAGCCGTGCCGGCCGGCACCCCCGTCGCCATCCGCCTCCGCTCTTTCGCGGGCGACCTCACCGCCGTCCGGCTGCGCGTCTGGGACGACCGGGCTGACAGCCAGACCATCTACCCGATGAGCATCGTCGCCTCCGACCTGGCCTATGACTACTGGGGCATCACCCTCACCCCCGAGGAACCCACCGTCCTCTGGTACCGCTTCATCGTCATAGACGGCAGCGACACCGACTACTACGAGGACAACCAGGTCGTCTCCGGCCTCTACCGCGGCTACAACGAGGGCGGCCCCGGCCGGCCCTACGACGATTCCCCCGACCTCTCCTTCCAACTCACCGTCTATGACCCCGCCTTCCACACCCCCGACTGGGTCAAGGAGGCCGTCGTCTACCAGGTCTTCCCCGACCGCTTCCGCGACGGCGACCCGGCCAACAACGTCATCTCCGGCACCCACTTTGTCTACGGCAATCCGAACGGCGGCATTGAATATCCGGCGTGGAACAGCGAGGTCCTTGACCCCCGTAACCCCGCTAATCCCTTCTACAACCGCTGGAACGAGGACTTTTACGGGGGCGACCTGGAGGGGCTGACGGCGAAACTGGATTACCTCCAATCCCTGGGGGTGACCGCCATCTACCTGAACCCCATCTTCCTTTCTCCCTCCACCCACAAATACGATACCACCTCCTACGAGGAGGTGGACTCCCATCTGGGCGGAAACGGGGCCCTGGCGACGCTTCTTGCCGAGGCCCAGGTCCGGGGCATTCGCATCGTCTTGGACGGCGTCTTCAACCACACTTCTTCCGATAGTTTCTACTTCGACCGCTACAGCCGCTATCCGACCCTGGGCGCCTATGAATCCCAATCCAGCCCCTACTACAACTGGTACACCTTCTACGAGTGGCCGAATAACTACAAATCGTGGTGGGGCTACACCACCCTGCCCGTCCTCACCTCCAGCGACCCGGAGGTGCGCGATTATATCTATGCCGGCACCGACCCTATCGCCACCCGCTGGATCGTAAGCGGCACATCCGGCTGGCGGCTGGACGTGGGCGGCGACATCGACCCGGGCCTCACCCATGACCCCACGAACGACTACTGGGAGGGCTTCCGCCAGGCGGTCAAGGGGGCTGACCCTGAAGCCGTCATCATCGGCGAGGAATGGGGGGACGCCTCCGCCTGGCTCCTGGGGGACGAATGGGATGCGGTGATGAACTATCGCTTCCGCAGCGCCCTCCTTTCCTTCCTGCGCGACCGCTATTATGAGGATAACGACAACAACCCCTCTTCCTGGGGCGGCCCCCTGGATCCCATCACCCCCTCCCAACTGGACGCCTGGCTCCGTAGCATCCAGGAGGACTATCCGCCGGAGGCCTGGCGGGCCATGATGAACCTCCTGGGCAGCCACGACACCAACCGGGTGCGCTTCGTCCTGAGCAAGAACCAGAAGGGGGAGGATCCCCAGCATCTGCCCTACAACCCGGCCACCGATCTTTCACCTGAGGAGGTGGACGTCTATCAGAAGTTGCTGGCCCTCCTCCAGTTCACCCTGCCCGGCGCCCCGACCGTCTACTACGGCGATGAGATGGGGCTGGCCTCCCCAGGCCGCTGGTATAACAACAAGTACGAGGACGACCCCTACAACCGTGTGCCCTTCCCTTGGAGCGATACGCCCGGCTACTACAGCCGGCGTTCCGAAGTGGCCGAACGCTACCTCCTCCTGGGACAGACCCGGCGGGCCCGGCCGGCCCTGTGCCGTGGCTCCTTCGACACCCTCCTCACCGATGACGAACACCGGGTCTATGCCTACGGCCGAAAGTACGTCTCCGGAAACGATGTGGCCGTCATCCTGGTCAACCGGGGAAGCCAGACCTATACCGTCTCCCTGGACGTAAGCGGCTACCTGGGCGAAGGCACCGTCCTCACCGACGTCCTGCACGCCGGCCAGGCCTATACTGTGGCCGGCGGCCTCCTCCAGGGGCCGGCCGTTCCTCCGATGGACGGCGCCCTCCTCCTCTACGCCAGCGGCGACCTCACCCCGCCCGAACCTCCGGTGAACCTGACGGCCTTGGAGGGCGAGGGGCAGGTCGTGCTCTCCTGGGAAGCTGTGCCCGACGCCGTCGGCTATAACCTCTACCGCTCCCTGGTCTCCGGCGGAAACTACCTGCAAATCGTCTCCGGCCTCACCGAGACCGTCTATACCGACACCGCCGTCGTCAACGGCACCTGGTATTACTATGTGGCCACTGCGGTGGATGCCTCCGGCAACGAAAGCGCCTATTCCAACGAGGCCGCCGCCCTGCCGCACTATACGGTCGACTGGGCCAACCTCCAGTGGCCCTACGAGATCACCCACACCATCGGGATCACCCCCACCGAGAACATCTACGGCCAGGTCTGGATCGAGGGGGTCACCCAGCAGCCCGGCCAGACCCCCGGCCTCATCGCCCAGGTTGGCTTCGGCCCCACCTCCGTACCGCCCGTCTCCTGGACCACCTGGGTGGACGCCGTCTTCAACCTGGATGTGGGGAACAACGACGAGTTTAGGGGCAACCTGTTGCCGGAAGAGGTCGGCGAATTCTACTACCTCTACCGCTACTCCACGACCGGCAGGCGCGACTGGGTCTATGCCGACCGCAGCGGCATCATCTCCCCCACCGTTGTGGTGAACCCCGGCCTCCTGCACGTCCTCCCCTCCGGGGACACCATTCCACCGGATGCGCCCCAGAACCTCCGGGTCGTCCACTGGGGATTGGACCACCTCACCCTTCGGTGGGATGCGGCGAGTGCCCTCGACCTCTATGCCTATGACCTCTATCGCTGGAGCGAGGGGGAGACGATCTCCGATGCCGTCCGCATCGAGCGCATCCTGGCCCCCACGACCGTCTACACCGACGAAGCGGTGCTCAGCAACCGCACCTACACCTACACCGTCCAGGCCCTGGATACCTCCTTCAACCGCTCTCTCTTCTCTAACCTGGCCTCCGGACGGACCGTCCAGCGCCTAGTAACCCTCACCCTCCAGGTGGAGGTGCCGGCCTTTACCCCACCCGAAGATACCGTCTACGTCGCCGGCGATAACGCCGCCGTCTTCGGCGCCGTCTGGGATCCGGGTCGTCTGCCTCTCCAGCGGGTAGACGATACCCACTGGACGATCGTCCTCTCCGCCCCGGACGGCACCGTGCTCCAGTACAAGTACACCCGGGGCAACTGGGATCGGGTGGAAAAGTGGGGCTGGCTGGTGGGCTTCGCCAACCGCGTCATCACGCCGACCTATGGGGCCACGGGCGCGATGACGGTGACGGACACGATCTACAACTGGCGCGACCCGTTGGTCGTCTCGGTCTACCCGCCGGCCGGGGCCATCTCCTTCGATCCCACCCGGCCCATCACCGCCACCTTCAACCGGGGGCTGGACCCGGGCACGGTAAACGCCGCCTCCGTCCTGGTGAACGGCGGAGCGGTCGCCGGGAGCGTCGGCTACGTCAGCCCCACCGTCTACTTCACGCCGGCCTCGCCGCTCGACCCGACGGGATACTACCAGGTGCAACTGACCACGGACATCCGGGACCTGGAGGACGCCATCCCTCTGCAGCGGGCCTACCTCTGGTCCTTCGGCCAGCCGCAGTACACCATCTTCCTGCCGCTAGTGGTAAAGGGTTACTGACCTCACCCCATTCCCCCTCCCCTCCTCTCCCCTCTCCGCTTGTGGAGAGGGGAGAGGAGGCAGGGGGTGAGGGGCGAGGGCCGCGCTACTTGTCCGCGAAGGCTTCCCGCAGCAGCCTGACCCGGTTGCAAATAACGCCGTCTATTCCCAACTGGAACATCCGGGCGGCGATCTCCCAAGCCCGGTTGTTGGGACAGCGGTCCACAATGGTAGTGAAGATGTACATCCCTCGTTCCCGGTAGACGGCAACGGTGGCCTCGGTCAGACGTTCCGGCCAGGTCAGGACGAAATCGCCTTTTTCCATGCCTTCCCGCCAGCGCACGTGCATCTCCGGAGCCAGCCGACGCAGTTCCTCCAGGACGGCGCGGTTGGCGGTGAAGAGCCAGGCCGCCTCCGCCATCCCGCTGGCCCGCACGACCTCCACCAGACGGCGAGGCAGTTCCGGCGAGGTTCCCTTGAGTTCGATAAAAACTTGGGCCCGGCCGCGTACTACTTCCAGTACCTCGCTCAGGGTAGGGATACGCTGGCCGGCAAAGCGGGGATGCTTGCGGACGCCGGCATCCAGCCGACGCAGTTCCTCCAGCGTCATCGCCGCCACCTCACCACGTCCGTCGGTGGTACGGTCCACGGTGGGGTCGTGAATCACGACCACCTCCCCATCGGCCGAAAGGTGGACGTCACATTCCACCGCCTCAGCCTGAAGTTCCAGCGCCCGCTCAAAGGCGATGAGGGTATTTTCGGGGTATTTATCCGAGGCACCCCGATGAGCGATGGCCCAGGTCAAGAGAGGCCTCCTTTCTTCCTTCCGGCACCGATGATTTCGGCCAAATTGGGGATGCCCTTGCGTTCCATCCAGGCGACGAGTCCGTCCAGTACCTGCAAGGGAGCCTGCGGGTTCACAAAGCAAGCCGTGCCCACCTGGACGGCGCTAGCGCCGGCCAGGAAAAACTCCAGGGCGTCCGAAGCGGTGGCGATGCCGCCGACGCCGACGATCGGCACGTCCACGGCCCCGGCCACCTCATAGACCATCGCCAGGGCGATAGGGCGGATGGCCGGCCCGGAGAGCCCGCCGATGCCCCGGGGCAGGACCGGTCGGCCGGCCTCCACATCCATCGCCATCCCCCGCACCGTATTGATCAGGGTGAGGGCATCGGCCCCTTCTTCCACCACCGCCCGGGCCACCGCCACGATATCGCCGGCATGGGGGGAAAGTTTCACCAGCACCGGCAGGGTGGTGGCCCGCCGGATGGCGCGGACCACAGCCGCCGCCATCCGTGGCTCCTGTCCGAAGGCGATCCCGCCGGCCTCGACGTTGGGGCAGGAGATATTGACCTCCAGGCCGGCCACTCCCTCCACCTCGTCCAGCCGTTGGGCCAGTTCGCCGTATTCCTCCACCGTCTCGCCGGCGATGTTCACCAGCACCGGCACCTCCCAGCCGGCCCAAATGGGGGCATATTCGGCGATGACCGCCTCCACGCCGGGGTTCTGCAAGCCGATGGAGTTGAGCAGGCCGGCCGGCGTCTCGACCAAGCGCGGAGGCGGATTTCCTGCCCGGGGCCGCAACGTCGTCCCCTTGCAGACGATGGCCCCCAGCCGCTGAATATCCAAAAAAGCGGCATACTCCAGGCCATAGCCAAAGCAGCCTGAAGCCACCATCACCGGGTTACGCAGCCGTAACTCCCGCGGACAGCGAGGAGCCAGGTCTACCTGTAAATCGGGCACCAGCCCCTCCTCCCTGAAGGGAGCACTGACAAGAGTGCCCCAGCCAACCGCCAGCATCCAGCCGGGCGCATTATACACCCAGTGCCCCGAACACGCAAATAGATTGGCTTCGGTTCCCTGGGTGTGTCCCGTCCGAAAACCCCCGCTGGGGTAGGCGAAAGCATTGCCTTCGCCTACCCACCAACACCTCATATGAGGGTTTTCGGATAGGTTCGAAAATACTTGTGCGCGACAACCGAATAGAAAACGGGAAAACCTTGGTGGTCAACCTGTAGCTCGGTCAATTTGACAAAAATGCATTTTCGTGGTATAATATTTTTGTAGGGCGTAGCAGGTGTATCACTTCAGGTGCGATCCACGATCGGCCGCGAAGGTATCACCGCCAAAGCCTTCGCGGCCCTTTCTTTTGTGGGGACTCCTGCTCGACCCAGAGGAGACCCGGCCGGCGGACCGGGAAAGCAACAGGCATCCAGTAGGATGCGATGTAAGGAGGAACAAAAGCAATGCGCGAACGAGGTCATGTCAAGTGGTTCAATGCCACAAAGGGCTACGGGTTCATCTCCCGAGCCGAGGGTGGGGACGTCTTCGTCCACTTCTCCGCCATCCAGGGGGCAGGCTACCGCACCCTAGAGGAAGGGGAGGAGGTCGAGTTCGAAGTCGAGCAGACCCCCAAAGGCCCGCAGGCCATCAACGTCGTACGCCTCGGGTAAATCCGCTCCTACACACCCACACGAAGCGGCACCTGGTTGTCCAGGTGCCGCTTTCTTTTCCCCCTACTGATGGTCGTAGGTCGGTTTGACAGACCGACCTACGATCCTGCGTGGTTTGTCAAGCCGACCTATGGCTCCGTGCGGTGAAGCAGCCGGCGAATCCAGCGCTGCCAGGGGTTTTCGGAAGCCGGGGTCGGAGGAGGCGCCTCGGTCGGCACACTTTCAGAAGGTTCGGCCGGCCCTGGGGGAAGGCCCTCCTCTGGCGTGGAAACCAGCGGAACGGCCGGCTCGGCCGGCCTCGCGGCTTCTTCCAGGGCAGGAGGCCCCTCAACAGGAAGCGGTGGGGCCGCCTCGGGTGGGGGAGGCGGGACCGCTTCGGGGGCCGGAGGAACAGGCGCCGGCCGGACCTCCGGCACTTCCCACACCACCACCGCGTCGGTCCCGATGGTGCGCACCCGTTCCATCGGGATCATTTGTCCCCGGCCCCAGAAGGCCTGGAGGAGGAAACCAACCAGGCGAAAGTTGGCCTCCTCCACCGTTACGTCGGCGACCCGACCCAGTCGGACACCCTGCTCCGTCATCACCGCCCGGCCGCGCAACGGCTTCCCCTTCTGCGCCAGTTCCTTGAAGCGGGGGATGCGGGAGATGGGGACCACGCTGCTGCGATCCTCGACGGTGATGGCCTCTTGACCGACGCTGCGGATGTTGGCCGTGGCCACGACCTGGAGTTCTCCCGCCGGGGTGCGCCGGTCCAGCGTCAGGGCGACCACCCGGCCGGCGGACGTATCTATAATGGCTTCCCGTACCCGGCCCAGGACTTCCCCTTCCTGGAGGCTCAGGAGGGGCATGCCCTTCAGTTGCTGTAGCCTCTTCATGATGCTCTCCTCTCCGCCCGCCCGGGGCGCCGGATCTTTTTCCCCATTCTACTATACCTGCCCTCGGCAAGCAAATTTCCCTGTCCTCACCTCTGAGGTCAAAAGTTCCGACAAACCCGGGACACACCCCTGCGGATCGTTGAACGTGGACCGTTCGACGATCCACCGGTTTGGCCCACCGGAGAATCCCCCCTGTTTACGGGGGCGGGGTTCGGTTTCCCGGGCCCCGCCCCCGTGATTTCCCCATTACGGGATGACCTTGAAGTAAATGATGGACTGGTGATGCGAGGTAGTTCCCTCAAAAACCCAGAAGTAGAGCCCCGGGCCAAGGTCGAAGTCGCTCGGCGTAAACCAGAGACCATCGGCCCGTCCCTCCGGACCGATATCATATGTCTCATAGGTGCCGGCGATCACGCCGTTCACGTCGTTAACCCAGAACCCGATCCGCTCGTTGGGGGTAAAGCCCCAGATGCTCATGGTGAAGGTCGTGTTGACGTGTCCACACTTTGGAGTGATCGACCCATCTATACTGGCTGGAATACCTGCACACGGGTCCGGTGGCTGGGTGGGCGGCACGGGTGTAGGAGGCTTGGTCGGCCGGGGCGCCGCCGTGGGTGCCGGGGTGTCTGTAGGTACCGGGGTATAGGTGGGAAGGGGGGTATAGGTGGGTATCGGTGTATAGGTGGGCGGCGGCGTCGGCGTGTTCGTGGGCAGCGGGGTGAAGGTCGGCAGCGGCGTGTAGGTAGGGACGGGGGTGTAGGTGGGCACCGGCGTGTAGGTGGGTACCGGCGTCGGGGTAGGTTGGGGGGCCAGGATACAGCCGGCCAGAAGCAACGGCAACAGAACACCCAAAGTCCACAGAGACTTTTTCATCAGATTCCTCCTCTCGATATCGCCCCGGGCAGGCTTCCCCATCTCCCGGGACCTCTTCCCAAAGTTGTCCGGATCTTCCTGTTCCACCTCCTTCCCGGTCCGTTCCTTCGGGCCAGGCCTCACAGCACCAACGACCGTACAACGTGTTCCCAGGTAATCCCCTCCACACGACGCCGGCCGGCCTCTCCCAGACGTTCGGCCAGATGGATATCCCCGGCCAGTTCCTCCAGATGTTGGGCAATGGTCGCCGGATCAGGCGGGGAGACCAGTCCGCTCTGTTGGTGGATCACAAACTCAAGCACCCCTCCGGCATCGTCCGTGGTGACCACCGGTCTGGCCGCATGAAAGGCCTCCACGGTGGCATAGCCGTAGTCTTCGTCCACCGGGGCGTAGAAGACGGCCCGCGCTCCGGCATAGAGTGAGACCAGTTCTTCCTCCCCCACATAACCGGCAAAACGGACTCGCTCGGCCACCCCCTCCTGCCGGGCCAGCGCCTCCAGTGCCCGGCGTTCCGGCCCCTCGCCGGCGATCACTGCCCGGAGCGGTTCCCGCACCCGGCCCAGCGCCTCGATAAGGAGGTGCACGCGCTTGGCCCGGTCCAGCCGGCCCACATAGAGGACATAGTCGCCATAGGGGCCGGGATACAGACGATCCCGGTAACGCGAGGGGGGATAGAGAGGAGTGCTGCGCAGGGCATTGTAGTGCGCCAGACGACGGGAAACGTTTTGCGAGATGGTGAAGAGACGCCGGGCTTCTCCTAGGCAACGACGGTCCAGTCGCCGGATCACCTGGCGCACTTCGCGGTCCTCCTCCCGATAGGTGAAATCGCTGTAGGAAGTCCCGTACCAGTCATAGGCCTGGCGGTGCTGATGCACCAGCCAGACCACCTTGTGCGGATGACGGGCCACATAGGAGGGGAACTTGGTGCAGATGATCTGGTCCACCGGCCGGTCGTTGACCCGGCTCAGGTTCAGCAGCCGCCAGGCCAGGCAGCCCTTGACGATCTCCTCCTTGTCCGGTGCCCAGGAAAAGGGAAGTTGCACCACTTCCACCTGGTGGCCGTGCTCACGCAGGGCCTGTACCAACCCTTCCACCAGAAGTTCCGCCCCCCCTCGGGTAAAAGGCACCTGCACGGCGCAGACCAGGATGCGCTTAGCCCCCATCGTCCTGTTCCTCCAGGCAGACGGGGTTATAGCCGACCTTTTCCTCCAGGGTGCGCAGGCGGGCATGCAGGGCCACGATTTCCTCGCGCAACCGGGCGTGGGCCGCCACAAGCAGGGTCAACGTGCGCTCGACGGCGGCGTTGCAGGCGTTTTGTTGCTCGACGATGGGGTTGATGTACCAGCGCAGGAAACGTCGGGTGAAACGCTGAACCAGGGCGAAAAAGGCCTGCAAGGGCGTCTTCCAGACAATCGGCCAGTGGGCGCTGACCCCTTGGGTGGCTCGCACCTCTTCCAGGCTGCGGGCCAGTTCGAGTTCGTCAAAGGTGCCCGACCAGGGGTAGGCACTCGCTTCCTGGAGACTTTCACGCCTCCGCCGTACCTCACGTCGAAGCTGCTCGACGATGGCGGCCACATCCGGGGCCGTCTCCTCATCCGCCATATCCTCGGCCTCCTCTGCCGACCTTGTACAACCCGGCGCAATTCGTACCGGCTTTGACCGGGCGAACGTGCAAACGGCATTCAGGACATCCCCTGAGCCACCAGGGCCACTCCCCCGCAGATAATAAGCGAACCGACCACTTTTTGCCAGTTCAACGGCTCCTGCAAAGCCGGCCAGGCGGCCAGCACCATAACCACATAACTCAGGCCGAGCATCGGGTAGGCTACGCTCAGTTCGATCCGTGAGATCACCACCAGCCAAAAGATTGAACCGGCAAAGATCAGCAAAAAACCTGCGAGGACCTTCCAATTGCTAAAGGTGCGCAACAGGATGGACCAGCGAAAAGAAAATTCCCCCGTCTCTCCAACGCCCCTTTTCAAAAAAATTTCCCCGATGACGGTCAAGACGATGGCCAGGAGGAGGACGAGGAAAACGTACATCTTAGGCATAGCGGCCTCCTTGATCGTTTGCCGCAATTGCCCGCCAGTGGAAGGGCAAATCACGGTTAATTTTAGTTTAGTCGAGGAGAAAAGAATTGTCAAGTTTTACAGGGGGCATCCTTATCTGTGGGTGTGTCCCGAGTTTGTCGGAACTCGGCCTTTTCCCTCACCTCGCACCGCGTCCGGTAGTCCATAACAACCTGGACCTTCGTTGTGTTCTCAGCATGGTGAACCGTTATGCTTACTGTCCAGTTTGGGGAGTGCATTGCCCTGGGCCCTGAGCCCCGGGCCCTGTCTCCTGTTCCCCCTTGGCAACCCGGATTCCCAACCCCTGCATCAGCGCCATTGCCAGTTCCTCCCCACTGCCGTACTCCTGGATGGCCAGGCCCTGGGGCACAAAGGGCGGCGTGGGATCTCGGCCTCGGAGAAGGAGCACTTCCCGACCCAGGGCCATCCCCAAGGCCAGGGCAAAGAGCGCTGCCGCATCCCACTCGCTCAGGTCCACCACCAGTCGGGGAGATTGCTGGATGCTGAAGCAGAGGTCACAAAGGGAATCCACATCTTTGAGCGGCCCCCGAAAGAAGTATCCTTCAAGATCGCCTTCCTTCAGCAGGCCGGAGATCAGGGCCCAGTAGCCCTCCGCCTGCGCCAGCGAAGCCGGCGGGACAACCAGCACCCACTTCTTCATACGCTTCGGATTCCGCAGACAGCGCGCCACCCCAGCCCGGAAGCAACGCACCATCATCCGGGGGGCCCGGGAGCGTATGTGGCGTTCCAGCGTCTCCTGGACCGCCTCCTCCAGAAGTGTGGTTGGGATGGACTCGGCTAGCCGTTCGACGGCCGTCTCTTCTTCCACTTCTTGCTCTTCCCTCCGGGCAAAGTGCGGACATTTCCGGCAACGTTCCAGCCCATCCAGCCGTTCGTGGAAGAAGCGACAGGAGGTGAAAACGCGGGGGCTTTCTTTCCCCAGCATCTTTCCCACTTCCGTGCCGATGTCCAGGTGGCGACAGATGCCTTCTGCCAGCCAGGCCGGCACCGGACAGCGGGCGCAGACTTCGGGCCAGACCTGCTGGTCGAATTCGTCGGTAGCCCGGGAGCAAAAGGTCTGTCCCCGCCAGATCCGGCGGTAGGCGCAGGGAGAGAGAGAAGGGTTCTCAGTCATCATGACCTCCGGTTGAAATTCGGGCACCCCCGGCGGGCGCTTGCTCCATTCTAGCAGATCGGGGGAATTTTGGCAAAGCCGTTTTGGGCCGGCCGTTTCTGTGGTATGATAGAGGGCGTCCGAACGACTCCGACGGGGCAGAAGAAATGAGGATCGGCTTATTCGGCGAAGAGATAAAAGGCCGCCTTTACATCGGCTGTGCCGGCTGGACGATACCCAGGGAACATCGTCCCCACTTCCCAGAAACGGGAGGCCACCTGGAGCGCTATGCGGCCCGCTTCCCCGCCGTGGAGATCAACGCCTCCTTCTACCGGGCCATCCGGCCGGCCACTTACGCCCGCTGGGCCGAGGCGGTGTCGGAGGGCTTCCGCTTCGCGGTCAAAGTGCCCCGCCAGGTTACCCACCTCAGTCGGCTGAAGGAGGCGAGCGCCCTCGACTCCTTCCTCTCTGCCATCCGATCCCTGGGGGAAAAACTGGGCCCCCTCCTCTTGCAACTTCCCCCCTCGCTGGTCCTGGAGGTCGAAAGGGCACGCCCTTTCCTACAGGCCCTGCGGGAACGCTTCGCCGGAGAGGTGGTCTGCGAGGCCCGGCACCCCACTTGGTTTACCGCAGAGGGGGAAGCCCTGCTTCAGGAATTCCGGATCGCCCGGGTGGCTGCCGATCCCTCTCTCCTTCCGGAGGCCGGCCGGCCTGGAGGCTGGACCGGCCTGGCCTACTTCCGCCTGCACGGCTCCCCCCGGATGTACTACTCCGCCTACTCCCCCGATTTCCTGGCCTCCCTGGCCCAGACGCTCCGGGAGACGGCCTGCCGGGCCCAGGTGTGGTGTATCTTCAACAACACGGCCGCCGGCGCGGCCATAGGCGATGCCCTGAGGCTTATGGAACTCGTCCGTCGGTGAAATTTAGCGTCCCCGACGTTCCTTGATGATTCGCCCCTGGGCATCTACTGTGACCCGCAGGATCAGGGGAATCGTGACCCCGTCCTCCGCCGGCACATCCTTGCGCAGGGTGATGATATGCTGCGTCTCGGCTGGTTCGCTAGCCGCCGGCAATCCCACCTTGGCCATCACGTCGGGGAGGTGAGGAGAAGCACGGCAGGGCGTGATCACCATCTCGGCCCCTTCCATCTCGGGATATTCCCGTAGCAGTTCCTGCCGAATCTGTTCGACCACCGCTGCGGGCAAAATTTCCTCCGCCATCCGATTCCTCCAGCCGAAATGCCCTTCTTTATCGCGGACTACAGGTAGCGCAACTCGACGCAGAGCAAGTAGCACAGCCGCTGCTTCCGCCCAGGGCACGGCTTTCCCCACCTTCGCGGGCGAAGGAGGCAAAGAGCGAAAGGCAGCGTTCAATTTGGTCGCTCCCGCACTGGGGACAGGGCCCGCCTTCGGCGGCCCGCTCCATCGGGAGAATGCGCTCGAACTCAGCCCCGCACTGACGGCAACGGTATTCATATATCGGCATTGGCATCACCTCGACAAGTTTCCTATTTTTATTTTACCCCATTTTCGGCCAAAAATCAAATGCAACTGGAGCGCCTGTTTGCAATCCCGGCCGGGTATAGTACAATACGACCATCATGCATGGAGGGCGAAGATGATCATCCGCAGCCGGGCACCGCTCCGCCTCTCTTTCGCCGGAGGTGGCACCGATGTCGAACCGTACCCCCAGGAACGGGGAGGCGTCGTCCTTTCGGTCACCATAGATAAATACGCCTACGCCAGCCTCCGCCCCCGTCAGGACGGCCAGATTCGGGTCGAATCGCTCGATTATGACATCGTGGCCAAGTACAATGTAAACGAAAAATTGCCCTACGATGGGGAATTGGACCTGGTCAAGGCCGTCGTGCGCACCTTGGGCAGTGGGAACGGGTTGGAACTCTTCATCCACACCGACGCTCCGCCCGGCTCCGGGCTGGGTTCCTCCTCCGCCATGGTCGTGGCCCTCCTGGGGGCCTTCCTGCGTTGGCTGAACCGCTCCATAGATGAGTACGAGATCGCCCGCTTGGCCTACCACATCGAACGGGTGGAACTGGGGATCCCCGGCGGCTGGCAGGATCAGTTTTCCGCCACCTTTGGCGGCTTTAACTTTATCGAGTTCCTGGGCGACGATGTGGTGGTCAACCCATTGCGCATCAAGCGCACCACCTTGAACGAACTTCAATACCGTCTGCTCCTCTGCTACACCGGGCAGACACGCCTGGCCGACCACATCCTAGACCGTCAGATCTCCGGCTATATAGGCCGGAAGAAGGAGGTGGTGGCGGCACTGGATGAGATCAAGGCCCTGGCCATCGCCATGAAGAACGCCCTTCTCCAGGGAAGGTTGAACGACTTTGGGCACCTTTTGCACAAGGAATGGGAGAACAAGAAGCGTCTGGCCGAGGGCATCAGCAACACGGCCATTGACACTCTGTATGAAGCCGGCCGGCGGGCCGGAGCCATCGGCGGGAAACTCCTGGGAGCCGGCGGGGGCGGCTATCTCCTCTTCCTCTGCCCCTTTGAGCGCAAACACCGCATCGCCCAGGCCCTGGAGGAAGCCGGCGGCCAGGTCGTCCCCTTTAACTTTGACCTGCGCGGCCTGCAGGTTTGGGAAGCCGACGAGGAAGGCGATGCGCATTGACATCCTCACCCTCTTTCCCGGCATGTTCGAAGGCCCCTTCTCCGAAAGCATCATCCGGCGGGCCGTAGAGGAGGGCCGGGTACAGATCTTCCTCCACAACATCCGCGATTGGGCGGCCGACCGTCATCGCACGGTAGACGATACGCCCTACGGGGGCGGGGCCGGCATGGTGCTGAAGCCGGATGTGCTGGGGCAGGCGATCACGGCCGTGCGCGCCCTGGACAGGCCGGCTCCGGTCATTCTCCTTACCCCACAGGGCCGACTTCTGACCCAGCCTCTCGTCGCCGAACTGGCCGGCCGACCTCGCCTCATCCTCCTCTGCGGCCACTACGAGGGGGTGGACGAACGGGTACGCCTCCTCCACGTGGACGAAGAGGTTTCCATCGGCGATTACGTCCTCACCGGCGGGGAACTGCCGGCCATGGTCCTGGTGGATGCCGTTGTACGCCTGTTGCCGGGGGTGCTGGATGCGGAGTCGCTGGCCGCCGAATCGCACCAGCAGGGCCTCCTGGAGCATCCCCACTATACCCGGCCGGCCACCTACGGGGGGCTGGGGATTCCCCCCGTCCTCCTCTCCGGCCACCACGCCGAGATCGCCCGCTGGCGACGCCGAGAGGCGCTGCGCCGGACCTTTTGGCGCCGGCCCGACCTCCTTGCCCGTGCTCCCCTCACCGCCGAAGATATCGCCTTTCTACGCACGCTGGGTTGGGAAGGAACCGGGCCGGCGGAGAACGGATGAGATGTTTCCGCGCCTTCTTCTGGCCAGCGCCAATCCCGGCAAGGTGCGCGAATACCGCGACCTCCTGGGGGACCTCCCTCTGGAATTGGTCACCCCGGCCGAAGCAGGGCTGGAAGGCGAAGTAGAAGAGAGCGGCGATACCTACGAGGAAAACGCCCGCCAGAAGGCACTGGCCCTGGCCCGGCGGAGCGGCCTCATCACCCTGGCCGACGACTCCGGCCTGGAGGTGGACGCCCTGGGCGGCGCGCCGGGACCCCACTCCCACCGCTACCACGCCGGAAGCGATGCCGAACGCTGCCGTTTTCTCCTCCGGCAACTGGAGAGCGTCCCTCCCGAACGACGCACCGCCCGCTTCCGTTGCGTCATTGCTATCGCCACGCCGGAGGGAGAGGTATACACCGTGGAGGGCATTTGCCCGGGCCAAATCACCGACGAACCCCGGGGAGAAGGCGGCTTCGGCTACGACCCCGTTTTCCTTTTGCCCGAACTGGGCCGGACGATGGCCGAACTGAGCCCGGAGGAGAAGAACCGCCTCAGCCACCGGGCCCGGGCGGCATCCCAGGCCCGGCCTGTCCTCCTGCGACTTTTTTCCCTCTGACCTCAATGTCCCAGACGCCTGACCGCTTCCGCTCGCGGGATGCGCTTGAAGCGCCAGGCCCGGAAGCGTCCCAGGAATTTCCTCGCCTCATCCCGAAGGGCGAGGAGTTGCGGATTGCGGGCTTTCCAACGGCCCTGCAGTTGTTCTTCCAGCAGGCGGCTGTCTCCCCGCACCTCTAAGGCGATGTGTCCGGCTTCCTTCCCCAGAAGGCAGAGCGCTTCCTCCAGGCCGGCGATCAGGGTGCGGTACTCGGCCTGGTTTCCGGTTAGAAAGCCGAATTCACGCTGCCCGCGGATCTCCCGACCATCGGGCAGCGTAAGGAGGAAACTCCCGTAGGCGGGACCGGGGTTGCCGCGGCTTCCGCCGTCGAAAAGGAGGACGGCATCGGCCAGCCCCTCGGGACAGGCCGGCGGCGGCCAGAACCCCTCGGCCTTCAGGCGCTCCAGGAGGCGGCCGGCCAGTTCCGCCTGCTCCGCCGGGCTCAAGCGGAAGATTTGCTCCAGAAGCCTCTCGATCCGGGACATCCTATTCCTTGGGATGAGGGATCAGGCAGAGGAAGCGAAGCAGGCCTGAGCCGTTGTTGTAGAACTGGTGCAATTCCCCGCCGGGGACCAGGACGGCCGTCCCTGGACGAAGGGACATCTCCCCGGCCTCGGTGCGCAGCACGCCTTCGCCATCGAGGATAAAGACCTCGTGTTCCCAATCGTGGCGGTGATGGGGAGAGCCGCTTCCGGGCGGCAGTTCAAAGAGGCGCATGGCAAAGTTCGGTGCGCCGTCTGCCCGGGTGATGAGCCAGCGGATCGTAACGCCTTCGGCCTCGGCCACCGGCTCGGCCGGGATCTGGGTGTAGTGGACCACCTTTGTGGGCATATGCACCTCCTTTTCCATCAGCAGGTCCTGCCCCCAAGGCGTCTCCACCTGGCCGGCCGGGCGGTAACCCAGCTTCCGGTAAAAGGCCACCGCCTCGGAGGCACCTCCTACGGTGCGCAGCCACAGCTGGCGCAGCCCGAGGGCCCTGGCCCGCTCTTCCAAGAAGGAAACGAGCGCCGTTCCGATGCCCTGCCGCTGGTGCTCCGGAAGGACGTAAACCCAGCGGAGTTTTCCCGTTTCCGCATCCTCCCGGCTCAGGGCGGCAACGCCTACCACCCGGCCCGCGCCCCGGTAGAGGTAGAAGGACATCCGGCCCATCGCCTCCCGGAGTTCGTCCAGGGTCAGGATCGGCGCTTTGAAGTACTCCCGGGGGATGATGCCCTGGTAGGCCTCGCGGTTTGTTCGGTTGATCACCTCCAGGATTTCCTCGGCATCCTGGGGGCCGGCCGGTTCGATCATAGTTTCCTCGATATCCACGGATGATCCAGCGACAAGGGGTAGGCGAGGGCCCTGCCCTCACTTACCCAATGGGCGATGGATATTATACCCCAACCGGCCGTGACCGGCGAATAGGCAACGGCGCTATTCTTGCTCAAATGCAAAACCTATTATAAGGAATTCGCCGAGGCCTGGTCGCAAATCGCCCGACCTGCAAACCGGCTAGGGGCGGAAAAGCCTGACCAGACGCCGAGAAAGGAGGGGAAGCCAGAAGAGGGCCAGGCCGGCCAGAAAGCCCACAGCCAAGTTGTCCGTCAGGAGCGAAAGGACGGCTATGGCTCCGGCAACGGCCCATTCGCTCGGTCGGCGCAAATCGGCGACCAGCAGGCCGTGCTGCACGCCTACGTAGAAGAGCAGCACCCCCAGCACCGGATAAGGGAAGAGGGTAAGGAAAGGCAGCAGCCCTCCATCCAGGAGGAGCGCCGCGCCCAGGCACAGTCCGCCGATGAGCAAAGGGGCCGCGCCGGTGCGGGCGCCAAAGCGCACATGGGCCGTTAGTCCCCCCGAACCGTGACAGAGGGGCATTCCGCCCAGCAGGCCGGCCAGGAGGTTGCTCAGGCCCATCGTGACCAGCAGGGTCCGCGGCCGGACCCGGACAGCCTGTGGGCCGAAATACCGCTGTGCCGCATCGGCCGTAGCGATGGTGGCGTTGCCAATGGTCAGGGGCAATTGAGGGATGACCAGAAGCCAGGTAGCCGTGATCAGATCGGAGAAGGAGGGGAAGAACAGGGAAGGGAGACGAAATCCCCAGCGGCTGCCGATGGCCGGGGTCACCCCCAAGGCCAGGGCCGCGGCCAGGCCTAGGCCCAGCACCAGGAGGGAGGCCGGCCATCGTCGCCAGACAAAGCCGGGCAGGAGCAAGAGGACAGCCCCCAGCACCAGGAGCAGGCGGGTGGAGCCGTCGGCCGAGGACACTTCTACACCGGGGAAAAGGGTTGGGCCGGTGATCAGTTTCCAGGCGCTCCGGATAAGGAGCCATCCTAACCCCAACTGGATGCCCCGGACGACGGGCCGGGTGAAGAGCCGACCAAGCGGTTCGATGATCCGGCCGGCGGCCAGCGCCAGGAGCAGAAGGCCCATCAGCCATCCGGCGGCAGAGACCACCCTGACCGAAAGTCCCAGGGCGATGGCAGTGGCCGAGACGGCCTTGAGCGGTTGTACCGGCACCGGCAGGCGGTAGGTCAGGCCGCTCAGGACATAGGCCAGGCCGACCACCAGAAAGACGCCGGTGGGATCGAGGCGGTTGAGAGTGATCAGCCCTATCAGGAGCGGTGCCAGCGTCGCCAGGTCGCCGAAAGCGCCGGCCACCTCGGCCAAGGTGAGACGGAACGGCGGTACGTCGGATGTGCTCATCTCTGGACTCGATAAAAAACGGCTGCACGCAGGAAAGGACGGCGTGCAGCCGGCGTACCGGGCTACCGTCCTCTCCTTTCCAAGCACGTGACCCATACCCCAGAGGGGTATGGCGGCCCCACCCGGCCCGCCGGTGGGGCGAGGAGGCGGGCGCGTTTCCTTGCCCACCCGAATCGGCCGGCCGGCCATGGGCTTCGGCCTTTAGGCCTGCCGGCTCGGAGAGGATTCGATGGTTGAATACAACCCAATTATACCATATTCTCAGACCTCTCGCACCACCTTTACCCGAGTATCGTAAAACACGGCGCTTCCGCCCACCAGGTCGCCCAGGCAAGTGTTGGGGTTGTGGGTATCGGTGCGCATGGCGGCGTTGGCGTGCACCCCGGTGATGCGCCGGGGGTCGCCCCGGATGGTCACTCCGTCCACCACAATGTCGGTGCCGCCATAGGCCCAATGGCCGTGGCCTAGCGAAAAGCCGACCACTCCCGGCCGGATGCCCTCGACGACCTTGAGCCGGCCGACCATTGGCCATCGGACCCCGTTGCCCAGGTCCCACTCGCCGGTCGGATTGGTCTTGGAGAGGATGCGCACCCGTTCGCCGTCCCGCAGCCCCAGTCGGGATGCGTCCCGGCTGTTCATCAGGACAAAGTTCTCCGGCAGGATGGCCTGGAGCCAGTAGTTGCCGCTGGTACGGCTCTTGGTGTGAGCCATCTCTCGGTAGGTGATGAGGACCAGATCATAGCCCTCCTTTTCGTCCTCCAGGAGGTTGCCCAGCGCATCGGTAGGGGCGGGGAAGTAGCGGGCCACGCCCGACCAGTGCCGGCCGGTGATGGAATCTTTGACCTCGTAGGTTTTCTCGCAGTACATATTGATGCACTTGCCGTACTTATTGGCCACCTGGGTGTCCTTGAGGGCCCTTTCCCAATCCTGGAAGCGGCCGCCCCTGTTGAGGACGTAAATTACCTTGCGCCACCATTCGTCGCCCACGGCGGCCCGCCAGACCTCCGGATCGAAGACAGTGGGAGGAAGGTGGCGGCGGGCCTCCAGGAAGATGCGCACTTCTTCATCGTCGGCATCGGGCACGATCTCGCCCGCCTCGCCTTTCTCCGGGTCCGGCTTCTTATCGCCAAAGGCGAGGTTGGCCACCTCCTTCAGGTAGAGGTCCTCGCCCCGCACGAACGGCCGGCCTTCGCCAAAACCGTTCGGCCCGAAGCCGGAAAGCCCCAGTTTCTCGGCCAAGCCCAGGAGAAGGGCCTCCAGGCTGAGCGGCTGCTCCACGCCGAAAACGCGCACCGTCTCGGTAAGGGGGGCGATCACCGGCTGGCGCACCGGGGCGTTCTTGACGATGACCGAGGGGTGCGACTTGTGGAACTCCCAGCGCTCCAGGTAGGAAAGGTCGGGGAAGATATAGTCGGCGTACATACTGGTTTCGCCCACGGTGATGTCGCAGCAGATAAAGAGGGGAAGTTTCTTGGGGTCTTTCAACACCTCGATATTGGTATGGCCGGCCGGAAGCGCATAGACCGGCGAACCCATATAGAGGATGACCGCCTTGACCGGGTAGGGGTAGGCATCGCCGATGGAGGGAATGAGTTCCTGGTAGAGATCGGAGGAAAGGGGATACCAGGGCCGCTTGGCCGGATAGCCGTCGCGGTCGAAGAGGGTGCTCTCCTGGTATTTGCTGCTGCGGACGATGGCCACACCGAAGGTGGGCATCTTGCCAGGGTGCATCTTGCTGATGGGGAACGGCTGTCCCGCCTTGCCGCCGGCCTGGTCGTAGGCGCTGGCTTTAACCATCCCTCCGGCATAGTCGTAGTTTCCGACCAGCAGGTTCAGGTCATACCAGGCCTGGACGTTGTAGTAGCCGTTGGTGTGCTGGCTGGCCCCCCGGTGGACGTCGGCCGAGGCCCGGCGACCGTGCCGGATAAACTCCTCCGCCACGTCCTGGATGTCGCCAGGGGCGAGGCCGCAGATTTCGGCCCATTCCTCCAGGGTGTGCTCACAGGCCGATTCATAGAGCAGTTGCAGGGCGCTTTTGACCCGGAGGTCGCCGTCCTTGCCCCGGACTGTGGTATCCACCAGCAGGTCGCCCTCGACCGGGTTCTTGGTGTCGTTGGGATCCAGGGGCACCGGTTGCCCATTTTGGAGCACGATAAAGGGGTCGAATTCCCACTGGCCGGAGCCGTCGGCCTTGTCGCGCTTTTCCGTCTCCAGGCCCAAGTCGGAGCCGCGGAGGAACTTGCCCGGCCGGCCCTCCTCATCTATTTTGACCAGCCAGGTAGCGTTACAATAGGTCGGTTCGTGGTCGGCGTTGGCGGCGGCGCGGTTGGCGTTGGAAAGGTACGGCCGGTTATAGCCCCCGGCCTCGATCACCAGCCGGATGAGGGCCAAGGCCAGCGCCCCTTCGGTGCCGGGCCTGGCCGGCAGCCATTTCCAGGCCTTGGCCGCCGTCTTGGAAAGGCGCGGATCCACCACCACGTAGCGCAGCCGGCCGGAAACCAGCCCCTCGGTGACCTTGCCGGCCCGCAGCGGCGGACCATAGTTCCCTTCAAAGGGGGAAGCACCGACAAAGATGACAAATTCGGCGTGGGCCAGGTCGGTCTGCCAGTAGAACTTTTCCCCGCCGGTGAACTTGCCCTCCACAAACTGCTCGCTCATCGCCTTGCCGGTGAAATAGAGGCTGCCCTGGCAGACGGTGGTGTGGCCGTGGGCGTTGACCGAGCCGAAAGCATCCAGGGTGAAGCGCTTGATGAGGTCGGCCCGGCCGTCCTTCAGCCGGCCCCAGATGAAACAGAACTGGTTGTTTCTGGGCCCCAGGTCGGGGTGATCGGGGTCGATCAGGGCATCCAAGTAGGCGGCGTATTTGCCCTTGAAGTCTTCCACCAGCGCCCGACGCTTGTCTTTGTCCTTTTCCTTCTGGATGGCGGCGACATCGGCGGCCATCTCCTTAGCCACCTTCGGATCGCGCAGGGCGAAGATGTCCTTCAACCCCTCCACATGCCCTTCGCCGAAGAGGTCGCCGCCGTTGACAATTTCCTCCAGGGCCTGCTCAAAGGGGATGGTTACCCAGCGTCCGCTGCCGCGAGGGCCGGCCCGTTTGAGCACGGTGCGCAGCCGGTAGGGGTCGTAGACGGTCTGGAGTCCGGCCTGTCCCTTGGGGCAGATCCAGCCCTCCACCGTAGCCATCTCCTGGGGGGAGGTGGCATAGGGCACGTGCGGCCACATCGCCATCGGGCTGTAGGGGCTGCCCTCGATCTTGAGCGCCACACCGTTGTGCACTTTGACCTTGATGCCGCAGCCGGTGTTGCACTGGAGGCAGACGGAGTAGATTTGGGTCTCCGGCCGATCGAAGGGATAGGCGTTCTCGGCCAGGGAGGAAGTCCCGGCCACCCAGTTGCGGGCCTCCATGGCCGGCCGAATCACCTGGGCGAAGAAGGCCGTGCCGCCCAGGAAGGCACACGTCTTCAGAAAATCGCGGCGGGTGAGTTCCATGGGTCACCTCCAGCAGTTACGCACGGTGCGATGCGGGCTGCACCTCGGTTTCCAAAGGCAGGAAAGAGGCCCCCAGGGCAAACAGGATAAAGGCCAGCCCGATGCCGAAGAGGGCGACCTGCCATTCCATCAGGCTGGGGACGTAGAGGCCGTAGATCCAGTGGGGTTCGTAGAAGGAACGGCCGATGCCGGGCAGTTCCTCCACGGCGAAGCCAGGCAGGACGATGTTCCAGCGGATGCCGACGAAGCCGATGGCCGAAACGGCCCCGGCCAGGCCGGCCCAGAAGGCGCTCTTCCGTCCCAGGGTGAAGAGGATGAGCAGGGGCAGGCCCAGGGCGAAGCCGGCCCCCAGCACCCAGAAGATGTACCAGTTGGGGCCAAAGAGTTGATCGTAGATGGGGACAAAATGCGCCGGAGCGGTGCCGTAGAGGCTCACCAGAAACTCGGCCACCTCCATCAGCACGTCCAGCAGGATAAGGAGGGTGAGGAGACGCCCCAGCCCGATGACCTCCTCCCGATATTTGCGGAAGCCGTTACGGATGGCAAAGGCGGACAGGGCAGTGAGCAGTCCTCCGCCGGAGGCCAACGCCGAGACCAGGAACATGATGGGGAAGAGGCCGGTATACCAGTAGGCACGGGCCACCGTCACGGCAAAGACGGCTCCGGTGCCGCCGTGGAAAGCAACCGCCAGCGGCATGCCGATGGCCCCCAGTACCCGTACCACCCGGAGGTCCCGCTCCCGGGCCTCCGGACCGTCCTCTTTGGTCCCCAAGGCCAGGAGGCGATAGAGGGTGCCACGAAAACCGCCGGCCTTTCCCCCCTGGGCCAAGTCCCGGCGCATCAGGAACCAGGCCTCGGCCAGAAGGAGGAAGAAGTAGGCCGTGTAGAGCCAGACGATCCAGGCCAGCGGGGAACTGAAACTGGGCCGCAGAAAGACGGAAAAGACCCGCTCCATCCGCCCCAGGTCCACCCAGATGAAGACGAGGGCAGTGATCAGGGAAACCAGGGCGATGAAGACGGCCAGCCGGCCTACTCCTTCCAAACGCCTGAAGCCGAAGACGTAAACCAGCGAGGAGATGAGAAAAGCACCGGCCGAAAGGCCGACGAAGTAGATGTAAAAGACTACCCAGAGTGCCCAGGGCACCGGCGAGCCGTAGCCGACGTGCAGTAAACCTAGGCCGAGGCGATCGGCCATGCCGATGCTGCCGATGCCCAAGGCGACCAGTCCCAGGAGCAAGGTGATCAGGAGACGCTTGCTCATCCGATCCCTCCTTTGCTACAGAAGGTAATATACGCTGGGCTCGGTGCCCAGTTCCTCCTTGAGGCGCATTACGTTGGGCGAAGCGGCCTCTCGCGCCACCAGGCTTTCGGGGTCGTTCAGGTCGCCGAAAGTGCGGGCACCGCCGATGCAGGTGGTAATGCAGGCCGGCAACATCCCCTTTTCCAGGCGGTGCAGGCAGAAGGTGCACTTGCGAGCATTGCCGATGGGGGAAGCGTTGCGGTTGGTGGGGTTGCGCTTCCACTCCCGGCCGTACTCAAAGTTGGGCGAGAGGTCATAGGGGGCTGTGGAAGGCGTGCGCTCCACCGTGTAAAAGTCGCCAAAGTCGAAGGAACGCGCCCCGTAGGGGCAGGCACTCAAACAGTAGCGGCAGCCGATGCAGACCTCGTAGTCAATGACCACGATGCCGTCGGCCCGGCGGTAAGTGGCCCCCACCGGGCAAACTCGGGTGCAGGGCGGATGTTCGCACTGCATACACGGCCGGGGAAGAAAACGGCGGGTTACGCTGGGGTAGCGGCCGAGTTCTTCTTCCAGTACCACGTGGTAGGCCACGCCGGGCGGTGTGTTGTTCTCGGCCTTGCAGGCCACGGTGCAGGCGTTGCAACCGACACACTTGCGCAGGTCAATGACCATGCCCCAGCGCCTCTCGGTGAGCGGTCTGGTCAGAGCCCGCCGCAGGTCTTCCTGCATGCGCAAAAGGCGGTTTTCGATCATCCTCGCCCTCCTATCGTTTCCATCAGCCGGCCCGCCCCCCCGATGCGGGAGAGGAACGGTCTCGGCCCGGATACGCTGCTTCCACTTTCGAGAATAGCGGCCGCGCCCCGGCATGGAGGGGCCATCCTTCCCTAGCATACCGCGGACCGGGGCATCCGTCTAGCGGGGAAATTTCCCAAAATATGGGGCAAAATGTCGGGGAAAAACCGGCTGCCGGCGTCGGGGAGAACCCGATGGTAGCCCGTAGACACGGCATGCCGTGCCCTACGGCTCTAGAAGCCCTCGTTGGAGCGCATAGCGCACGATATCGGCCCGGCTGCGCAAGCCCAGTTTCTCGGTCAGCCGGGCCCGGTACGTTTCGACCGTTTTGACGCTCAGGCAAAGCCGGTCGGCCACCTGTTGGTTTGTATAGCCCAGTGCGAGGAGACGGAGGACCTCCTGTTCTCGGGGGCTCAGACGTTCGTAATCATCGTCCTTGGCGGCGGATTCGCCCCGACGCAGCAGGCTTTCCACGAGGACGCGGGCATGGGCCGGGTGAAGGTACGTTCCTCCTCGAGAGGCGGCGCGGATGGCGGAGAGGAGTTCGGTGTCGGCGGCCTGCTTGAGGACGTAGCCGACGCCGCCGGCCTCCAGAACGGCCCGAAGGTAGCCCTCATCGTCGTGCATCGTCAGGGCCAGGACCCGGGCCTCCGGCCGGCTGGCCCGGATGCGGCGAATGGCTTCCAGTCCGGCCGCCCCGCTGCTCGAACTGCCAGGACGGGCCGGAAGCGTCAGGTCCATGAGCACCACGTCGGGCCGAAGCCTGGCCTCTAGCGCCACGGCTTCTTCTGCACTCCCGGCCTCCCCCACCACTTCCATATCGGGCTGGGCCTCCAAAAGCAGACGCAGCCCGCTCCGCAGGATGGCATGGTCATCGGCAATAAGCACCCGTATCTTTCCCCGCACCTCCGTCCTCCCGCCGGCCCTCCAGCGGCACCTCCACAAAGACGCTCGTCCCTTGTCCCGGAGACGATTCCACCGTCAGCCTGCCCCCCACCAGTTCGGCCCGTTCGCGCATGCCGTGTAGCCCCAGGGAATGTTCGCCGGGCGGTCCGCTCATCAGCCCTTCCGCATCAAAACCGCAACCGTCATCCTCCACGACCGCCACCACGGACTCGCCCCGTACCTCCAGAAGAAGGCTGGCCTGCCGGGCCCGGGCATGGCGGACGACGTTGGTCAGCGCTTCCTGGATGATGCGGTAGAGGGCGGTTTCCACTGCCGGCGGAAGACGCACGCCGTCCAATCCTACCGTCTGCAGGTCCACAGCCAGATGGTAACGGGAGACGCAGGTATGGATGTAACGCTCCAGGGCCGGCACCAGCCCCAGGTCGTCCAGGATGCTGGGACGCAGTTCCAGGGCCAGTTCACGCACCCCGTCCAGCGTGTCGGCAATGACGGCCTTGAGTTCGTGCAGGCGGGCCGGACTGGGATCGCTTTCCAGGTTGCGTAACCCTACCAGGAGCGAGGTCAGGGCCTGGCCGATCTGGTCGTGAAGTTCGCGGGCGATGCGCCGACGTTCCTCCTCCTGGGCGGTGATGACCTGTTCCAGCAACTGGCCACGCCGGACCTCCCGCTGCCGAAGCGTCTCCAGAAGGCGGTCCTGTTCCTCTACCATCGCGTTGAACGACCGGGCCAATGCCCCTAGTTCGTCCTCGGCCCAGACCGGGGCCCGATGGCTCAGGTCGCCCCGGGCGATGGCCCGCGTGGCTTCCACCAACGCCTGCACCGGCCGCGTGAGCACCCAGGTCAGGAGGTAGCCGCCGGCCACGCCCGCCAGGGCGATGAGAAAGGTGATGAGGAGCAGCCGGTAGGTGGTGGCCGAGAGTTGCGCTTGCAGACGATGCTCGGCAAGTCCGATGCGGGCCGTCCCCGCATGTCCGGCCAAAATAGGTACTGCTACGTCGTGGATCAGCCCTTCCTCGGTCTCCAGCACCTGGAGACGCCAGTGTTCCTGTCCCGAGACCGGGTTGACGCCCAAAAGGTCCGGTGGAACCCCCCGTTCGAAGGAGTGGACCAGAACTCGTCCCTGGGAATCGAGCACAAAGGCGTAGCGCACATCCTCATTATGGACCACCATGTCCCGGAGAAGTTTGTGCAGGGCATAGAGATCGCTGGTCAGGATAAGGTCGGTGCTGCGAGCGGCCAGGTTGCGGGCGATGGAGATGCCCCGTTCCTCCAGTTCGCGGCCGAGGGCTTCGGCCATGCTCACCCGTACCTGCACCGTTACGCCCGCACCCAGGAGCAGGACCAGGCCCAGGACAATGCCCATAATCTTGGTGCGGATGCTGACCGCTCCGATAACGGCCCAGATTCGGGCGGCCGTTTCTCGGAAGAAGGAACGCAGCCGGTCATTCCATCTTTCCTTCACGGCATCCGCTCCACCTCTTCCAGCGCCTTCCGTACCGAGTCGTAGGCCCGGTCGTCCAGAAAGACGAAGCGATCGATCTGAAGTCGGGCCAGGGCGGCTCGTCCTTCCTCTTCCTGGTGCATGGTGAGGAGCACATTCTGCAGGAAGGCCTTTTGCTCTGCCTCCATCGCGGGGTGAACCACCACCGGCGGCATGGCACACGGTTCCGAGCGAGCGACCACCCGGACCCGGCCGGCCAGTTCGGAGTGGCGGTTCAGGAGATAGGTATAGACCAGGCTATCCACGGCAGCACCGTCCACCAGGCCGTCGGCCACCGCCCGGATGGAGTTATCGTGGCTGTAGGTGTAGATGGTGCGGCCGAAGAAGAGGCCCGGTTCTTCCCCCATCTGCAAAAGCATGTGGAGGACCATCAGCCGGCCGGAGTTGGAAAGGGGGTCGGTGAAAGCAAAACTCTTGCCCCGCAGGTCGGCCAGAGTTCGGGCCGGGCTGGAGGCCGGGACGATGATGTAGGAGTAATAAACCGTCTCGCCCTGCACCTGGGGCACGGCCAAAAGTTCCATCCCAAAGTCCCGGTGTCCACGGACATAAGCACCAGTGCAGACCAGGGCCAGGTCCACCTCGCGGTCGCGCACCAGGGCGTTCACTTCGGCATAGGTGCGCCGCTGCACCAGTTCGACCGGCCGGCCCAGCCGCTCCTCCAGGTAATCCAGAAAAGGAAGGTACTCCTCGACCGTGCTCTGGGGCGAGATCACCGCAGCGATGGCTACCCGGAAGGGTCTCATCTCACCAACCGTCGCCTGAGCAGGGAAAAGGCCGGGTTCGGCCAGGCTGACGCGGGGGTATGACGGTCCGGCGTTGCAGGAAACCCAGAGGAGGCTTAGGGCGATAAGCGTCAGAATGCGTCGCGCCATCGGCTTTTTCCTCACCACATTCAACCGCTGCCTGCTCAAGGACTTTCCGGGCCGGCCATTTCCACCAGGAACATATCCCGGCTGAGGATGGTTCATCCACAAACTGCCCGTTCGCAGGGCTATATCAATGCGATTCTCGCATTTATTATACCACATATGCCCGATTGACGCCGGCCGGCCCTTGTGGTAGGATAAAGGCGTAAACATCGCCCGGAGGCTACGATGAAAGGCATTGCCCACTTTGTCAGCGGGGTGGCCATCGCCACCTTCTTCCCCCAAGTCGTCCAGCAGGGCGCCCAGGGAGGCCTCCTCCCCGTCCTGGGCGGCATCGGCGGCATCCTCCCCGATACCCTCGACTTCAAGTTCGCCCGCTACTTTGAACGCTACGATGACGAGATTGACCCCGACCCCCGGTCGCCCGATCCCCACGAGATCGCCGGACGCATCGCCCGTGCCATGCGCGAGGCCTACGAAGGCGGCCGCTCGCGCAACATCATGCTCCATACCATCCGGATGGGGCCCGACCTCTGGCGGCAATATTCCATCCGCTTTGAACCCCAGGCTGGCGAGGTCATCGTGCGCATCGGCCCGCTGGTCAACACCGGACAGGTGCCCTATGCCGGGACCGAGCCCCAGGAGAACGCCGAGGCCCGCATCCGGGTCGGCATCCCGATGGTGCACACCTACGACGCCGAAAACAGGGTGGACATCTTCAGCGGCCCCTCCTTCCGCTTCGAGCGCGAAGGCGAATGCGTCCGCATCCACTTCCTCGATTGGCACCGCCGCTGGTCGCACTCGCTCCTGACCGGGCTGCTGGGCGGCATTCTAACCGGCCTCCTCGTGGGCCTTCTGGGAGGCTTTTCCCTGGGGCTTTGGGCCGGCCTGGTCTTTGCCCTGGGCTTCACCGGCCATATCCTGGAGGACCAACTGGGCTATATGGGCAGCAACCTCTTCTGGCCGATCACCCGCAAGCGGATGCCGGGGTTGCACCTTCTCCGCTCCGGCGATGCCATCCCCAACTTCCTGACCGTCTGGACTGCCCTGGCCCTGATCCTTTTCAACCTGGACCGTTTCTCGCCTAAACCGCTCCTTCCACCTTTCCTTTACCTCTTCCTGGCCCTCGGCATCCCCTGGATCGTCCTGGGGGGCCTCTACCTGGACCGGCGTCTCCGGCGCGAACCCGCGCCTCCGGCGGTGGAGAAACTCCGTCAGGGCGACATGGTGGCCGAGGGAGAGGAGGTGGAACTGGCCTAGATGCCCTCACCCCCACTCCCCTTCTCCCGCAACGTGGGAAAAGGGGCAGGGAGTAGGGGTGAGGGCCCCGGAGGTAAGCCATGCGAACGACCTTTCGCCTGATGGCCCTTTTCCTGCTGTGCCTGCTGCCCGCCCTCACCCCCTTTCCCCTCTCCCAATGGGAGGGAGAGGGGAAAGGGGGTTGGGGGGTGAGGGGTGAGCCCGACGTCGTCATCAACGAAGTGGCCTGGATGGGGACGGCCTTCGATGCCAACGACGAGTGGATCGAACTCTACAACAATACCGCCGTCCCCATTGACCTGACCGGCTGGACCCTTTCCGACGGCGGCGACATCTCTATCCCCCTCAGCGACGTCATCCCGGCCGGCGGCTACTTCCTCCTGGAGCGCACCAGCGACAACACCATCCCCGACATCCCGGCCGACCAAATTTATACCGGCGCGCTGGGGAATGCCGGCGAGGTGCTGACGCTGCGGGATGCCGGGGGGAATGTGGTGGACACGGCCAACGGAAATGGGGGAGGATGGCCGGCCGGAAATAATACCACCAGGCAGACGATGGAACGTATTAACCCCCTGGCGCCCGATACCGACACCAACTGGGGCAGCAATACCACTTGGATTCGGAACGGCCACGATAACGGAGGCAACCCCCTGAACGGCACGCCCAAACGGCGCAATTCCCTTTCCTGGCCCGACCTGGCTTTGAGTAAAACGGCTCCCCCTTCGGCCCCCGTCGGCTCGCGGCTCATCTACCACATCACCCTCGTCAACCAGGGCCCCATGGCCGCGCCTTCCGTCCTTCTCACCGATACCCTGCCGGCCGGCTTCCTCTATGAGACCTATGCCGGCCCCTACACCTGCACCTTGGCCGGCTCCGCCTTCTCCTGCCAGGCCGGGGAAGTGCCTCCGGCCGGCCAGGCCACTATCGCCATCACCGGAAGCGTCGCCCCCACCGCCTCGGGAACACTCCTCAATGTGGTGCAGGTCACCGCCGCCATCACCGAGGTCACCGGGACGAACAACCTGGCCCAGGCCGCCACCTCCGTCCAGCCGGCCTACCCTGACCTCGCCGCGGGCAAGGCCGGCCCGGCCACCGCCTACGCCGGGGATATGGTCACCTACATCCTCGCCGTCACCAACATCGGGCAACTGGAGGCCCCTTCCGTCCGCCTCACCGATACCCTGCCAGCGAGGACGACTTTTATCTCTCAAAGCAGTTCGTTTTCCTTTACGCAACCGACGACCGGCACCTTGGTCTGGGACCTGGGCACGTTGTCTGCCACCGCCTCGGCCGAGATCGCGCTCCGCGTCCATGTCGAATCCTATGCCGCCG
>JASFBA010000050.1:0-24423 GCA_036172265.1 Chloroflexia bacterium
GGCGTTAGGGCGCTTTGTGCAGCCGGACACGGTCCAGCCTGACCCAGGAGACCCGCAGCAACTTAGCAGGTTCAGTTATGCTCGAAATAACCCACTCCGGTACTCGGACCCAACGGGGCACTGGCTGGCAGAGGAGGCAGAAACCCCAAAATTCTCTCCGGAGAATGTGGTAAAACCCAGGTTTTCCCCTCCTCCGTGGACAGAAGAAGAACGGGCTCTGGCCCGAATGATGTGGGGAGAAGAACGAAGTTGGGGAGAACCGGGGATGGTAGCAGCCGGCTGGGTAGCAGTAAACCGTTTGAATGCTGGTTGGGGAGAGGATATCCTCGATGTCCTAACCCAGCCAGGCCAATTCCAAGGGTACAGGTCTGAAGATCCAAGTCCAGATGATCCCGGCTATGATCTGTTCCTTCAGGCTCTAGAGATAGCGAGAGGAATCCTCCACGGCGATACGGAGAGGTATCCCGATCCCACTAACGGGGCTCTGTTCTTCGGCAATGGGAAAAAGATCGGAGATGAAATGAGGGCATGGGCGGAAGCACATCCGGACACGGGTTTTTGGTACTTCCAGGTAGGGGAAACCGATATCTGGGTTTCGAACCAGTGGTATCGGGAGGAGGAATGATGCGAGCCCTATATTTCATCGCAACGTGGCTTTGTATCTTTGTCCTGTTAGCCTCTTGTGCTTCCTCAAAAAAGGTTGGAGAACTGTACATCCTTTATACAACTACTGGGAAGTCAGGAGAGCAAATTCGCCTACTGAAGCCAGATGGCTCTATGAACCGTCTCCTTGTAGAAGTCAAGGGCCTATACACATCATTCCCTTTTTCCCCCTTGGTGTCTCCGGATGGGAGAAAAATCCTTTACACAGTTTGGCTGTCTGCCGAAGATCGAGCAGAGTTCTGGATCATGAACATTGACGGCACAGGCCAAACTCCTATCTTTCAAGGATCGGAGCCCCGCCATCCCGAATGGCCCTCCTGGTCCGGGGACGGCACAAAGGTTGCCTTCACTACAAGGTGGGACAAGGATAAATCAGTTTGCAGCCTTGAGTTCTACGTGGTAGACCTTGCCACAGGTGACCTCACAAAATTGCCGATGACAGGATGGCGTTATCAATGGTCGCCAGTAGACAGTCGTATGGCTATCCTATGCGCTTATGGGGAAAAGGACGGAATATATATCATTGACGTAGATACTGGAGCGGAGAAGAAGTTGCTGACCGAGATCCAACTTGACCTCTACTTTGTTTGGTCTCCTGATGGCAAAAGCATTGCCTTTGCCTATCAGAGGTCGATCCAAGAAGGACCTGGGGTGGAGATAAGCCTATTAGATGTTGACAGTGGCAACTTCCGCAAAATTATCAGGGCCAGAGCGTTTTATTGCCCTTCCTGGTCCCCCCAAGGTGATAAGATTTTGTTCACAACACTTGATCACTCCCTGTTTGTTTTAGATCTGGATAAGGGGGAAGCAATGAAATTTGCAGAAGGGATTGCTTGGGACTGTCCGGTGTGGTCTCCAGATGGAGAGGAGATCGCCTTCATATCTATCGCGGACCCGAAGTATGGGCATTACGGCCAGATTTACAAACTTAGCCTTGCTACCGGAGAGATAATCCAGTTAACGGATGACCCAAAACCGAAATTTTCGCTCTCTTGGGTGGCTGTGCCAGGGACAAGCCCGTAGCAGTCCCAAGGAGAGAACCCACCTTGCCCGGTAGTGCAATCGCCGGCAGAGGGCCAATCCTCCGCGGGTTAGCCCAGAAACTCCCATCCCAGCCGGTGGTTGGAAAGCGCCGCAACCCTACGAAGCCGGTCGGGGGACAAGTGCCCATGGAGGCCCGCCGGCCGAAAGCGAGGCCGGCCTATCCCGCCCGGACGCGGAACGTCCGGGCTCAGGGTGCCAAGCCCCTGCCGGGCTGTCCCCCTGCTTCTCCCCGCCTGCGGAGCAGGAACTCATAGCCTATATCAGGAAGCCGGCTATGACCGGCCCTCAGGCCGCGCCAAGTCAAATGATAATCTTACCGAACGGTCAATCGTTCTCTTCGCGGGAAGGCTTGAGGTAACGGGGGCGTATGATGCGCCGTAAGAAAGTTGCGCCTCCGGCCGGCCTGTAGTACAATATGGGCTGGCCGAGAAGTTGATTTTGGCGCAGAAAAAACCCTTCACATGGCGAAATCCGGAGGAACACCATCGAACCACGGGAACTGGCCGATGCTCTGATGGAACTGGCGGCCGGCAAGAAAGCCAGCCGCATCGTCCTTTTGGACCTGCGTAAAATTTCCATCATCGCCGACTATTTCCTCATCTGCAGCGGCGAAAGCGAACGGCAACTCCAGGCCATTGCCGATGAAGTGTGGGAGAAGATGGAAGCCCGGGGGATCCTCCCCCGTCGGGTGGAGGGGACGGCCGAAAGCGGCTGGATCCTGATAGATTTTGGCGCGGTGGTGTTCCACGTTTTCGACCCCCCGCGGCGCGACTTTTACCGGCTGGAAGAGGTCTGGAGCCAGGCACGCCCCCTGGCAATTATTCCCTGATGATGGGGACAAGGATGACGGAACTCCTCTCCCGGATAGGGCTGGCAGAAGAGATGGCCCGGTTGGAACAGTATCTGCGGGGACTGGTAACCTCCCCGATGGTGCTTCTTTCCCGGCCGGCCGTCTACCTCCTCACCGCCGGCGGCAAGCGGCTGCGGGCGTTGCTGACCTTCCTGGCCTCGCGGGTAGGAAGCCAGACCGTGCCGGATGCGGCCGTCTACGGCGCGGCGGCGGTAGAACTGATCCATGCGGCCAGTCTGGTACACGACGACCTGATCGACCAGTCCCCGCACCGCCGTGGCCGGCCGACCATCCACGAGAAGTGGCACCACGATGTCGCCCTCCTGACCGGCGATTACCTCTTTTCCCTATCGGCCCGTGCCATCGCCCGGACCGGCGACATCCGCCTGCTGGACTATATCGGCGAGGCGGCCGTGGCCATCTGCGAGGGCGAGATGAGCAGCGTCCAGCAGGCCGAACCGCTGGAGGAAGCGCTGGAGCAGTACACCTTCAAGGTGGCCCGTAAGACGGCCGTGCTCTTTGAGGCGGCCGGCAAGGTCGGTGCCCGCTGCGGCGGCGCCGATGAGGAGGCCATCACCGCCCTGGGGCGCTTTGGCTTTGCCCTGGGGATGTCGTTTCAGATCGTGGACGACGTACTGGATTACATAGGTGATGAGCGCGAACTGGGCAAGCCGGCCGGTAGCGACCTCCGACGCGGCCTCATTACCCTGCCCCTCATCTACGCCGTAGCCTATGACGATGCCGACGGCTTCCTCCACCGCCTGGTGGAGCGCCTGGGCAACAACCTGCCTGCGGAAGAGGTCGAGGAGGCGCTTCGGCGGGTGCGAACCTCCTCCGGCCCGGAACGGGCCCGGCAGGAGGCTAGCCGCTACCATCGGCAGGCTCTCCTTCACCTCCAAGGCATCGCCAACCCTGTTCGATTCCACCTGGAGGAAATCGCCCACCTGGCCGTGGAACGCTCCCACTGATGCCGGGGTCAGAAACACCCCAACTGACAGCGGCTGATACGGATGCCCAGGGCGTCTGCCGCTCGACCCACGGTCAGGCGTTCCAGGTGTAGCCGCCGGGCGATGGCCCAGGCCCGGGCACAGGGCAAGCGGCCTTCTTCCAGGTGTTCCTCTACGGCCTTCCGCAGGTCCGGAGGAATTTCCTCGGCTTCCATTCGGGGCCGGACCTCCTTCTTCGGCCCGGCAAAAAGCCCCAGTTGGCACCAGCCCAGGCGCAGGCCCAACCCATCGGCGAAATCGGCCACCTGACGGGGGGCAAGGTGCCTTGATCGAGCCAGAGCAAAGGCAACCGCGCAGGGCAGCCGTCCTTCCCTGCTCTGCGCTCGGACGGCCGCAGCCAACTCCGGCTCCGCCTCCGCCAGGACTAGGGCCACCGCCTCCGGGAGGGCGGCGGCCACTTCCGGGGTCAGCCCCTCGCCGAACTCTTCCACCTCGGCCGGCTCGATGCCTACGACGACCACTTCGGGCACCTCCATCCCCAGACGTTGCCCCAGAGCCAGGGCTTCCGGAAGCCCGGCCTCATGAGGGGAGGCGGCCCGGATGCTTCCTCGAAAGTCCTCCGCGCTCAGGCGGTAGATCTGTCCGGGCCTTCCGCCCAGGCGAACGGCGTCCACTAGGACAGCCCGGCGGCGACCAGCCAGCGTCTCCAGAAGGCGGAAGCCGCCTATGGAGGCTTGCACCACCTCCACCCGCCGCTTGTCCAGCCGGCCGCGCAGGGCCTCCGCTACATGAAAGCCCACGCCATCATCGCGGAGGATGGGGTTACCCAAGCCGATGACCACCGTCATCGGACGGTCGGAGTTTTCCTTATAGGCCATTCTGCCCTTCCGGAGACCAGGCCGGCAGTTCGACGAAGAAGCGCGTCCCCCGGCCCGGTTCGCCCTCGGCCCAGATTCTGCCCCCATGCCGGCCGACGATGTCGCGGCAGATGGCCAGGCCCAGCCCGCTTCCGCCAACTTCCCGCCAGGTGGTGAAGAAGGGGTCGAAGATATGCGGCAGAACTTCCGGCGCGATTCCCGGCCCGGTATCGCCGACCTCCAGACCGATCCAGCGCCCCCCGGGGGCATCAGGAGACTCCCGGCAGAAGGTGCACAGGGTCAGGCAGGTCGGCCCCGCTACCTTGTCAAGGGCTTGCCCGGCATTCCGGAGCAGATGTTCCAGCGCCTGTTCGATCTGGGCAGGATCGGCCCGGGCCGGCGGAAGGCCGGGGGAAAGTTCCATCTTCACCTCGACCGGCCCCAGGTCAGGCATGGAGCGACGCATAACTCTTTGCACCAGGTTGTTGAGATCGGTGGCCGTGAAGCGGGGCTCGCGTTGCCGGGCAAAGGTCAGGAACCCTTCGGCGATATAGGCAGCGCGATAGCCCTCCCGAACGATCTTTTCCAGGTCCTGGGAGATTTTCGGGTCCTGCACCGTATCCTGGAGAAGTTGGGCATAGCCGACGATGGCAGTGAGGGGGTCGCTGATTTCGCGTACCATATCGGTAATCAGTTCGCCCAAGGCGGACAGGCGTTCGGCCTGGGAGAGGCGGGCCCGGGCCTGTTCCAGTTCGGCCATGCGGTCGTGTAAACGGGCGTAAAGTTCGGCGTTTTCCAGAGCGATGCCCAAGTGGTCGGCCAGTGAGGCGAGGGCCAGGGAATCGGCCTCGTCGAAGGCGTCGGGGGCGTTGCTCTGGATGTCCAGGACGCCGATGAAGGCCGTTGCCCCACGGAGCGGGACAGCCAATTCGGAGCGGACGTCTCCCAGTTCGTCAATGTAGAGGTAATGCGGGTCGCTCAGCACATCGTTGCAGAGGTAGGGCTGGCGGGTAGCCGCCACCCAGCCGGTGATGCCCCGGTCCAGAGGAAAGCGGCGGCCGAGGATGGCCCGGCCGGCCCGGCCGGCGGCGGCCCGCAGGATCAAGGTGTCGTTTTCCAGAAGGAGGACGTGGGCGTAATCATAACCCAGATGGTGGACCAACGCCTCGGCGGCGTTTTGAAGCAGGAGCGTCGGGTTGAACAGGCTCAGCACCTGCCGGCTGACCTCGCCGATGGCCCGCAGCAGGGCCGCGCGTTTCTCCGCCAGGCGGACCTGCTCCGCCAGGGTGTGCACCCGTTCTTCCCTGCCGGCCACCTCTTCCCAGGCCACCAGCAAGAGGGCCAGAAGGTCCAGATAAAAGGCCTCCTCGGGATACGTTCGGGCTCTTGACAGGATTTCTTCCCGGCTGCCCAGAAGAAGCCATCCGGTTCGGCGGCCCTGCCAGGAGAGAGGGATCGGAAACCAGCAAGGGAAAGCCGCCTGCAGAACGGATGGAAGGTCCGGGACGAAACCCTCCTCGCCGGGAACGGGCAGAGGATTCGGGGAAAGCCCCTCCAGTCCGACGCCCACCACAGGATAGAGGAGGCCGGCCTTTTCATAAAAGAGAAGGCCGGCCGGCACCCGGCATCGCTCACAGGCGTGCCGCACCACCTGCTCCATCCCCAGCCGTAATGAGGAGGGAAATTCCATACGCTGCTCCGGCATCTCGACATCCCGGTGGTAGGTCGGATTGTCAATCCGGCCTACCACTAGGCCCCTGCTTCAGAAGCGCAGGTAATCGTCGGCGAAGATGACCTCGTTGCGCAGGATACGCACCGTCTTGTACAGAGCGGCTTGGGCGGGGTCGGCCATGTCCACCTCCTCTGGACCGAAAGGAGACATGCTTTGTACGGCGTCGTAAAGCCGCACCAGGGCGCGTCCCATGGGGGTGCTTTCGTCCCGCTGCTCCACGATGCGCACCCATTCCATCAGTTCCCGATCCAGGGGGTCGCAGATAGCGGCATCCAGGCCGGCCCCCAGGAGCATCACCAGGAAGGTCCGGTTGATCAGGCTGCGATTTTCATGAGGGACACCGTTGGAGACGTTGGAGAGGCCGCAGACGGTCTGGGGGGCAGGATCAAAGGCCAACTTGCAGGCCCGCACCGCTTCGACAACTTCTTTGGGGTGTTCCTGCATCCCCTTGACGGTGAGCACCACCGGGTCAATGTAGAGGTCTTCCATCGGCAGGCCGTGCTCCTGGGCGGCAGGAACGAGGTGTTCCGCAGCGATGGAGACCCGGGCCTCGGCGTTGGCCGGCATGCCGGTCTGTTCCAGCGTCAGGGCGATCACGCCGGCCCCATACTCCACGGCCAGGGAAAAGACCCGCTCCATCCGCGCCGGGTCGCCGACGATGGAACCCGGGTTGAGGATGTTTTTACGCCCCTTGGCGGCTTGGAGGCCGGCGGCGATGGCCTCCAGGTTGGTCGTGTCGAAGGAGAAGGGGACATCCACGACGCTGCCGATCGTTTCCACCAGCCAGGCCATGACCTCTGGTCCATCCTTCTTCCGGGGGCCGATGTTCAGATCGATCATGTGGGCGCCGGCCTGGACCAGAGAACGGGCCATCTCCTGGAAAAAGGCCCCGTTACGCCTCTCGAGCGCTTCTTTCACCCGGGTGGCCCGAATCTGGATGTTCTCACCGATGACAAACATCATGCCCTCCTTGTCTGGACTAGTCCTCTAACTGTCCCTCCGCGCCTTCCTCCAGGGGACGCACCCCCAGGCGAATCCAGCCCCTTCGCAGGGCATAGATGACGGCCGAAGTGCGGTCGTTGACCTGGAGTTTGCGCAGAATGGACGTGACGTGGTTTTTGACCGTCTGACTGCTAATACAGAGGCGGTCGGCGATCTCCTTGTTGGTCAACCCTTGGGCGATGCAATCGAGGATCTCGATCTCCCGCCCGGTCAGGGGAGAGAAAAGGGCCCCCAGTTCCTCCTCGGCGGCGGCCAGTTCCCGGAACTGACGGAGCACCCGGGTGGCGATGTGGGGCTTGGAAAAGACGTGTTCGTCTATAAGGTACCTGCCCCGACCCACGTCTCGAATCATCCGCACCAGCGCCGAGGGCTCGATGTCTTTGGAGGAATAGGCCGAAGCCCCCGCCCGGATGGCGTTGAAGAGTTGTTCGTCGTCCTCGTAGACGGTCAGGACGATCAGGTGGACCTGGGGCTGGCGCCGCTTGATCACCCGGGCCACCTCCAGCCCGTTCAGGCCGGGCAGGCTGATGTCAATAAGCACGACATCCGGGGAGAGTTCCTCGGTCATCTGGATGGCCTGTTGTCCGTCGGCGGCCTCTCCGACAACTCGGAGGTCGCGCTCCCGTTCCAGGGTGGCCCGAACCCCTTGCCGGAAAAGAGGGTGATCGTCCACGATCAGGATAGACAAGGCCTCGGTCCCCTTTTCCATCTTTCAGGCCTCACCTACGGTTCTTGGGGAGGAAACGGCAAGCGAAGCCGGACGGTGGTTCCTTCGCCTGGCCGGCTTTCGATCTGCAATTCCGCCCCGATCAGTTGGGCGCGTTCCCGCATGCCATAGAGACCCCAGTGATCTTCCTGATGCCAAGGGTAGGTAGGGTCGAAACCGACGCCGTCGTCGGTTACCTGGACGACCCAGGCGCTCGGCTCCACATAGGCCTCTACCGAGATTCTCCCGGCTCGGGCATGCCGCCGGGCGTTTTGGAGCGCCTCCTGGATGATGCGATAGATGGCAATTTTTTCCTCTGAGGAGAGATCCCGTGGCGGTGCCCCCCAACGAAACTCGACGGTTATCTGGTAGGCTGTCTCCAGGTCCCGGCTGTAGCGTTCGATCTGGCGACCCAGCGGCTCTTCGGCCAGAGGAGAGGGGCGCAGGTCGTAGATGAAGCGGCGTACCTCCTGCAAGCCCAGGCGCAGGTCCCGCAGCAACTCCTCCATAGCGGCTTGGCTTTCTTCCGGCGTCTCGGCCTGACGGCAGCGTTCCAACCCCATCACGGCGTTGCTCAACACCTGGGCCGGCCCGTCGTGTACCTCGCGGGCCAGGGCGCTGCGCTCCTGTTCGCGCCCGTAAAGCACCTGGGAGCGCAGGGCCAGTTCCCAGGGGTCGTAGGGTTGCAGGGCCGCCTGGCGCAGCGAACGGCCGCTCATCTCCACCTGGCGACGTAAAAGTTCCAGCCGACGGGCACTTTCCTCGGCTTCGGTCAGATCGGCCAAGGTCTGTTTCTGCTGCCGGCGAACTTTTTCTTCCTCGGCCCGGAGGCGTTCTGCATCCATAGTGGGAGACCTGCCCTGACGGACCAGGGCGAGGCGCACCCCAAGTTCGTCCAAAAGGCGAGATTGTTGCCGTGCTTCGCTTTCCAGGACCTGTCGACGTTCCTGAGCCTGTCGGAGCAGGTCCTCCAGCCGCTCACAGAACTGCTCAACCAGGGTTTCGGCTTGTAGGAGCAGATTCGCCGTCATCTTCGGCCGTCTTCCACGGCGGTGTGAACTTTTCAGCAACTTCAGTATACCACAGTCCGAGGTTGAAGGCAAATGTGGGTACGATTTCACAAAACCGCCGATTTGTGGTATACTATGGTTATAGGCCGGCGTAGCTCAGCGGTAGAGCAGCTGTTTCGTAAACAGCGGGTCGGGGGTTCGAATCCCTTCGCCGGCTTCTTGATCGGACAGCAACGGCGCTGTCAGAAACTGGACACTGGCAAAATCGCCTCGAGTTGCCCTGGATAAGCGTTCGTGCTTCACGGGGATGTCATTTGCCGGCGACTTCCCCGGGAGCCTCAAGACGGGCCATCAATGATATTGCCCCACAGGGCGAAGTTCGCCAGAGTCCGGTCAGAAAAATTCGCCAGAAAACCGGCGGACTCGCAGGGCGCCTACTGTCCTGCGGGCTTGTTTTTAGAACCTACTCCAGAAGGTGGGCAGGCGAGAGGGGTATCTCCGCCTGCCCACGGCAGGAGTTTTCGTGGAGGAAAGCATGGAAGAAACAAAGGCGTTTCTCCGATCGCGTCTGGATCAAGCCCATTACGCTAAACTGGTCCGTATCCCGCAGCCGGAAGTGCTCGATTTTGTGGCCCGCTACATCCGCCTGTGCGAACCGGAGCGCGTCTTTGTCTGCGACGATTCTCCGGAGGACGTGGCCTATATCCGTCAGGCGGCGTTGCGGGATGGAGAGGAACGTCCCCTGGCCATCCCCGGCCATACCATCCACTTTGATAACTACGACGATATGGCCCGCGACCGCAAAAACACCCGTATCCTCGTGCCCGAAGGGGTGGACCTGGGTGGCGGCATAGACACCCGGGAACGCGACGAGGCGTTGGAGGAGGTCCACCGAATCCTCCCCGGCATCATGCGCGGCCATGAACTCTTCGTCTGCTTCTTCTGCCTAGGGCCGGCCGCCTCCCGCTTCGCCATCCCCTGCGTCCAGTTGACCGACTCCGGTTACGTGGCCCACAGCGAAACCCTGCTCTACCGGCCGGGGTATCAAGAGTTCCTCCGTCAGGGACCGGGAGCACGCCTTTTCAAGTTCCTTCATTCCCAGGGCGAACTGGATGAACGCCGGACGAGCAAAAATCTGCACCTGCGCCGCGTTTTCATCGACCTGCTCGGGGATACCGTCTACAGCGTCAACACGCAGTACGGGGGGAACACGCTGGGGTTGAAGAAACTGGCCATGCGCCTGGCCATCTACCACGCCTCCCAGGAAGACTGGCTCTGCGAGCATATGCTCCTTATGGGCATCCACGGACCCGGTGGCCGGGTTACCTACTTCACCGGGGCCTTCCCCTCCCTCTGCGGCAAGACCTCCACGGCGATGATGGAGGGGGAAGAGATCGTCGGCGATGACATCGTCTACCTGCGCCGGGACGGGGGACAGGTCCGGGCCGTCAATGTGGAAAAGGGCATCTTTGGCATCATTCAGGGCATCAACTCCCGCGACGATCCCATCCTCTGGGAAACGCTCCACCGCCCCGGGGAGATCATCTTTTCCAACGTTTTAGTGACCCCGGAGGGAACGGTGCACTGGATCGGCAAGGATGGAGAAGTTCCACCCGAAGGGGAAAACCACTCCGGCTCCTGGTGGATCGGGAAAAAGGATGCGGCCGGCCGGGAAATTCCCTGTTCCCACCCCAATGCGCGCTTCACCCTGGATATGAGCCTGCTGAAGAATATGAGCCCGGAACGGGATAACCCGGCGGGTGTGGCCGTCGGAGCCATTGTCTACGGCGGCCGGGATTCGGACACCTGGGTGCCGGTGGAGCAGTCCTTCGACTGGGAACACGGCATCATCACCAAAGGGGCCTCTCTAGAATCAGAGACCACCGCCGCCATCCTGGGTAAAGAAGGCGTGCGCGAGTTCAACCCGATGTCCAATCGGGATTTCCTCTCCATCCCCATCGGCCGCTACATCCAGAACAACCTGGACTTTGGCCGTGGGCTGGAACATCCGCCGCTTATCTTCGCCGTGAACTATTTCCTGCGCGACCGGCAGACAGGGGACTGGCTCAACGAAAGGAACGACAAACGGGTCTGGTACAAGTGGATGGAACAGCGCGTTTACGGGGAGGTCGGGGCCATCCGCACACCGACCGGATGGATTCCTCGCTATGAAGACCTGCGCCGGCTCTTCCGGGAGGTCTTGGGCAAGGATTACACCTACGAAGCCTACCGGGTTCAATTTACGGTGCGAGTGCCGGAGAACCTGGCCAAGGTGGAACGCATCGAACGGATCTACCGGACGGAGATCGCGGACACGCCCGAGGTGGTCTTCCGGGTGCTGGAGGAGCAGCGCCGGCTCCTCCAGGAAGCGCGGGAGCGCTACGGCGACTATATCTCTCCAGAGCAACTGGCTTGAAGGGGTCGGCTCCCGGCTTTCGGCGCGGTCAGGCTTATCAACCGTTCCTTTTTCTGGCCGCCGCGGCCCTGGCACTGGGCGGTTTTTCGATCTCCTGGACGCTGGTGGAACCGCGTCGCTTCTCTATAGACTGATCAAGAGCAACGGGATCGGTGTAAAGGTCAACAGAAAGAGAAGGAGCATAAAGATGCCTGCGGCCACCTGGTACGGTTTCAGCCGGGTGACATCGTCCAGGGGGATGGCCGGCCGCCGGCCCAGGAGAAAGATGAGCGCGGCCCAGATGAACCAGCCGTTCCAAAGGATGCCCAAAAGCAGCAGGGCGGCAATGAGCCCCCAGGTGAGGTGCCGGGCTCGTTTCCCCAGCAGGGCGTAGGCCACATGCCCCCCGTCCAGGGTCCCGGCCGGGATAAGGTTCAACCCCGTGACCAGCAGGCCGGCCCAGGCAGCAAAGGCCACCGGCCCCAGCATGACGTCCCAGCCCTGGCCGTAGGGACAGCCGTACAGTGCTGCCCGCACGATTTCAGGAAGGGTCTCCGTCGCCCCCAGGGAGCAGTCCGGGACAAATCGGCCCAAGACGGCGACCTTGAGCAAGGCGTAGAGAAGGGAGTTGCCTTCCAGGATGTAGGGTCGGCCTACCGGAGACGGCCCGATGTGGGCGGTGGAAAGGCCCAGGATGAGGAGAGGAAGGGCCACGATTAACCCGGCCAGCGGGCCGGCCAACCCCACCGCCAGGAGGTGGCGGCGGTTCTGCGGCGGGGCCTTCATCTGGATAAAGGCTCCCATCGTGCCCAGGAAACCGAGAGGCATGGGAATGAAGTAGGGCAGCGTCGTGGGAATTCCTAGCCGCCGCGCCACCAGGTAGTGCCCCATCTCGTGGGCCAGGAGGATGGCCAGAAGGGTCGCCGCAAAGGGCAACCCGGAAAGCAGATTCAGGAGGAAGGGCCGGCCTGGGTCGTACTCCATTCCGGCAAAGAGGGTGGAGAAGATGGTGAGGGCCAATAAGATGCCTGCCACCCTCAAGTTGGGGTGGGAAGAAGGAGGCTGGCCGGGGAGGGCGAGGATCAGGTGGCGGCCCTTTTCCTCCCGGAAGAGCGGGGTGTAGCCCAGAGGCTGCATCCTCTCCCGGGCAAGTGGATAGGCATCGGCCGGATCCATCAGGAACCGGCCGTACAGGCGCACCAGGCCGGCCCGCTCGGCATCCAGGAGGATCGCCTCCACCGTGAAGAAATCGGATACGGCCTCGCCCAGCAATAGGTTTATATCCGTCATCCTCTAACTGTCTACTTTCCCGCTACCAGCAAGGCAGGCAGACCGCAATGGCTGCCCGCACCTGCGGCCGGCCCATTGCCCCCTCTCGGTTATCCTGGGACAGGCCGGCCTGGCCAACACTGAACGACCGACGGCCTCAGCGATAGCGCCGAATCACCCCGACGACCTGTCCCTGAATCTCGACATCCGATGGGCGGACGTAGATGGGGTCCATCTGGGGATTCTCCGGCTGCAGCCGCACGCGCCGGCCTTCCTGATAGAAGCGTTTGAGCGTTACCTCCTGCCGATCGCGCAGCCAGACGGCCACCATATCCCCGTTTCGGGCCGTATCCTGGCGACGCAGGATGACGACATCGCCATCGGCGATGTAGGCGTCGATCATCGAGTCCCCGCGCACGCGCAGGGCGTAGAGGCCCTCGGCGGAGTCAGGCCAGAGGTCGGCCGGCAGTTCCACCGTCTCGGCAGCCTCGCCCCGGTCGGGCAGGTCGTCCGGCACAGGGATAGGCTGGCCGGCAGCAATGGTGCCCAGGAGAGGGATGGTGCGTCGGGAAAGGCGCATCTCCTCGGCCAGCGTGATGGACCTGGAGGCGCGAGGCCGGCGGCGAATCAGCCCCCGCTTCTCCAGGAGGTCGAGGTTATAGTCCACCACCGAGGTGGAAGAGATGCCCAGGGCCGCCTGAATCTGGCGGATGGAGGGGGGATAGCCGTTTTCGCGGATGAATTCCTCCAGGTAGTGGAGAATCCGCCGCTGCCGTTCGCTCATCTTTCTCATCGCTGCCCTCCTCAGTGAAGGCGCAACGCGTTGCGCCTTTTCTAAAGCCCAAATGTCCTTTGGCCAGGAGAACCGGCCTACATACGGTTTGCTCTATCTTCGGACGCAAGTTCTATTATATTCCCGAACTTTCGTTCGGTCAACTTCACCACAGCGACGTCTGCCGGGCCGGCCGTCGGCCGTCCAGAAGGATGAAGGGGGCCGCCCGATCCATAGGGACGCCCAGTTTGCCCAGGTCCTGGAGGTCGCGCAGGCGGCCCAGGCGACGGGCCGCAAGCAGCCGATCGGCCAGGCGCGGGCCGATGCCGGGGACGCGCAGGAGTTCCTGGCGAGAAGCGGTGTTAACCTCGACCGGGGACTCCAGAAGATGGCGACGGGCCCAGGCCAGTTTGGGGTCCATCTCCAGGGGAAGACGGCCGCTTTCGTCCAGGGGCAGTTCTTCTACGGAGAAACCATAGTCGCGCAGAAGGTAACTGGCCTGGTAGAGCCGACGTTGGCGCTGCGGCGATTCGGCCGGCCGCTCCTCCAGCGGCGTATCGGGAATCGGGCGGAAGGCAGAAAAGTAGGCCCGGGTCAGCCGCAGATGGCGGAAGAGGTAGGCGGTAGTGCGCAGGAGTTCCGCATCGCTTTCCCCGGCGGGGCCGACGACGAACTGGGTGCTGAGGGAAGGGCCGCTGCGGCGAAGGCTTTTCCAGGGACCCGGCCGTCCCCCGACCTCTTGACGTATCTCCTCCACTTGGCACAACGGCCGGAAAAGTTCCTCCAGAAAGGCCTTGCGCGGGGCCAGGAGCGCCAGGCGCTCCGGCGTGGGAGCCTCCAGGTTGATGCTGACCCGGTCGGCCAGGAGCATGGTCTGGCGAATCTGCTCCGGTTCGGCCCCCGGCATGATCTTCAGGTGCAGGTAGCCGGTGAATCGGTACTTCCGACGCAGGATTTCGGCGGTGGCGATGATCTGGTCCTGGGTGCGCACTCCTCCGCCGACCAGGCCGGAACTCAGGAAGAGGCCTTGGGCCAGGCCGGCCTGATAGAGCCGGTAAAAGACCGCCGCCAGTTCATCCGGGGCAAAACTCGCCCGACGGAAGTCACGGCCGGCCCGGAAGGGACAGTACAGGCAGTTGCGCTCACAGGCGTTGGAGAGCAACCCCTTCAGAAGGACGATCGAACCGTGAGGGGTACAGGCCCGATGCAGACAGCCGGGCAGAACGGCATCGGCAACCGAACCGGCCCGTCGGCCGTTGGGCAGAACCTCCTCGGCCGGCTCCAGGTCGGCCTCCGGACCGAGCAAGCGCAACTTCTCCAAAGGCTCCATCTCCAAACCTCGGAACATCTGTTCGTTAGTATACCAAAAATGGGTCCAAAAAGCAAATGGGCAAAATTCCTCTTGTCAAACGGGATGGTCCGTGCTATAATACAATTACCGGCCGCCGTCCGACCGTCTGAGCAAAACCTATCTGGCAGTCCAAGGACACAGTCCCCCTCCCCCAACCGGGCGGCAGCCCGGAGCGGCAAGGTTGCAGGCCCGGCCCGGGCGGACCTGCCCAATCGGTAGACAGGAGGTGTTACCCATGAGATTGCGAATGTGGCGTCCCGCCCTTGCTTTCCTTGTCCTGCTCCTCGCCTTGACCATCGCCCCGACGGCCCAAGCCGATGGTCCCAGCATAGACCTTCGCGACGGCAACCGGGATGGCATCCCCGACGCCCTGGTCATCGAGGTGAACCGCATCGCCCGCAGCCCGGACAAAATGGCCGCCATCGCCGACCTGGTGAACCGGCTTCCCTATGCGCCCGAAACCCGGGCCCTCCAGGAGAAAGCCGCCCAACTCCAGGCCCGCCTGGCCAAGGTCCAGGATGACCGGGAAGCCCAGCAGATTCTCGGCGAACTTCGAGTCCTCTCCGAGCAGATGATGGCCGATCCCAACTATGCTCAGACGATCCAGGGGCTAACGGCAATGTTCGCCCCCCAGGGACTCCGAGAAGGCCGCGGCCTGGACAGCGTCCGCTGGGGAGACCTGCGGCGTGGCCACATCATGCTGGTCCGTTCAGGCCTGTGGGACTGGTTCATGTTCATCTACGCCATGTGGTACAGCCATGCCGGGAACTATGACGGAAACAACCTGGTCTATGAGTCCAGCACCGACGGCGTACGCCTGAAGCCTCTGAGCCGATGGCAACAGCCCGGACAGTACATCGGCCTGGGCTATGACAACAAACGCACCGAGGCCCAGGTCCGATCTGCCCTGGACTGGGCCAAAGACTTCTACGGCACCGACGGCCGCACCCCCTACAACTACTTTTACCCTGACAAGTGGACCGACAGCCGGCTTTACTGCTCGCAACTGACCTGGAAAATCCATAGCCACCTGGGCGTGAACCTGGACAGCAACGCCTGGCAGTACCAGTTGTGGATCGCCGCCCGCTGGGGTTGGTGGGCCGTATACGCCGTCTCTCTCCCCGCTGTTGCTCCGGACGAGGTCTGGCTGGACGGCGACGTAACGATGTACTCTACCGGGTGGAACTAGCCCTGTTTCAACCGTTTTGAAATCGGCAGGACAGGCCCGGGCCCTGTCCTGCTTTTTCTGAAGGAGCAATGTGGCGGATCGGTCTGCTTCTCCTTATATTGCTCTTTGCCTGTACCTATTCTCCAGCCATGCCCCCGGCCTCCTGGCCATCCCCGCCGGGCTATGTCCTCTCTGGGCAAAATGTGGCCGGAGGTTTTGCCTCCAACGCTCTGACCCTCTTCGATCCCCACCGGCTGACCGTGCTCCGTACCGTCTCCCTTCCCCATTCCTGGGCCAAAAATTTGGCCGTGGATCCGGAGGGAAACGTCTGGATCGGCTATTCGGGGAACATGCGCCGGAGCGATAACCGCGTCGAGGTTTACTCCTCCCAGGGCGAACTACGGCAAACCTTACAGCCCTGTATGGACCCGGAAGCCGGAATCGCCTTCGCCGCCGGCCGGGCCTTTATCGCCTGTGCCGAAGACGGCCTTCGGGGGCGGGTGGTCGTTATCCATCGGAGAACGCTGGAGGTGGAAAAAGACCTCTGGCTCCAAGTGAGCGATGCCCCTCTGGTCCTGATCTCCAGCGCGGCCGACGAATCCGCCGTCCTTGTCGTGGGCCTGACCCGTGGGCCGGAAGAGGCCAGTTACAGCGTGCTGAACTGGATCGACCCCCAGACCCTTGCGCTGGTGGCCCAGCACCCTTTGGGGAAAAATACCGACATCTGGCGCATCCTGCCCTACCAGGGCCGGTTCTACCTGCTCAACGTCGGCAGTTATCGCCAGAACCGGGCCCAGGCCAACGATGTGCTCGTCGTGACCCCGAGCCTACCCCTCGAAGTCGTTCCTCTGGCTACCTCCCCTGCCCCGCTCTGGGGAGACATCGCCGACGGTTTCCTCTACGCCTATCACAACCCCGCCTGGAACAGCACCGTTACCGAGCCCCGACGCTGGATTTCCCGAACCGACCTGCAGTCCGGCCGGGTGGTCACTTGGACTCTGCCCCAGGACTGGGATGCCAGCGACCTGGCCGTCGTGAACGGCCAGATTCTCCTGGCCCACTGGGAGTACTGGAGCGGCGATCGGTATGATGGCCTCTACCGTTTCGATCCCGAAAGCGGCCGGTTGACGTTCCTTCTCCCCATCCCCGACGCTTCAGGGATAAAGGTGCCCCGGACGTGGCCAAGCCACTAATGCCGTCGGGTGTCGATCTGCGGCCAAATCGGATATGACTTGGCATTGTCCGACGAGGCCGGGACACTTAGGCGATTGACGGGGGCCGTCGGGTGTGTTATGATATCTTGTAGACGAGATAGGTCGGCCTCGCTGCGGGCCATACGGATTGCGCTATGGAAAAACGGGATAGGAAGAAAACACATGGTACGGAGTCACTGGTCAGCGTGACTTTCTGGGTGCGTGTCCTGGGCATGTTCCTCTTTGGCCTAGCGGGACTGTGGATCGCCCTGTCCATTTCCGGAACGCCCGTCCGGGGCGAAGACTGGCGTTACATCGCTACCCTGACCCTGGCTGGAGCCGGCCTAGGCCTCCTTATCACCCCTTCCCTGACCATCGTCCCCATCCGTTACCTCAGCGGCCGATTGCGCACCGTAGCCCTGGAGGACCTGGTGGCCGTTGCTTTGGGATTGCTGGTTGCGCTGGTCATCTCCGCCCTCCTGGCTTTGCCCCTTTCTATGCTTCCTTCGCCTCTGGGCCAGTTGCTGCCCTTTATCCTCAGCGTCCTGCTCTGCTACATCAGCGCTTCCATCGCCCTGGTGCGCAAGCGCGAGATCTACAGCCTGGTGGCAAGCCGGCGGGAGACCTTCGTACGCGGACTCGTGCCGGCCGGCATCCTCCTCGACTCCAGTGCCATTATCGACGGCCGCATCGCCGACCTGGTCAGTAGCGGCTTTATTGCCGGCCCACTCATCGTGCCGCGCTTCATCCTACGCGAACTCCAGCGTATCGCCGATTCCGATGACCTCATCCGGCGCAAGCGCGGCCGCCGGGGGTTGGACGTGCTCAACCGGCTACAGAAAGAGGCCCTTGTCCCCGTTCGTATTACCGATCTGGATGTGGAAGAGATTGCGGATGTGGATGGGAAACTCATCCAACTGGCCCGCCTGTACCATTGCCCGATCCTGACCACCGACTACAACCTCAACCGGGTGGCCGAACTTCAGGGCGTATTCGTCCTGAACATCCACGACCTGGCCCAGGCCGTGCGCCCGATCGTCTTGCCCGGGGAGGAACTGACCGTGCAACTGGTGCACGAGGGAAAGGAATACGGCCAGGGCGTCGGTTATCTGGATGACGGCACGATGGTCGTAGTGGACGAAGGCCGCGCCTACATCGGGCAAAAGGTGAATGTGACCGTCAGCCGCCTCCTGCCGACGACGGCCGGCCGGATCGCCTTTGCCCACCTTTCTCCCCGCAGCGAGTCGGAGGAAAGGTAAAGGGGTGTTCCGCGGGGAACCTGTTTTTGCCCTAGTGGTAGCCGCCGGCCAGAGCCGACGGATGGGGGGGAAAGATAAACTTTTCTCCCTGTTGGCCGGCGTGCCCCTGCTGGCCCGCACGGTGGAAGGGATGCTTTCTTCTCCCTATGTGGACGAGGTCGTGGTCGTGCTACGCCCGGAGCGGCTGGAAGACGGCCGGCAACTGGCCTGCAACCGGGGTTGGCAACGGGTGCGCTTTTGCATCGGTGGCCCCCGACGCCAGGATTCCGTGCGCCTGGGGCTGGAGACGCTGGAAGGAGAGGGCTGGGTGCTTATCCATGACGGCGCTCGTCCCTTTCTCACCCCGACCCTGGTGGGGCGAGGGCTGGAGGCGGCGGCCGAAAAGGGGGCGGCCGTGCCGGCCCTGCCGCTGTCCGATACGATCAAGCGGGTTTCGCCGTCCGGCCTGGTGGAGAAGACCCTTCCCCGAGAGGCCCTGTGGGGCGTACAGACGCCGCAGGCCTTTCGCCTTTCCCTCATCCGTGAGGCGCACCGCCGCTTCGCCTCCAGCCCCCAGACCTTTACCGATGATGCCGCTCTTCTGGAGGCGCTGGGCCATCCGGTGGCCGTCTTTCCCGGCGAAGCCGATAACTTCAAAGTAACCTCGGCGGAGGACCTGCAGCGGGCCGAGGCCCTCTGGCGAATTCGGGAGTACCCTGGTGAGGAAAACGGCCTTCGCATCGGCCTGGGCTATGACATCCACCGGATGCGGGCCGGCCGCCGCCTTGTCCTGGGCGGCGTGGAGGTGCCCTCCCCCCGAGGGCTGGTGGGCCACTCGGATGCCGACGTCCTCACCCACGCCGTGATGGACGCCCTGCTGGGGGCGGCCGGCCTGGGAGATATCGGCACGCACTTTCCCCCGACAGACCCGGCCTGGAAGGATGTCTCCAGCCTGACCCTCCTGGAGCGCGTCGTGGAGATGCTGGGCGCTGCCGGCTGGGTGCCCCGGCAGGTCAGCGCGGTCCTGGTAGCCGAGCGGCCACGCCTGGGGCCTTTTATCCCGATGATGCGCGCCCGCCTGGCCGAACGCCTTGCGCTACCTCCTCAGGAGGTCGGCATCCAGGTGACCACGAACGAAGGGCTGGGGGCCCTGGGGCGGGGAGAGGGCCTGGCCGCCTGGGCCGTGGCTCAGATCGGCCGGCCGCGGGGCAGGAGGTGACCGAATGTCCGAAGACCTCTACACACGGGCCAGGGTCCTGCTTCAGCAGAGCCGTCGAGCCGTCGCCCTGACCGGGGCCGGCATCAGCACCCCCTCCGGCATCCCCGATTTCCGTTCTCCCGGCACAGGGATGTGGAGCCAGGTGGATCCGATGGAGGTGGCCACCATCCAGGTTTTTCGGCGCGATCCGGCCGCCTTCTACCGCTGGTACGGCGCTTCGGCCCGGCAGATGTTCGCCGTCCAACCCAACCCGGCCCACCTTGCCCTGGCCGAACTGGAGCGACGCGGCACCCTGCGGGCCGTGGTCACCCAGAACATAGACCGTCTGCACCAGCAGGCCGGCTCCCTGCGGGTTCTGGAACTGCACGGAAATTGTCAGACGGCCCATTGCCTGCGATGCGGGGCAGCGTTCGAGGCTCGCCCGCTCCTGGAACGCTTCCTGGAGACGGAGGAGGTCCCCCATTGCCCCTGCGGCGGCCTGATCAAGCCGGACGTGGTCCTCTTCGGGGAAATGTTGCCCCTGGACGTGTTGGAGGAAGCCCGACAGGAGATCGCCCACTGCGACCTCCTGCTGATCGTCGGTTCTTCGCTGGTGGTTACCCCGGCGGCGGAACTCCCCTGGCTGGCTATCCAGGCCCGTGCTCCCCTGATTCTCTGCAACCGGGAGGCAACCTGGGCCGACCCCTATGCGGCCGTCATCCTGAGGGACGACGTTGCCCGCAGCCTACCCGCCCTCCTGGAGGGATGGTGAAGGGGGCAGGCCGGCCGTTTCCTCTTTTCTCCGTCGCTCCAGCAGGGCTTTGATGCGGGCCATCAGGTCTTCCAATTCAAACGGCTTGACCATGTAGTCATCGGCCCCGGCCCGATAGCCGCGGGCCATCGCCTCGCGTTCGGTATGCACGGTCAAAAAGATCACCAGAGGGTTTTGCTCGGCTTTGAGCCGGCGGCACATCTCTACCCCATCCATACGGGGCATATTGAGATCCAGCACCACCAGGTCAGGACGAAACTCCCGGGCGATCTCCAACCCCTCCACCCCATCCCGGGCCACCCGGATCTGGTAGCCCTCCCGTTCCAACACGTAACGCACCAGGGTGACGATATGGCGGTCGTCCTCGACGATCAAGATCTTCTCGGCCATCGGCATTCCCCTTACGGCAGGAATCCCAGAGCGGAGGAGACCAGGCGCAACAGGATCAAGGTGCCGAACAGAGCCAGGGCCAGGAGGGCAATGCGCACGAGTTCTCCCCGGATGTGGCGATACTGCCTTTCATCGGTGAAGGAGGTCAAGGTGGTATCACGCTGGAGCGAGCGGTGATAACGCCGTCCAGCCGTCGAGGGTATCTCCGAAGTCCGTCGGAATTTCTGACCCATGTTGCCCTCCTTGGAGGTTACTTTTCTTCCGACTGGAGGGAGGCGATCAGAACCGTCACGCTTTTCCCGTTGGACCAGTGCAAGGTAGCCGGCCGGCGCTGGTAGAGAACGTCGCCCTGCCCCAGACGGATGGACTGTCCACCCAGGTTGCAGGTCAATTCTCCTTCGAGGATGTAGTAGAGGGCTCGGGCGGAGGCGGTCAGCGGAACCGTTTCGGCCGCGCCGGGCGCGAGCGTGACGATTTCAGCCTGAAGGTAAGCCGCTTCCCGTGGGAGAAGGGAGACACGGCAGGCTTCACGGCCATCCTCCTGGACGATACGTTCATCGGCCCGAACGACAAAGCCGCAGGGGCGCGGCTCCTCCGTGAAAAAGAAGGTAATCGGAACACCGAAAAAGGCCGCCACTTTGCGCAGATTGCCCACCGAGATGTTGACAATGCCCCGTTCGAGCCGGCTGAGGAACGAGGGTGTCAAACCCGACCCCTCGGAAACCTCCTGGAGAGTACATCCACGCTCACGCCGTAACCGACGCAACCGCGCTCCCAGTGTCGTCATGGCCTGCCTCCTCCGTGCATGTGCATCTCGACGAGGCACTGCCTACCTTCGCAGAAGGAAGATTTTTTATATCAGACTGATTACTTGTATTATACTCCATTTTAGCCCTTTGTGCAACTTCGGAAATGCCCTACCAACCGAAACTCGCCCCGAAACGAGGACGTGTTGCATGCCCGGGTCAAATTGGCTATAATGCGCTTGCGAAGAAACTCCTGGAGGAAGCCATGGAATGTCTACATTATGAGGAAAACCGGCGTACCTGTAACTGCACCTATGAACCGTGTGAGCGTAAGGGGTACTGCTGCCAGTGCCTGGCCTATCACCGCCGTATGGGAGAACTGCCGGCCTGCTACTTTCCTGCCGAGGTAGAGCGAACCTATGATCGCTCGATCGCCCGCTTTATCCAGGTCCGGCAACGCCGCTAAATCGTTAGCGGGTTCGCACGTCGTCCAGTTGGCACGTTCGATCTTCGGGAGGAACGGCAAAGCGAAATTCCAGGTTGCCCCTGAAGCCGGGATGTAGGTGTGCCCATCGTGCAAGAAGCCGGTTTTCGAAAAGGGGCCCGGTGTACGAGAGGAGGAACGATGGCCGGCCGAAGATTTACCCTGGGAATGTTGATCCTGGCCGTTATTCTAGGCGGTTGTCAACTGGCCGCTCCCCCGGTCCGCAAGACACCTGCGCCGCCGACTCCCACGCCCCTTCCCACCGTCCCGACGGCCACTCCCCTTCCCTGGCCGGAGAGGCGACTCCTCTTTTCCCACCTGGGCAAGGTCTGGCTAGCCGAGGGGGCTCCGCCCTATGCCGTCACCTACGGGGAATCGCCGGCCCTCTCCCCCGATGGAGAGCGCATCGCCTACCTCCTGCCTCTAACGGAGACGGCCCCAACGCGCCTGGTTTACGTCCTTAGCCTCGCCGACGGCAATATCTCCCTGGTGAGCGGCCCGCCGGCCGCCTATAACCCGCCCGCCTGGTCGCCCGACGGCCAGGCCCTGGCCTATACCTACGACTCCGTCCTGGTGGTCACCGACCCGGCCGGCACCCTCCAGCGGGCACTCTGTACCGATGTGGGGGCCGTAGGCGAAGGCCCTATCGTCCCGGCCTGGTCGTCCGACGGCCAGACGCTGGTCTGCCCTCTGACGCGGCTGGGAACTCCGGAACTCTTTGCCATCCGGGTGGCCGATGGATCCGGCGTGCAACTTTCCTATACCGGCGGCTATTCCGCCTCGCTTCCCTTCCTTGTCCTGCCCCGCGGTACAGCAATGGCCGCTCAAGATTCTCTGATTTACGTCAATATCAGAGATGGCGGGACGCTCTGGGCGGCTCCGCTTGATGGGAGCGGGCGGCAGCGAGTGCTGGTTACGCTGGACCATGTGCTAGGCTTTCTGCGCCTTTCCCCTGACGGGAAACGGCTGGCCGGCCTGCGCCGGCCACCTGGAACATCGGACTACGAACTCTGGGTGGCCGATCTCCCTTCCGGGCAAATCCAGAAGGGGGAGATTCTCTCGGACCTGCCGGAGCAGGTGCAATGGGATGCCGATGGCCGGACTCTCTACTGGGTCTCGGCTGGCGGGCTGTACGGCTATGCTTGGGCAACCGGTGAGACCTATCATCTCCCCCTGCCGGCTCCCACCCCTACCCCTTCCCCTACCCCTTTGCAGGTGGAATATCCCCTGATCTATTACTCCCAGGGGACTTTTTTCCGCACCCGGGCCTACGCCGAACCGGAGCACTATAAGGACCTGCCCACCCGCCTGGCTTCGGCCTCGGGCTTTAGCCTCTACCGGGGCATGGTGGCCTTTACTCTGGGGCCGGATCTCTACCTCCTGCGGCTGGAGGGAGGCAGCCCTCGGCGCATCTACTCTTTCCAGCAGGAGGGGCTGGTGCGGCTGGCCGTAGCCTGGTCGCTTCAGGGCAACGCCCTCCTCTACACGGCCGTCTATGAGCAGGAGGATACCCCCTTCGGCCGGCGAATTGATGTGGGCACCCTTTACCTGAGGCCTTATACCCTGGAACTGCTGGACGTCCACCGCATCACCTCTCTCCTCGACCGCAGCCTGGCTCTGCCGCTCCTCTACGATGAGGAACGACGGGAAGCCGTAATCATCCCCTACAGCGGCAGCGCCCTGTTCACCCGTCTGGAGGTCTACAGTGCCACCGGCGAGGTCCGGGAGTTCCTGGCGGTGGAGGGCTACGGAACGGCTGCCCTTTCCCCCGACCGCCGGCAGGCCGTCGCCACCGGCTACGATGAGGAGAGCGGCCGCTATCTCTTACGCTTCTACGACCTGGCCGGTGGGACACCCCCCCGTACCCTGGTTCTGCCGCCGGGGACGTCCGTGCAGGAGCCGCTATCCTGGTCGGGGGACGGGCGCTACCTGGCGCTCGTCCTGCTGGTCAGGGAAGGAGACCTCCTGAAGCCCCAGGGCCTCTGGGTGGTGCAGGTGGCTACGTTAGGATCCTTCCAGGTGGCTCCACTAAGCGGGCCGGCCTTCCTGGTGGGTTGGGGGGAGCCATAGCCCGCCCGTACGTGGAAGGTCCGGGCTTGGATGCCAAGCCCGGACGTTCCGCGTCCGGGCGGGATAGGCCGGCCTCGCTTCCGGCCGGCGGGATGGGCCGCTTGGCCCAAGGCGTGTCCCGAAACGCCGGCCGGCCTTTTCGCAGAGGGCCGGCCGCCGGCCGGCCCCTACTCGCCCCCTGCACCCCCGTCGGGGGGCAGGGCATGCCCCCCGAAGCCCCCCTGCAGAAAGGCGCTGCCGCCGGCGGCAAAGTGTCCCTGGGGCCCGGCCGAACCCGGTGGGCATCCGTCCTTATCCCCGTTCCTGGGCAGGCGAGGCCCCGGCCGGGCCGAGGGTTCCCCCGGGGGGTGAGGGCTTCGGCCGGCGGGGCGGGCCGCTCGGTGGAGGCCGTCCTGCCAAATCCCCCCTGGGGGGATAGGCCGGCCTCGCTCCCGGCCGGCGGGCCGGGCCGCTCGGCCCAAGGCGTGTCCCGAAGCGCCGGCCGGCCTTTTCGCAGAGGGCCGGCCGCCGGCCGGCCCCCTGCATGACCGAGGGCGAATTCCAGTTGCTGCGGATCTTTCTTGAGC